>CAVHNA010000040.1:15409-16232 GCA_963637205.1 Bacteroidaceae bacterium
CTTCAGTTCTGAGCGTTTGCCCACTACATACCCCGCTCCCTTCTTACCCAAAACCGTCACTTTGCCGCCAAGTACCACAGCTTTAGTTTCGGACATGGCCGCAAAACCGGTTCCATCCGCCAAACTGTCCACCCTAGTCCAGTAGAGAGAGTCTCCTTCTTGTTGGTGCACATTCACTTTCAAAGTATAGATGCGGTTGCTACGTGTATCGTTAGACATCAGGTACAATTCCACAGGAGCGCTCAAATCCATGCTGTCAGAACTGCTATACTCATTCCACTGCCCGTCACCGGCCTCCGTTTTGGTACGATAAGCGAGATAACCACCATCATAAGTTATGCTGACAAGCACGGCACTGAGGTCGGAACCATACAAGAGCGAGTCCCGATTCTCTATGGTAAGGGTCTTGTGGTTGATGGTCATGGGGAAGTATGTGCCAGAATATGTGGTGCTGATACAACTGTCTCCCGACATCTGCACCCTATTCACCATGCCCAGTGAGACGGCTGAAATATAACAATAGTCGTCAAGTGCCTCTTCCTCTTCCTTGATACACGAGCCCATCAACAACGGCAGGCAGACAATCAGCCATGCCGAAAGACTTCTGAGTATATTTTTATGTCCCCACATCCTGTATGATATACATTTCATTAAATGACAGACAAAGGTACGTTTATTATTTGAGATAACTACACTTTGGTTTGCCGAATTAAGTAAAATTATGTTTTGATGCACATTCACGTAACTATTCAGCAATGTCAACGGGCCTACGCCATCTCCCATCCTACAATGATAGGATGGTACTGATAGCATTGAGTTGTGA
>CAVHNA010000041.1:0-16124 GCA_963637205.1 Bacteroidaceae bacterium
CGCGAACCTGCGCAGCAGCGGCAACATAGAACAGTTCACGGTGGAAGAAAATCCCGAGCTTTACGACTTCTACGAAGAAAATTTTACGAAGATACTGGATACATACGCCACGATAAGGAAACCCATAAGGCACACGCTGCTATGGGAAGAGTTCACAAAACGAAAGTCTAACAGCTAAAAAAAGGAGGTTATGATGGCACGTACGACAGTCCGCACAGGTGAAGACAGCGGAAGCCATGGAGGCTTAGGCGGCAGCCAAATCAAGGGCAGTACCGCGGCGAGCAGGCGCAGGGGAAAGGCAATCGCAAAGAGGCAGGCGCAGCAGTCTGAGTCCTACGGTGCGCCGTTCTAAGGGCGCAGGGGCAGAGGGGGCGCTTTCAGGCACTCCCTTCGCCCTTTCAGCGTACACGCTGGAGAGAGAGACAAAAACACACGAACGATGGAAAAAGAACAGGACCTCACCGCACCGAGGTGGAACAAAGAACAGAACCTCACCGCACCGAGGTGGGTGAAAGGGCAGAGCGGCAATCCCAAGGGGCGCCCGAAGAACCGCGTCAGGGAGTTCCGCGAGAAAATCCTCGGCAAGAAAAAGGCCAAGCTATACCACGGTATAGGCGCAATGGAGATGGCGGAGTGGTACGAGACGCTCCTCACCTTTGATTTGCCGTCGTTGAAGGCACTGGCCAAGGACGAGACCGCCCCTGCGCTGGCGAGGACTTACGCACGGGCCATCATCATTGAGATGGGCTCAGGCAAGACGTACACCGTGGGCGGACTCAGCGACAAGCTGTACGGTAAGGCCGTGCAGCGAGTGGAACACACGGGAGCGGACGGCGGCGACCTTTTCGCGGCGCGCACGTTGTCCAAGGAGGAAGCCGCCGAGCTGATGAAAGAGCTGGAAAAGGACTGCTGACGGAAAGGAAGGAGACACGATGGAACAATACCGCGACATAGATATCGTCAAGACGTGGACGCTGCAAGGCACGCTCAACTTCACGCGCTTTTTTTTCAAGCGGCTGTACAAACGCAAGTTTGTCGTCGGCCGGCATCATGTTCGTATAGCCGAGGCACTGGACCGCGTCCTTTCGGGCAAGTGCACGCGCCTCATCATCAACATTGCGCCGCGCTACGGCAAGACGGAGCTCGCCGTGAAAAACTTCATTGCGCTGGGGCTGGCCGTCAACCCGAAAGCCAAATTTATACACCTTTCGTACAGCGACGATTTGGCGCGCGACAACTCCAGCGGAGTGCAGGCCATCATACGCGACGAGGCGTACCGCCGTCTGTTCCCCGGCACGATGCCGCTGAGCGTCAACAGCCGCAAGTGGTACACCGCCGATGGCGGCGGACTCTACGCCGTGAGCTCCGCGGGGCAGGTGACGGGCTTTGGCGCGGGTGCGGTGGACAGGGAGGAGGACGACGAGCTCTCCGCCGAGGTGGACGGCCTCTCGTGCATAAGCGACGAGGGAACCTTCGGCGGCGCAATAGTGATTGACGACCCCATCAAGCCCGACGACGCTCGTTCCGAGCTCGTCCGCGAGAAAGTGAACCAGAAGTTCGAGACCACAATCCGCAACCGCGTCAACAGCCGCCGCACGCCCATCGTGATAATCATGCAGCGGCTGGACACCGACGACCTCTGCGGCTACCTGACGCGCCTGGAGCCCAACGAATGGGAGGTGTTGAGCCTTCCCGTCATAGAGACGGACGAGGACGGGGAAGAGCGCGCGCTGTGGGAGTTCAAACACACGCTGGACGAGCTGCACGACTTGCGCGAGAAAAACGCCTTCGTCTTTGAAACGCAGTACATGCAGAACCCGAAACCGCTTGAAGGCCTCATGTACGAGCGAGGCTTCCAGACGTTCGAAGTCATTCCCGTCACACGGCAAAGCCGCGTAAAGGCGTACATAGACACCGCCGACACCGGAAAGGACTACCTCTGCTGCATCATATACACCGAGACGGAGCTCGGTAACTACATTCGCGACGTGTACTACACTCAAGCCCCGATGGAGACCACCGAGAGCGAGACGGCGCGGAGGCTCACGCGCTACGCCGTGGACGAGTGCACCGTGGAGAGCAACAACGGCGGCAGGGGCTTCGGGCGCAAGGTGGCGGACAACTGCCGCGCGCTGGGCAACGACCACACCGCCTTCTCCTTCTTCGCACAGACGCAGAACAAGGCGGTGCGTATCTTCGAGCACAGCAACGACGTGCAGAACCTTTGCCTTTTCCCCCTTCGCTGGGAGACGCTGTGGCCGCAGTTCCACAAGGCAATCACGCAGTACCAGAAGGAAGGCGGCAACAACCACGACGATGCGCCAGACGCGCTGACCGGGACGGTGGAGAAACGGCAGAACCGACAGCGCATAGACCTCAGCCGCATAGCTGGGCGCATACACAGATGACACACACAACCAACCAATAACGGCAACCAACAACAAAAAAGAAGAAACGATGATCACAATCGACGAAATTCTCAAAGGCGGACGGACGGCGGAAGCTACAATCGACGCGCTGAAAGAGAAGACTATCTGCGTCCCCGTCTGGGGAGGCGTACACGGACTGGGCAGGGAGTACGACCCCAAGCAGCACCCCGTAATGGACAAGGGCAAGTACCCCGACACCGTAACGTCCGACGGTGTGGAACCCGTGACGCGCATCACGTGCGGTCTCCAGAAGCTGGCGGCAAAGCGCATGACCGAGCTCGTGTGCGGCATCCCGGTGAAAAGAGTCTACAAGCCAGAGAACGACAAACAGAAGGAGATTGCCTCATACCTGGAGGCAATATACGACCGCAACCGTATCGACAGCGTGAACATTGAGCGGTGCAACATGTTGTTCGCAGGGTGCGAGGTGCTGACACTGTGGTACGCCACGGAGAACCGCCACAACCAGTACGGCTTTGAGAGCCCCCTGAAGTTCAGATGCCGCAACTTTTCCCCCATGCTGGGAGACGACCTCTACCCTCTCTTTGACGAGTACGGCGACATGATCGCCATGTCCGTGGGCTACACGCGCAAGACAGGGCGGCAGCTCGTCCAGTACTTTGACGCCTATACTGCGGGCCGCCACGTCAAGTGGAGCACCGCCGAGGGGCAGTGGAAGGTGATAGAGGACGAGCCCATCACGCTGGGCAAGATACCGGCGGTGTACGCGTGGCGGCCTGCCCCCATCTGGGAGGACACCTCAAAGACCGTGTACGAGATTGAGTGGGCGATGAGCCGAAACGGCAACTACCTGCGAGAAAATTCAAAGCCCTTGTTTGTAGTCTTCGCCGACGAGCAGATAACCTACGGCGACGAGAAGAGCCCGAACCGCGAGTTCCGCGGCGTGATGCAGTACCCCAAGGGCAGCACCGCGCAGTACGTCACGTGGTCACAGGCTGTAGACAACCTCAAATTTTACGTTGAGCAGTTGCGCTCTCTATTCTTCACGCAGCTCCAACTGCCCGACTGGAGCTACGACAAGATGAGCCAGCAAGCCCTTTCGGGGGAGAGCCGCAAACAGATGTTCATCGACGCGCAGCTCAAGGTCAAGGACGAGAGCGGACGGCTGATAGAATTCTTTGACCGCGAGATGAGAGTCGTCAAGGCCTTTTTGAAGGCCGCACTCGGGCAAGGCTACCACGCCGACGTGGACGCGCTGAAGGTGGACATGCAGATAACGCCCTTCGCCATCACGGACGAGGCCGACACTATCAACAACCTCATGACAGCCAACGGAGGCGAGCCCATCTTGTCGCAGCGCGAGAGCATAGAGCTGTTCGGCCACTCCGACGACGTGGACAGGACGATGCAGGAGATTTCCGAACAGAGCTCGGCGAAGCTGGACATCTTCCAGCAGGCCGCCGCCGAATGACGGAAGGGAGGACGTGACGATGGCAAGACGCAAGGCCGACACGCCAAGGAAGACGGAGGAACCGCCCAAGTACCGGTGCCGCGACTGCGCCCATTCATACGGATGGTGCGACAGGGCGCTGGACGGGCGCATGATACTCTGCCGCTGTCCGCTGGACGAGCGGACGGAACACGGCAAGTGGTGCAAGTTCCTCAGCGATTACCAGTGCGAACACTTTGTAAAACGCGAGACAAACGGAGATGGCGAAACTGAGCAAGTGGGAACGGCGGCACCTTAGGAATATCTTGAGGTACGAGGCCGTAATTGAAGAAATCTACAAGACGGCGGCGAGGGAAGCGGCGGCGATAGGGGCGGCCATAAGCAAGGCGGTAGACCCCGGCAAGCCGTTTTCCTTCGCCGACTATCCGCAGACCAGACGCAGGGTGGACACTCTCATGGAGACGCTGCACGGCAGCCTCCAGACCGCCGTCGTCAACGGCGCGCGCTCAGAGTGGGCGCTGGCCAACAGCGAGGACGACGAGCTCTGCCGCCAAGTGTTCGGCGACAACGCCGACAAGTTGCCCGAAGAAGCGCGCCGCAGGTACTACACCACCAACGCCGACGCGCTGGAAGCCTTCATCAGCCGCAAGACTGGAGGGCTCAACCTCTCCGACAGGGTATGGAAATATACAGACCAGTTCAAGGAGGAAATTGAGATGAGCCTGGACGTGGGCATCCGTTCGGGAGTTTCCGCCGACGAGCTGTCGCGGCAGGTGCGGCAGTACCTGAAGTACCCCGACAAGCTCTTCCGTCGGGTACGCGACAAGCACGGCGACCTCCAGCTCTCCAAGAACGCGAAGGCGTTCCATCCGGGGCGCGGCGTGTACCGCAGCAGCTACAAGAACGCCCGACGGCTCACCGCCACGGAGACCAACATCGCCTACCGCACCGCCCATCACGAGCGGTGGAAGAGCCTTGACTTCGTCGTCGGTATCCTCATAGAGCCGTCGCGTACCAACCACGAGCCCGACATCTGCGACGACCTCAAGGGACGCTACCCGAAGGACTTCAAGTGGACGGGCTGGCATCCCCTCTGCCGTTGCCACGCCCTTACTGTCCTGAAGACCGAACAAGAAACACTGGAGGACACGCGGCGCATCCTGCGAGGCGAAGAGCCCAAGGAAGAAAGCGTGAACGAGGTGAAGGAACTGCCGCGGAACCTCACCGACTGGGTAAGGGGCAACCAAGAGCGGCTGGCCAAGGCAAAGGAACTCCCATACTGGGTGAAGGACAACCGCAAGGCCGTCTCGTCCATACTCAAAGGCGGATAACACGGACGGTTTACCTGCCACGAAGCCGCACGGCAGAAAATTAGAAGAAAAATTTCTCCTAATACAGAAAATTATTCCGCATTTTCTTTGGTAGCTAAGAAAAAAACGCTACCTTTGCAATGCAACTAATTAGTTTAAAACACAAAAAAGCTATGTTCTATCAAGACATTTTGAACGCGCTGAAAACCAAGTTCGAGGGGGTCAGCGAGAATGTGTTAGGCAGGATTGCCAGGAAGCTGGAGAAAACTGTCACCACGGCGGAGCAGGCGAAGACATCGGCGGACGGTGTCACGCTGCAACAGCTGGTAGAAGGCTACGCCGACAGCCGCGCCACTGAGGCCACGCAGACCGCAGTGCGCAACTACGAGACCAAGTACGGACTCAAGGACGGCGAAAAGACAAACGCAGGGGACGAAAAGGAACCGACGAACCCAACAAATCCGCAACCACCCACAGGGGGCGCAGAAGACACTCCGGCCTGGGCGAAGGCACTGATGGAGCAGAACAAGGCTCTGACAGACCGCATCGCCAAGATGGAGGGCGCAAGCGTCACTTCAGAAAGGAAGCAGCGAATATCGGCCATTGTCGCCAAGCTGCCCGAGACACTTCGCAAACCGTACGAGCGTATTGTGCTTGACACCATGACGGTGGACGAGTTCAACGCCCTTGCCACGGAGCTGACGGCGGAAGTGGACGGCATCGCAAGCGACATCAACGCCAAAGGAGCTGTTTTCGGAAGGCCGACCGACAAGGGAGGGAACCAAGGGAACGACAACACCCTGACCAAGGAGCAGGAAGCCGCCATCGCTCACCGCGACAGCGCGTCCGTCTCAGGAGAGGGGCAACCGTTCTGATTGTACCACAATCTAAAAATCCACAGCAATGGGAATGACAGTAAAACGCATCAAAGACACTCGCACACCGCGAGTAGTCATGCACAGGATAGCCGACATACCGGGCGGCGTATCCGTGAACACGGCGGAACTCGGCGCTGACTGGCTGCCAGAAGGGACCGCGCTCAGCGCACCCGAGAACGGCATCTGCCACGTGGTGAAGACTTCAGAGGTAGCCGCAGCCGTGGGCGAAAGCGCAACGGCAATCACAGTAAAGAAGGGCACGCTCTTCAACGTGGGCGACATCGTCACGGCCAAGGAGAACGACAAGGCCTCCAAGATTACGGCCATAGACAGAACTGGCAAGGACAGCGACAAGATAACCGTCAGCGCGGCTATCGGGGCGATAGCTCTCGGCGGAGCGATAGCTGAGGCTAAAGCCGTGTCCACAAGCACGACCTCCGCACTCAAATACGCGCCGCTGGCCATCGTGGGAACAGGCAAGCCCGTCCTCGCAGGACGGAACATCGACACGGACGCGTGGGTGATAGCCGTCACCAAGGGCAACGCACTGCCCGACTGCGTCGCAAACAAGCTCAAAGGCATCATCAATTACTAAAATCTGACGACTTATGGCAACTATCACAAACACCCTTATACAGGGACTTACGGCGCAGATGGTGCAAGCTCGTCTGAACACCGCTGACGCGAAGCCGTTTCTTTACGCCACCCACTTCCCCGTGAAGAAGGTAAACGGCTTTATTTGGCGTACCTTGCAAAACCAACTGGCCAAGGCTAACGTGGCCGCAGACCTCAGCACCGATAACGGCACAGTCCTCCGCAAGCGTCGCCCAATCTTCGAGAGCGCGAAGGGCGACATCCCCTTCATAAGCATCTCACGCGAGATGACACGCTCGGAAATCAAGGACTACCAGACCGCCCTGGCCTTCGCTCAGGACGAAGACGCGACCAAGCTCGTGCAGTACTGGGGGGACGACGTGGACTTCTGCTTCAACGGCGTACAGTCTGAGTTGGAGTACATTGCGTGGAAGCTCGTCTCAAACGGCGGAAAGCTGGAGTTTACCACCACCAACAACGCCACCTACGCGAACGAGTTTGACCTTGATTACGACGTGTACGACGAGCTGAAGGTCAAGACGGCGACCAACTGGAGCGACAGCGCGAACGCCGACATCATCGGCGACCTCGTGGAAATCGTGAAGAAAGCAAAGGAAATGAACTTGAACCCTAAGTTCGCCTTCGTGAACCTTAACGAGCTTTACAAGATTTGCAGTTCTGAGCAGATAATCAAGGCGTGCGCGTCCTACATCGCCAACGCTGTCGGCATGTCTCAGACACCCGACCTCCAGCAGGTGAACACCATGCTCGCCAAGCAGGCATGGCTCAACGGGCTGCAGCTCCGCGTCATTGACCAGACGGTAACGCGTGAGTTCGCTGACGGCACCCAAACTTCGGGCAATCCGTTTGAGGACGCGCGCATCGTCCTTGCGGAAAGCGAGAGACTGGGAACGACTCAGTACGAGATACTGCAGGAGAACAACAGCAGCATCATCCGTGCGGAGCGCGCTCACACCGTCATCAAGAAATACGGCACGGCGGAGCCACAGTCTGAAGTCACTATCGGGCAGGCCGACGCGGTTCCCGTCCTTGATACGGCATACCGCAACGTCTACGTCAAAACCGACGCTACTGATTGGTAAAACTCCAGAAGTCAGCGGCTATGGCTACGATAAAACAATCTCTCATCAGTGTTACGTTGTTTCCCTTGCCCGACCGTGCGGTTGAAGAGACGGCGGTCAGGCACGGGTTTTGCCTGACGGACGAGGCAACGGCGGAAATTGTCGGCGGCAAGGCGTACAACCTCGCCAAGGCCGACCTGCTCATGTGGCTCTCACGCGCGCCGCAAGTGACGCAGGGAGGACAGTCGTACTCGTTCACGGACTCGCAGCGGCTGGAGTTCCTCAACACGGCAAAGGCCATCTACGCGGAATACGGAGAAGGAGACGCAGCCACAAAACCGATATACGGCTACAAAGGCAGCAGGCTATGATAATACCGAACGGCACGATACAAGTCAAGCGGAAGAAGGGCAACGGCGGCGTGAACCCCGACACGGGGTACGCCGTGCGTCCGTCGGCCGCGGAATGGGGCGACCCTATACCGTGCCAATACATCGCGGAGAAGTACAACGCCCTCGCCCTCTCGGACGGCGAACACGTCACGGCGGCGGAATATACCGTGCTGATAGACGAGCAGCCATTCAGCGGACGACAGCTAAGGCTGGCGGACAGTAACGGAGAGACGGTAGGCGAGTACTCAGTCATACGCGTGCAGCCGCTGGGAGCGGTCTGTGAAATAAAAATCTGGATATAAGGGGGGACGGATGCCGATAACGCAGCAAACGCCACTTGGTGAGATAGACGCTTACGTCGAGGAGCGCGTCAAGCTATGGAAGAAGGCGATGGTGCGTCTATTTGCGCAGATTGGCGAAGAATGCCGCAACGCGGCCATCCTCTGCCACCGTTACAAGAATCAGACGAGAAACCTTGAAAGCTCCACCGGGTACGTCATAGTAGACGACGGACATGTCGTCAAGACAGGCGGCTTTTCCGCCGTGCTGGACGGAGCGGAAGGGGCGAAGGAAGGGAAGAAGTACATAAAGACCCTCGTCGGGCAGTTCTCCACCGGCCTCTGTCTGATTGTAGTTGCAGGAATGAAATACGCCGCCTACGTGTCCGATATGGGACTGGACGTGCTGGACAGCGCCGAGCTCACGGCACGGAGACTCATCCCCCGAATGCTTGAACAGTTAGAACTCTGAAACCATGGCGAAGACATCCAAACAAGTAGAAGGCGACATCTACAAGTTGCTCCGCGACAGCACGCTTTTCACGCTGATTTCGGGCAACGTGTACCGTGAGGGGATGCGCCCCAAGGACAGCGGCAAGGAAGACGCGGTGGTGATATTCACCGCAGGCGTGCCAGGCCAAGTCCAGACGGGCACGGTCACCGTCCATATCTACGTCCCTGCCGCAGATCCCTACGACGACGGCACGCTGACGGAGGACGGCCAACGGTGCGAAGAGGTGGAAGCCCTTGCGCAGGCGTGGGTAGACTCGCTGACGGCGGAGGTGTCGTGCTATAAGTTCGAGCAGCCGCAGACCGTGCACACTGCGTGGAACGACGAAATAAAGCAGTCGTTCGTCGTGGTGAAACTGAATTTTCGTTATTTCGGCGACGATTACGCGCCGCTGACAGTACCGCAGGAGGCGACGATAGACGCTACCGACACCGACGACGACAAGAGCTACGCGCCCACGCTCGTCACGGAGGACGGCGACGAAGTCTACGTTACCCCCTTAATCGAGAAACGCTGAGAAAAACATCACCAAACAATTAAAACCGAAAGACTATGAGCATACTATCATGGGGAAAAGGTCTGTTAGAGACCGCCATGTCCACCAACGGAGCGGTGGACGCAAAGGCTACATGGACAGCCATCGACACGCCGAAGGAAGGCACGCTGAAGCTCACCGCCACCGCTGGCACTGAGACGACAGCCGCCGAGGAAGGCGGCGACATCGTTGATGTCCGCAACGCCAAGACAACTTTCCAGCTGGAGTGGGACAACTTCGTAAAGAAGGGTGTGAAATTGCCGTGGGACGACACCGACGGCGTAATTTCGGGGGAGGTAGCCTTCCGCTACACCCCCGAGGACACCGCCACTGAGGGCTTCCTTATCGAGCGCGCCGCCGTGCACGCCGAGACAAGTTACAGCACAGCAGACGGAAAGCTCGTGCACTACGTAGCGCGTTGCCTGAAGCCTGCCACCGGCAAGACCCTGAAGCCGTACACCAAGGCGACCACTTAACCACCACGGCGGACGCTCAGCCACATCCTGGACGTCCGCCGCACGTCGTCGGGTAGAGCAGTCGGTTAGCTCGCCACCCTCATCCGGTGGAGGCCGGCGGTTCAAGTCCGCCCCCGGCAACAAACGGAAAACGAAACAACACAACCGCAGATATGGAAGAACGCACACTGGAGCAGAAAGCCGCCGACACCGTCCTGCAAAGGGCGGCGAAGGTGAAAGTAGGCGGCAAGGAATATGAAGCGACCTCGCCGAGTATCGCCACACTGGTACTCGTGTCCGAGGCCGTGTCCCGTCTGCCACGGCGCAAGCTGGACGGGAACGACATCGTCACCGAGTGTCTGGACGTGGCGAAGCACTGCCGTCCGCTGGGCGACATAGCCGCCGTCTTGGTTCTTGGTGCACGTCAGTACGGAGAGACGGCCACAGAACCCTGCAAGGGGCTTTTGCGGCGTTTTTCGGGACTGTTCCGAAAAGGAGAGCGGACGCAGGAGACGAAAGGGCAGGCACTGAGCCGCGAGATACTGGAAACCTACTCGCCGCGACAGTTGTACGACCTTGTGTCCATGCTGCTGCAACGTATGGAGCTGGCCGATTTTTTCGCGGTTACCACTTTCCTCACCGAGGTAAACATGCTGAAGGAGACGAAAGTGGAGACAGAAACGACAGCGTCTGGGCGATAGTGGCAGGAGCGGTGAAGGGTTTCGGGTTCTCCGTTGAGTACACCCTTTATGACATATCGTACGCAAATCTCATACTCATGGGAGCCACACTGCCCACGTATGACAGCGGCAAGGCCAAGGACGGCAGGAACGGAGGCGAGGACACCATCAACGCGGAAGACCCGAGGAACAAAGACAAGGTGAGACAATTTTTCAACATGGGCTGATGCAAAGCAATAACGGCAGACTGTATTTCGGCGCAAGCCTTGACAACTCACAGTTGAGGGCGGACGCTCAGGAGAGCAAGGCCATCCTCAGAGGTATCGGCACGGCCGCCATGCAGGAAGGCGGCGCGATAGAAACGGCGATGGGCAAAATAGGGAAATCCATAGCCGCCGTATTCGCTGTGTCCAAGCTGAAAGACTTTGCGACGCAGGTGACGAACGTCCGCGGAGAGTTCCAGCAGCTGGAAATAGCTTTCGAGACGATGCTCGGGAACAAGGCGGAGGCCGACGCGCTGATGAAACAGCTCGTGAACACGGCGGCGGTTACTCCGTTCGGCATGTCCGAGGTCGCCAATTCCGCGAAGCAGCTGCTTGCCTACGGTGTCGCCGCCGACGAGGTGAACGAGACGCTCATCCGCCTGGGCGACATAGCCGCCGGACTCTCAATACCAATCAACGACCTCGCCTACCTGTACGGTACTACCATGGTGCAAGGCCGTATGTACACGCAAGACCTTAACCAGTTCTTGGGCCGGGGTATCCCCATCATGGAGGAGCTGGCGGAACAGTTCGGGGTCACGAAGGACAAGGTGAAGGAACTCGTGACAGAAGGCAAGGTCGGTTTCCCCGAAGTCAAGAAGGCCATCATAGCACTCACGGAGGAAGGCAGCAAATTTGGCGGCCTAATGGAAAAACAGAGTCAAACCATAACAGGACAGATTTCCAACATAGAGGACAGCATCGAACAGATGTTCAACGAAATCGGCGAGTCGTCGGAAGGGGCAATCGGCCTGGCGCTGGACGGAGTCTCCGCTCTTGTGGAGAACTGGCGGACAATCGGTAAGGTAATACTCACGGCCGTCACCGCGTACGGCACGTATAAGGCCGCCCTCATGGCAGTCGTCGCCGCACAGAAGATATGTGCCGCCGTGACTGCGGCAATGGCGGTGCAGCAGAAACTCGCCGCTATGCAGGGCATAGCGCTGACCAACGCGCAGGCGGCATCGGCAGCCGCCACGGTGGCACTTTCGAGGGCGTGGAACGCCCTGAAGGTGGCGATGGCCGCAAACCCCATAGGGCTCGTGCTCAGTGTCGTTGCGGCGGCGGCGAGCGCGTTCCTTTTGTTCCGCGACGAGCTGTCTGCCACGTCAAAGGCGCAGAAGCAGGTTTCGGATGCCGTGGCGGAGTTCAACAAGTCCGCCGCCGCCGAGCAGCTCCAGATAGACGCGATGTTCAAGCGGCTGAAGGACGCGACGAAAGGGACGGAGGAATACAAGAACGCCAAGCAGGGCATCCTTGACCAGTACGGCGGATACCTGAAAGGACTGGGCGACGAGGTATTCTCCCTCAGCGACGTGGAGAAAGCGTACAAAGCGGTATCAGCCGCCGCAAAAGAAGCCGCCAAAACGAGGGCGATGCAGACCTTCACGGAGAAGGCCGCTGACACGTACGCCACGGAAGAAGGCGAACAGCGCGAGAAAGTGTACCAGTACCTGAAGGAGTACTACAACGGCAACGCCAAGGCGTACGAGGAAGCGTACAAGAAGGTCACGGACGCGATGAAGGACGGCAAGCTGGACGAGGAATGGGCGAAACGGTTTGACATGGCGCGGCTTGACTACCAGACCAACGGCTCCGCGCAGACCTTCGTCACGAACGCGGTAACGAAAGCCGTCAGCGACGTACAGAAAGCGAGGAAAGCCTACGAAGAGACCATGGCGGAAGCGGAGCGCAGGTTTGGCGAGATTGCCACGGGTACGGCGATTGCCGGAACGGAGCCCACGGCAAACACCGCCGCGGCGGACGGCAAGGAGGCGCAGAAGATAGCCGACCAGACGGCGGTACGCAACGCAGCCATACGCAAGTACGCCGAAAGCGTCAAGGAACAGGACAGACAAGCCTGGCTGGACATACAGCGGCAGGAGATAGAGACGCTGGAGGACGGCTATGAGAAACAGAAGCGCACGATTGCACTCCACTATGAGCAACTGACGGAGGAAAACGAGAAACGGCGCAGGCAGATGCTCGAAGCTCTCGCCGACAGCAAGACGGACGAGTGGCTGAACGCGAATCCCAAAGCCGCCAAGGCACAGCAGGAGGAGTACCGCAAGAACCTCAGCGGCACGCTCGGCACGTCAGACCTCACGGCAGAACAGCAGGAGACGCTGAAGGCGTATGCGCAGCTGGCGCAAGAGATATACGACAAGGAGACCGCCAAGCTGGAGGAAACGCGCAAGGAAAGCGAAAGGGCGTCGGTGCAAAGCTACCTCAAGGAATACGGCGAATACCAAGAAAAACGCATCGTGCTGGCGCAGGAGGCCGAGGACAAGATAGCCAAGATAAGGAAGGACGGCAACGCCACCGACGCTGACAAGGACTACCAAATCAAGGCGGTGGAGAAGGGGCTGGAGCAGTCTCTCAAAGACCTCGATTTCACGAAGCTGAAAAAGGACATTAACTGGGACTTCGTCTTCGGAGACCTTGACAACACCGCGCCCGAAGCCGTGGCCGCCGTGAAAGAACAGCTGCAGCAGTTCATCGACGCTGCAAAGGACTTGACCCCCGAGCAGATAAAGACGGTCACGGAAGCCCTCGAGAAACTGAAAGACCGTATGGACTTGTCCGCGCCTATAAAGACCATCAAGACGGCTCGCACGGAATACGCCAAGGCAAAGGAGGAGTACGACGCGTACGCCAAGGCCTACAAGAAAGCCAAAGCCGCAGGCGACACGAAAGCCATGGCGGAAGCCTCCAGCGGTATGGTCAAGTCGTCGCAGCAGATGTCCAAGGCGGTCAACAAGGAAATAAAGTCCTACAAGGAGGCTATGGGCGTGGTGAACCAGTACGCCGAAGTCCTGAAGGAGGCAGGCGACACCATAGGCGGAACGGCAGGCGAGACGCTGAAGCTCGCCGCGTCCGCCATCACGTGCGGAACGTCAATGGCCACGGGCGTCAAGATGTTTCAGAACGCCGTCAGCAGCATGGAGAAGATTGTGCCCATCCTCGCCATCATAGAGGCGGCGTTAAAGGCCATCACGTTTGCGCTGGAGTTCTTCGGCGGCAAGGCCGACGAGACACTGACTGACTACGTCGCCACAATGCAGACGTATATTGACCTGCTGAGCGACAGCGTCTCCGACCTTGAGGACAGCATGAAGGCGGCGGAGAACACCATGGCGGACACGATAGCTTATTACGAGCGTATCCAGGAACTGCGCAGGCGGACAGCCGAAGCCGTGAAGTCAGAAAGCCAAGTCTGGCTCAACAGCGGCGCGTCGTGGAAGTCGCACAGTGAAGGCGTGAAGATACGCCAAAGCATAGAGGACGCGCTCTCGTCAGGCAACGAAGAGGTGCGCAAGTTCTACGAGGACGGAGTGAACGCCCTGAACGAGTACTACAAGTCCGTGACCGGCAAGTACGCCGATATTTACGACTTTCTGGGTAACATACGGCTGGACGATTTCGGACGTATGGACTTTATCTGGGAGCTTTCTGACGAAGACCTCATCAAACTGTCGGAAGACGCCGCGGCCATGTCTCTGCTGGGCGATACCCTGAGCCAAGCCGTCGCCGACTATGTAAAGAAGATAAAGGAAGCGCAGGACGCTGAGGAAGACCTCGCCGAGAGCCTTCTCAACGTCTCATGGGGCGACTTTTACGACGATTTCGTCGATGTGGTCAAGGACATGGACAAGACTAGCGAGGACTTCGCGAACAATTTTGCCGAGTACATGCGCGACGCGCTCGCGAAGAACCTCGTGGCGGAGAAATACAAGAAGCAGCTGGAGGGACTGTACGAGAAAGCGGCGGCGTACGCCAAGGAAGGGACGCTGGAAGACCATATCAGCGCGCTGCGTGACGAATACAAGCAATACGCCGAGAGCGCGCAGAAGGAGATAGAGGCCATCGACCTTGTGACAGGCTACCGGAGCGACAGCAGCCGCGAAGCGTCCTCAAAGGGCATAGCGACAGCGTCACAAGAGAGCGTGGACGAGCTGAACGGACGCATGACGGCCATACAGGGGCACACGTACAGCATCAACGAGAACACCAAGACGCTCGTGCAGAACTCCAACCTCATACTGCGGAGCGTACAGAACATAGACCGCAACACGGAGGACATCCACGGCAGGCTGGCGGCGATGGAGAGCGACATCAAGGGCGTAAGGGACACCGTCGGAGACCTTGCGCTGAAGGGTATCAAGATAAAGGCTTAACGGAACATGGCGGAAGGGTTATACATAGACGGCAAGGACGCGCTGGACGAGTACGGAGTCCGCATCGTGGACGGCGGCTACAACGACATCGCCAACATGCCGAAGCTCAAGAGCGTCACCACGAACGACTGGCATGAGGAGGACGGAGTGGAGGCAGACCTCACCGCCCCCGTGCTGGACACCAAGGACGTGCAGCTGAAGGTGTCGGCGGACAACAGGAGCGGCCGTTATTACACGTTGGTCGAGACCCTTTCGGACGGAGCGTACCACGATTTTGAGTTCGGCGCCATAGGCAGGACGCGCAGACTGCGTCTCGTGTCCGTGTCCGTGTCGTCGCTCCTTCGTGACCTCGCCCTGCTGACGATGAAGCTCGCCGACGATTTTCCGCTGGACGGCTACGAATACGCCGAGCCCACGTCCACCATAGCGGAGGACGACGGCTACGCCATAGACGGCAAGCCCACCACGGCGTACAACGTGAGGGTACTGTCGGGTACGCTGGCCGAGGTGACGAGAACCCCCGAGGTCAAGACCAACATGCTGCGCAACATAGGCACGGCGGCAGGGGCTATCTACGACCCCAAGACGGTGACATACAAAAGCAAGGACGTGAAGGTGTACTGCCTCATGACGGCGGAGGACACCGGCACGCTATGGCGTAACCGTGACGCTTTGCTGTACGACCTCACGCGCCCCGGTGAGCGCGCTCTGTGGGTGGACAGCCTTGAGCAGTCGTTCCCCTTCTATTACAAGTCGTGCGCCGTGTCCGAGTTTTACTGTGAGGGCAAGATATGGCTGCGCTTCACGCTGACGCTGGCCTTCACGCGTGATTTCCGCATCACCGACGACGACGTGGTGCTTGCCACAGAAAGCGGCGTGACCGTATTCACACAGGACGACACGTCCGCCATTGAGATGCTGGAGGACAAGTACACCGCACAAGCGAACGGATAAGACCGGAAGAAAGACACACACCATACAAACGACAACCCAAAAACACACGAAGATGAAAAAAGTCAAGATTTCCGAACTGCCGCTGCATAGCAGCCTCGCAGGGCTCTACACCATCGGCACGGACGACAAGAACCAGTCGGTGAAAGTGTCGCTGGAGTTCGTGGAGGCCGAGAC
>CAVHNA010000042.1:0-2127 GCA_963637205.1 Bacteroidaceae bacterium
CACCTATTCTCACGAACCAGTGTGAACTGTATGCTTTCTATGTTTCCGCTTAGCTACACTAAGCTTCACGATTCTTACTCTGTTAAGTAATTCTTGATCCATTGCTGTCAAGAATAACTCTTCTGCATTCTTCGGAGCTTTGATTTCTGGCTTACTTCCTCCTAAAATGAACGCTACTGCACTTGGGTCATAGCCAGACATATAGAAGAAATTAGGAGCATCAGCAAAGTCTTCAAACTTCACCTTGTTGTCAACTCCATACCATCCATTAGGAACATCCCAAAGAATGATTTTAAAGGAGTTAACATACTCCTCGCTGAATCCAGCTTCACGAAGCCTTTTAATTGCAAGTTGGAAGTTTGTAGATTTGTTAGTACCATAACTATCAAACTCGCCATCACTTACACACAAGATTCCACTTGGGAAATCTTTTTCTTCAACTCCTTCTGATTTCAACCTTATAAAGAGGTCTATTACAGATTGGAAATTAGTGCTTGCATAGTCACCACAAGTATCATTGATATATTTATCAACTGGAGTTTTACCTTTCCACTTATGGAGCTTACAACCATTTGAGAACTCTGCAAAGGTATTTGCAAAATATCCCTCTAAGAACTCAGAGAAATACAAAGCCATAGATTTAGCAATACAGCATGATGAAACATTACAACCTCTAGCAGTTGCAGTCATTGAACCTGAAGTATCTCGAACTACAAGTAGAGATGACTTAGCATTTATATTCTCTTTACCAGTTTTTACAAGTTGTGCAAACTGAGCGTTGATTGTTTTCTCCTTATAATCCTCGATATGTTTTAGATTATAATCTCTATAAGGAGCAAACAATTCAAACACATATCCTGTAAATTTAGCTACAGGCTTAGAAGAAATCCAATCAATATACTTCTTAGTAAGATTGTGGTTCTCAAGGAACTTAGAGCCTACTAAGAGTGCTAAAGCACGACCTGCAATATGGTCAAAGTTTAGAGAAGTATACAGCTGTTGAGAAATAAGTTGTTGCCATTCATGTGCAACACCTTCAGACTTAATCTTCCGATAAGCCTTATAAGCTGGTTCTTTCTCTAGTTTAGGAGAGAACCTTCTAGCCAACCACCTACCTATAAGAGTATCTGCTTGAGATTCAAGCGTAGTACAATTCTTATTAGTTCTAATAGTTGGCAGGTACTTACGTACCAAATGAGTTGTCTCTGGATTGTTAAGTCCAGCTAAAAGAGTTAGATATAGGAAATTCCAATCTAACTTTCGTCCTTCCCAACCGTGATATTGTAAGTCTAGGGAGAGCATCTGAATAACATCTTTCCATGAACCTGCTGCTATGAAGAGTGGAAGATTTACTTTAAATGTTGCAGGTTGGTTAATAGCTAACCATAACATTCTCATAATACCTTCATTCTTCAAGCCTTGTCCACGCTGGACATCAAGCTCTTCAACTTTGTCTTTGGTGACAATTTTTGACTTACGAGTAACGAGTCTGAAATAGAGTGCAAGTTTTACACAGAGAGTAGGATTTGAATCCCACAAAATTTGCATATCCTTTGCTACTTCCTCATAAGAACGTGGTTCTTTGAAATATGAAGCTGCAGCAAAGTTATCAACAAAATCATTTCCTGTTGTAGAATACTTCTTTGCTCCATTGCCTGACTCAGTTTCAGAAGACACTTTCAGTGCTTGCTTTACAAATTGATTCTCAATAGGTTTGAGAAGTGAGTTTACCTTCTTGTTAAATTCCATATATTTAATATTATTTAAATTATCGGTGTGGAGAATATCGGGTTCGAACCGATGACCTCTTGCATGCCATGCAAGCGCTCTAGCCAGCTGAGCTAATCCCCCTGAAAGGAGCAGCTGGATTCGAACCAGCAGTCGTGCTAGATACACCTAACACAGAAACTTGTGTATAAGTCGTAGATACCCTCTACCTTACTCCTCTATTATGAATAAAAACACTAATTTATTAAGAATTGTACCTCGAGCGGGATTCGGACCCGCACGTTCCTTACGGAACATTTGATTTTAAGTCAAATTTGGCTACCTATTACAACATCGAGGCAATTATAAAGTTAAAAAATTGGTTTAAGTTGATACCCTCAACTAGTT
This sequence comes from Bacteroidaceae bacterium, assembly GCA_963637205.1. Lineage (GTDB taxonomy): Bacteria > Bacteroidota > Bacteroidia > Bacteroidales > Bacteroidaceae > Physcousia. The sequence goes on from CAVHNA010000042.1 coordinate 2,116, forward strand.
TTCCTTCTTAAA
>CAVHNA010000042.1:2137-7396 GCA_963637205.1 Bacteroidaceae bacterium
CCCTTATACATTATATAATATATACATGAACAAAGGAAGATATACAGTTCTGGCGACTTGCCTCACATTGGTGTTGGCCACCATGGCTACGCCAGTGAGAAAAGTGCGCAGCTTGCTGCGTCTCTCTGACGGCAGCGAGGTCTACGCCACCTCTTACGGAGACGAATGGCAGTCGTACTTCGTGACCGACGACGGACTGGTGGTGGAGCAGGACGGCGACCGTTTCGTCCTCACCGGCCTCACCGCAGACGAATACAGGTCAGGAGCGGAACGGACAAAGATGTATGTAAGACGCAAGGTGGGTTCTCTCAGCGACGCCCTCGTCAAGCCTGAAGGCAGCAAGTGCATACCTGTGATACTGGCCTCGTTCGCCGACAAGGACTTCTCCGTAGCCAAGGACTCCGCTTCCGTATGGGCGTACTACGACGCGTACTGCAACGGCGAGAACTTCTCGGCCAACAGTTGCTACGGCAGCGTGAGGGCATATTTCGCAGAGATGAGCAGAGGGGCGTTCATGCCCGAGTTCGACATCATAGGCCCTGTACGCCTTGACTCCGTATATTCCTACTACGGCAAGGACTCCGGATCCGTCAAGGACGTTCACTACAACCGTTTTCTGGACGAGAGTCTGAACAAGGCCTTGTCCGGTAAGGACTGGCAGCGATACGACAACGACAACAACGGTACCATAGACGCGGCGTTGGTGATATTCGCCGGTCCCGGGCAAAACTACAGCAACAGCTTCGGCATAACCGACGTGATATGGCCTAAGGAGATGCCTACCTCCATCTCAGTAAACGGTGTAAAAGTGGGCGGATGCTCGTCGTGCAGCGAACTGTTCCAGAGGGCGAACAGCGGAGTGTCCACAGACACACGTCCCGACGGTCCAGGCACATGCCTGCACGAGCTGAGCCATGCCATTGGCCTTCCCGACATGTACGACACGTCAGGCAGCACCTTCTGTATGGACTACTGGAGCATCATGGACTGTGGGTCATATGTGGACAACGGACGCTCTCCGGCGGCCTACACAGCCTACGAGCGCGAGTTCATGGGATGGGACAGCATACACACTCTTGACGGCCCGTGCACTCTGCGTCTGCGCAGCTTCACCGACGGCGGCAAAGCATACAAGATAGTGAACGACGCCAATCCGAATGAATATTACATACTGGAGAACAGACAGCCCAAGGGATGGGACGGCAAGTTGTGCGACACCTTCGGCAGCGGTCTAATGGTGACGCATGTAGACTACCTGCAAAGTGCGTGGATATCAAACCGGGTAAACACGAACCCCAAGCATACAAGATACGCCATTATACCGGCCAACAACTCTTACGTTGGAGTCGCCAACGCCAAGAGCACGCAGCAACTGATAGAGGACTTCAACGGACATCTCTATCCGGGAAACACGGACAACCACGAGATTACCGACGACTCCACGCCTGCCAGCGTGGTCTTCACGGGAGGATACATGGGCAAGCCTGTCTATGACATACGGCAGACCGACGACGGTACGGTCATCCTCAAATATTGTCCTCTCGGCACGCTGGACTCGCCCACCGGTCTCATAGGGGAGAACATCACGGACACCGAGGCCACGCTGGAATGGGACGAGGTGGAGAATGCCGAGACGTACGACCTGACAGTGTTCAACCAGTTCGGAGATACAGTGCTCTGCGCTGACAGCATCGGCTCCAACAGTTATCTGGCACTGGAGCTCACCCCCGGCGAGTCGTACAGCTACGCCGTACGCGCCACTTCCGACAAATGGAGAGACAGCGGTTGGACAGAGTCCGAGATATTCAGCACCACCGAAGACGGGCTCTCCGCAACCACGGAAAGCATGCGCAGGGTGAACGTGTATAGTACTGACGGCAAACTGGTGACAGAGTGCTTCGCTGACAAGTTGCACAGGCTGGACATACGGAGCGGCGTGTACATAGTGAAGCCGACAAGCGGTAAAGGAAAAAGCCTGAAAATGGTGGTTAAATGAACATCAGGCCACACGGAACGACAATATGAGAAGACTCTTCTATATACTGACAGCCTGCCTTATATGCGGCATGGCGAATGCCATACCTGCCAAGAGGCTGACGAAGACCATAACGCTCGCCAACGGAAAAAAGGTGGAAGCCACCTTTATGGGCGACGAACACGTCCACTTTTATCAGGATGCCGAGGGACGCACCTACCAAAGCGGCGAAGACAGTACCGTCACCGAGGTGTCTGCGGAAAAACTGAAAGCAAGGTGGGCGGACAAACTGAACGCACACAACCAACGCAGAATCACGCGCGCCAAAAGGAAGGCTTCGGGATGGGGAGCAGAGCGGAGTCCCATATCAGGCGAAAGGAAAGGACTGGTGATACTGGTCAACTTCTCCAACGCCAATATGAGGTACACCAATTCGGACTTCAACGACTTCTTCAACAAGAAAGGATACACGCAGGACGGCTTCGGAGGGTCTGTGTCGGAATATTTCAACGATGTCAGCTACGGCAAATTCCAGCTCAATTTCGACGTGGTGGGACCGTATAAGCTGTCCAAGACCATGGCATACTACGGAAGCAACAACTCCTACGGCGACGACAAGCATCCTGCCGAGATGGTGGCAGAAGCCGTGAAGCTGGCCGATGCAGACGTTGACTTCAGCGACTACGACTGGGACAAAGACGGAGAAGTGGAACAGGTCTTCGTCGTCTATGCCGGATACGGCGAGGCAGGTAGCGACATCAAGGAGACCATTTGGCCACACGAATGGGAGCTCTCCAGTGCCGCCAAAGCGAAAGACGGTCCTGGTGCTCTCACTCTCGACGGTGTCACCATAGACACATACGCCTGCTCGTGTGAGTTGAACGGAGACTCCGGCGGCAAGATGGACGGCATCGGCACAGCCTGCCACGAGTTCAGCCACTGTCTATGCATACCCGACATGTACGACACGGCAGGCAAAAGTTTCGGTATGGACCGTTGGGACCTGATGGACTATGGCGCTTACAACGGGCAGAACGATAACGGGAGATGTCCCATCTCATATACCTCGTACGAGAGGATGTACTGCGGATGGCTTACCCCCACCGAGCTGACAGACCCTACGGTGGTAAGCTCCATGCCGGCCATCACGGACGAACCGGTGGCATACATCATATATAACAGCGGCAACGCCAACGAATACTATATGCTGGAGAACAGGCAGAAGAAGGGTTGGGACAAATACATACGCGGTCATGGGATGATGGTTCTACATGTGGATTTTGACAGCGACGTATGGGCCAACAACTCCGTGAACTCTGTAGCGTCGCACCAGAGAATGACCATCATACCGGCGGACGGCAGCCTGAAGAACAGCTACGACTCAGACCTGGCTGGCGACCCTTGGCCTGGCACGGCAAAAAATACGGAACTGACGGACACATCCACGCCTGCCGCAACCCTTTACAACAACAATGCCGACGGCGTGAAGAAGATGGGACACGCCATCACTGAGATACAGGAGACCAACGGACTCATCGGGTTCTGCTTTGACGGAGGCTATTTCCTGAATGTTCCCACTGGGCTTGACGCCACAGACATAACGTCTACGGGGTTCACTGCACGGTGGGACGACGTGGAAGGGGCGGACAGATACCAGGTGCAGCTTATGAAGAAGTCCACCGTACCCGTACAGACAGACACATCCTCCGTAGTCAAGGAGATTGCTGGCGAGGCCGACGACACCAAGGTCACAAGAGCCGCTAACGCTACCGCCATATACGACATCTACGAAAGCGAAGCATCAAAGTACACATTCACTGGCCTGGACTCCGAAAACTCTTATTCATTCAGGGTGAGAGCCGCAAAAGGCGAACTTTTCGGCGAATGGTCGGAATACTACAAGGTAAACACCGAAACCGGCATAAACGGAGTCGCCGCCCAAAACTCAGAAAGCGGTGCCGTCTACGACCTTATGGGAAGAGCCGTAGCCAAACCGTCCAAGGGCATATACATAATGGACGGCAAGAAAGTGATGGTGAAATAGCACCATAACGCAGAACACTGGACGTGCTGGCCAAGAGTGCCGCACGTCCAGTGTTCGTCTTCTACACTTCGTCTGATTCTCAGTTCCCGGATTTTCAGAAGTTGTCTACGCTCACCTCAAAGTATGACTGCGGATGAACGCATGTCGGGCAAATCTGAGGAGCTTCCTTCCCTACCACGATATGTCCGCAATTGCGGCATTCCCACACCTTCACTTCACTCTTCTTGAACACCTCCTGAGCCTCGATGTTGTGAAGCAAGGCACGGTAACGCTCCTCGTGACGCCTCTCTATAGCCGCCACAAGACGGAACTTAGCCGCCAGTCCCTTGAAGCCTTCTTCCTCGGCAGTCTTAGCGAAGCCGTCATACATGTCCGTCCACTCATAGTTCTCGCCTTCAGCGGCGGCAAGGAGATTTTCAGCCGTAGCGCCGATGCCGTCATGGAGTTCCTTGTACCACATCTTAGCGTGCTCCTTCTCGTTGTCCGCCGTCTGCTGGAAGATGGAGGCTATCTGTTCAAAGCCGTCCTTCTTTGCGCGTGAAGCGAAATAAGTGTACTTGTTGCGAGCCTGTGATTCGCCGGCGAACGCCGCTTCCAGGTTCTTCTCTGTCTGTGTCCCTGCATACTTGCTTGCCATGATTCTGTTCGTTTAAGTTAATGAATACATTTTTCCGTTCTCGCGGACAAAGATACGACATATTTGCATGCGCACAAATCTTCCATGCGTTTTCTCTTTCCATTTTAACGTTTATTACGTTTGTCTTTAGTCGCCAGTATTTCTCCCATAATCATATCGTCTTTATATTTCTATCTCGCCCGGCATCAGCTTTGGGAGAAGACGGTCGCAAGACTCCGTGAGGAGGGAGATGGAGTGCCGTAAAACTTTTGCCCTTTTAATAAGAGGTTCTGACAAGCGAAGGAATTTTCATAATACAAATGTTAGTTCAGCTATACAAGAGTAGTCATCTTTCTTATTATCGTCAAATATTTTCCTCTTTTTTATGTGGCATTTTGTTCGAGAAGGGCAAAGAACTACCCTCATAAAGTCAGTAGTACTGACCTTGCCGAGTCAGTAGTACTGACTTTGAAAGTTAATACTACTGACTATGTCATGCCAGTACTACTGCCCTGAAAAGTCACCTGCAAACGCAAAAAAAGGTTATACACCGTTTTTGTATCGTGACAGGTCTCTCCATGTTGAGGTGAAATCATCATCAAAATACCTCGCTCAGAGCAGTAG
>CAVHNA010000042.1:7406-15794 GCA_963637205.1 Bacteroidaceae bacterium
ACCTTACTCTGGCTTCCTTACGTCAATACAGAGCTCGTCAAGCTGCTTCTGGTCTATCACGCCAGGAGCGTCGAGCATCACATCGCGTCCACTGTTGTTCTTGGGGAAGGCTATACAGTCGCGTATGCTATCGAGACCTGCAAAGAGACTTACAAAGCGGTCGAGACCGTAGGCAAGACCTCCGTGTGGCGGTGCCCCGTATTTGAAGGCGTTCATCAAGAAACCGAACTTCCGCTGCGCCTGCTCAGGTGTGAAACCGAGAATTTCAAATATCTTCTGCTGTGTCTTGGCATCGTGGATACGGATGCTGCCTCCGCCTACCTCAACGCCATTGATGACCATGTCGTAAGCGTTGGCACGTACACTGGCGGGATCAGTATCAAGCAAAGGTATATCCTCAGGCTTTGGTGAAGTGAACGGATGGTGCATGGCCATGAGTCGCTGTTCCTCGTCGCTCCATTCGTACATGGGGAAATCGATGACCCAAAGGCACGAATACTTGTTCTTGTCACGCAGTCCCATACGTGTACCCATCTCCAGACGCAGTTCGCAAAGCTGTTTGCGCACCTTCATGGCATCATCGCCCGAAAGTATGAGGATAAGGTCACCCGGCTTGCCTTCCATTTTCTCCTTGAGTGTCTGCAGTGTCTCCTGCGAATAGAACTTGTCTACAGAACTCTTGACGCTACCGTCGTCGCCTATCCTGGCGTACACAAGTCCGTGCGCCCCTATTTGCGGACGTTTCACAAACTCGGTGAGCTGGTCCAACTGTTTACGTGTATAAACAGCCTGACCCTCCGCACAAATAGCGCCGATGTAAGCCGCCGAGTCAAATACGCTAAAGCCTTTGGGGAAGATGGAGTCCACCGTCTCGTGGGAGGCGTTGTCAGTCTGTGTGTTTTTGAGTTCAACGAACTTCATGCCAAAGCGTGTGTCGGGCTTATCGCTACCGTAGTACTTCATGGCATCGGCCCATGTCATACGAGGCAGAGGCGGAAGCTCTATCCCCTTTATGGTCTTGAACAGGTGACGGCTCATGCCCTCGAACATCTGCAGGATATCCTCCTGCTCCACGAACGACATCTCGCAGTCTATCTGCGTGAACTCGGGCTGTCTGTCGGCACGCAAATCCTCGTCGCGGAAGCACTTCACTATCTGGAAGTACCTGTCCATGCCAGCAACCATGAGAAGCTGCTTTAGGGTCTGAGGACTCTGCGGAAGCGCATAGAACTGACCGGGATTCATACGGCTGGGAACCACGAAATCCCTCGCTCCTTCCGGGGTACTGTTGACAAGAACGGGAGTTTCAATCTCCAGGAAGCCGTGTTCGTCAAGATAACGGCGCACCTCAAAAGCGAACTTGTGGCGCAATTCAAGATTCTGGCGAACACACGGACGACGCAAGTCAAGGTAACGGTACTTCATACGAAGGTCATCTCCACCGTCGCTGTTCTCCTCTATGGTGAATGGCGGAGTGGCACTCTCATTGAGAATGTTGAGTTCCTCCACAATGATTTCTATGTCTCCAGTGGGTATGTTACGGTTTTTGCTATAACGCTCAGCCACTGTACCGGTAGCCTGTAAGACGAACTCACGACCCAGCTTGGCGGCTTTCTGGCGCATAGCGTCTGAGGCGTCGTCGTTGAAAGCCAACTGTGTAATGCCGTAGCGGTCTCTGAGATCCACAAAAGTTAGGGCTCCCAAATTATGGATGCTCTGCACCCACCCTGCGAGAGTAACCTTCTCGCCTACATTGGTGATACGAAGTTCACCGCACGTCTTTGTCCTATACATTATAATATATATTGTAGTTGTATTTCCTGTCTTGTCGTTTTAGCGGCACTGTCCAAAAAGCAACAAAGGGGCGAACTCTCCAGTCCACCCCTCGTTTGGTACGCCCTCAGGGGTTCGAACCCTGGACCCATTGATTAAGAGTCAATTGCTCTACCAACTGAGCTAAGGACGCTTGTCTCTGCTTTTGCGAGTGCAAAGGTACAGACTTTCCGCGAAACAGCCAAACGATTGACCGTTTTTTTCGTACTTTATGTCAATTCAAACACACCGGACGGCATTTTACGTTTCAGAATATCCATCTGGAAGTCGACTCCAACAAGAATTCCGTATTCTTTCAACACCGATTCAACGGTCTTGCGAACCAGCTCAGGGTGATTGTTCTCTTCACTGAGATGACAGAGCCACACATGCTTCAACTTTGGTGTGGCACTCTCGGCCAGAAGCATGGCCGTCTCCTTGTTGCAGAGATGCCCTTTGTCCCCACGTATACGGCCTTTGAGATAAGCGGGGTACTTACCCATCATGAGCATATTCTCGTCGTGATTGGCTTCCAAAACCAGATAGTTGGCGTCAGACACTTGCTTCCTGATAATGTCCGTAACATGTCCGACATCTGTGGCAAGACAAAAAACTATTCCGCCCGACTCCACCCTGTAGCCTACGCAATCGCTGCTGTCGTGCGGCACTTCGAAAGGCGTAACGGTAAAGTCGCCTATGGAAACCGTTTCATTCTTCGACACATAACGAATATGCTGCGAGGTAAGTTTGCTGACGACACAATAATTTCTGTTGATGCCCTCATGCACAATCTGCGTGGCGTACACAGGCTTGTCCATCTCATTGGCAAGACAACCCACAGCCTTTATATGGTCGGCATGGTCGTGAGTGATGAACACGGCATCCACATCGTCCAACGACATCCCGAAAGTCCTGAGATGCCTCTTCATCATCTTCACGCTGATGCCAGCGTCTATCATGACGCAACCGTTATCTGAGAGCAGAAGATAACAGTTTCCGCTACTTCCGCTCCCAAGTGAAAGAAATTTCAGCATTGTCCGTCTAATTTGTATGCAAAATTAACGAATATCGGTCAAAAAAGCAAATGTTCGGCAATTATTTGTAACACCACTCTGTCAGAACGGCAAGCCCACAGCAAAATGGAAAGTGAAATCGCGTCCGAAATTGGGATGGATGATGGGAAAATGCCTTCTGGCGTCCGTATAGGCTGGATGCACGGCCTTCATGCCGCCGTCAAGACGCAAGACGAAATAGTCGAAATTGAACCTCAGTCCCAAGCCATACGATGCGGCTATTTGCTTGTAGAACGTAGAAAAGCGGAACTGCCCGCCTGGCTGGTCCGCATAACTTCGCAGTGTCCAGATATTGCCGGCATCTACAAAAACAGCCCCGTCAAGTTTCCAAACAAGATGTGTCCTGAACTCAAGATTCATGTCAAGTTTGATGTCGCCAGTCTGATTGATAAAGTCTATCCTTCCGTCAGTGCCAAGGAAAGAACCGGGCCCCAACTCTCTGACGCTCCATCCGCGTACGCTGTTGGCGCCTCCGCTGAAGTAACGCTTCTCGTACGGCAAAATGGTGGAATTGCCGTATGGATAAGCGAAACCCAAAGCGAAATGCAAAGCCAGTGAATTGGACTTGTTCAACCGGAAGCTTTTGGAGAAGTCCACATCACCCTTCACATACTGTGCGTACGCAATACCGAAGAGAGTATATTGTCCAAGAGTGTTCCTGTCAGCCCCCACCGCCTGCGATATACCATAAAGGAAATTGCCGGAAGACTCCACGCTTCCTCGTATAACATACGCGTCTGTACCATAATTGCCGTTGCCGCCTTCAAGTGAACCGGAACTGAACATAAAAGAATAGCCCCACTTCATGATGAAGAGATTTTCGTAGTTATATCGGAGAATAGCGTTGCGGTTCTCAGGGTCATTGAGATACCTGTCGGCAAATGTTTGGCTTATCCAAGGCATGAAGACATAGTTGAGATCGAGAAGATCCACTCTATGCTGAAGCTGCCTGTCCATACACGACCACTTGTAGCGCCAAGAACCCGTGAGAACACGTCTGTGAAACTCCGGCCTGTCCTGAGAATCGAAAGCGACAGCCACCTCGCTGGTAGCCTTCACAGTCCTACGAAATGAATTTTTCAGGAAAGGAAAAACGAAATCCGGGAACACCAGTCCCATCTCCGCACTGTATTCCAGAAAGTTCTGGTCTTGGTATCCGCTAAGTCCCTTTATGGCCTCAAAAGCCCCACGTAACTTGATGTTGAAAAGCTCCGAACCACGAAAGATATTCCTGTTCTGGTACGACAAAGAAAGAGCCGCACCCAAGTCACCGGCAGAATTGGTGCCTTCAAGTTCCGCTTTGAAAGAATTCTTCTTGTTGGGGAACAGCGAGACCTTGGCATCAAGCAAAGTGCTGTCCGAAGCATTCTCCTGAAGCTGTACGTTAGCGTTCATCACGGCACCCAGTCTGGTAAGGCGCGAGTAGGTGTCGTGCACATCCTGTTCTCTATAGACTTTCCCTTCTTGCAACTTGGTGGCGAACTCCACCCTTTTCATCTTGACGAACGGCTGCAACGAGTCGCCTTGCAGAAAATCATAAGACACCTGCCCTATCCTATACACAGGATGAGGACGGGTCAAGGACGAAGAAGACATCCTGTAAGGCATAACCACCATCTTAAGGTCTACAAGCCGGTTGCCTACAGCGGTGTCCGCTTCGTAGCGCACGAAATCCGTGTTGAAATGATAGTATCCATTATTCTGCAGAAAAGAGTTGATGCGCTTCCTCTCCGCATCCAATTCATTAAGATTGAACGGCATTCCGGATTTTACGGAATAGGAAAACTCCGGACCTGAGAGTAGAGTGTTCACGGCTGAATCCCTGACGTCGAAGTCCACATTCCGGACATGATACAGTTCTCCAGGGTGTATCTGGTACCTGACTTTAACTCTGTTCTTGCGTTTCTTCTCCACCACGTCCACACGTGCGTCAAGATAACCCATGTTACGTACGGCCATCTCAACGTTGAGACGAGAGGTGGCTGTCAGATTATTGTCATAAATGACAGGAGCCTCACCCATTCTCTTGAGGAAACGGTTAAACCGCTTTGTACTGTCCCTTCCGGAAAGAGAGTACAGATGCAGAGGCGCGCGAAAAAGGGAAAACCATTTGCTGTTGGGCTGCTGTCTCATGTACCCCTGAAAAGCAGACGGTTTGAGCTCAGAAACGTCGGACTTCACCTCCATTCTCTCCAGCATATACTCGCCCTCAGGGATATAACGATTGGGGCTACATCCGGCCAAAACCGCACATGCCAACGATAACAAAAGTCTTGCAAAGAGACGTTTCTGAAATTTCATCGTACAAAGGTAGCACTAATTTCGTTTAAAACCGTTACCTTTGCGGTGAAAATATTTACTGACAACATGATAAGCAAGGCAAAAGCCAAATGGATAAAATCTCTAGAGCTAAGAAAGAAAAGGGCGGAAGACAACGTTTTCGTGGCAGAAGGACCCAAATTGGTCGGGGAACTTCTTTCCCGATTTCAACCCGTCTACATCTGCGCTCTACCACAGTGGGCTGAAGATAACAGACGATACATCGCACCAGAAGTCCAATGTGACACCGTCAGTCAAGAAGAACTGGAGCGCGCCAGCCTGCAACGTCACCCTCAGAGCGTGATAGCCGTATTTCCGATTACCGTGGAGCCGATACCGGAAGGCCTGGCGGAAAAAGAGCTGTGCCTTGCACTTGATGGCATACAAGACCCCGGCAACCTGGGCACCATACTGCGTATAGCGGATTGGTTCGGCATCAGACATGTGATATGTTCGCACGATACCGCGGACGTGTACAACCCCAAAGCCGTGCAGGCGACAATGGGAGCCCTGGCTCGGGTAGACGTGCACTACACAGACCTTAAGGAGTTCGTGTCCCAATGCAACGCACCGGTGTACGGCACACTGCTTGACGGCAAGAACATCTACCAAGAAGAGATTACGGCCACAGGGGTGATTGTGATGGGCAACGAGGGTAACGGCATAAGCGCTGACCTGCAGCAGTTCGTGAACAAACGGCTGTACATACCCAACTATCCTATCGGCAACGACACTACGGAAAGTCTAAACGTGGCGGTCGCCACGGGCATCGTCTGCGCCGAGTTTAGAAGACGTGAGCAGCAGGCATAAGAACGTAATCGCCCCATTGACCATAAGCAACTCGTAACCCAGTTTGATTCCCCACTGGCTCTGAACCCACAAACCAATCATATAGCAGGTGACTGGAGACAGAACACAGAACAACGGCACCAAACACTCGCGGGTACGTCTGTGCGTTAGAAAGCCGAAAGCGTACATACCCAACAACGGGCCATACGTATAGCCGCATACCACGTACACGGCATCAATGACACTGGTGTTGTTGAGAGCCCTTACCAACGATATGAACGCCATGATGCACACTGCCACAAAAGGGTGAACCAACTTGCGCAGCCTTTCGTCCTGCGGTTTTTGCATGATGTCCACACACAGACACGTTGTCAGGCTTGTCATCGCCGAATCGGCACTGCTGAACGCCGCAGCGACTATGCCCAACACAAAAAGAACCGACGTGACGCTACCCAGCGCACCAGTGCCACACAGCATAGGCAACAGTTCGTCGCCCGAAGCCGGCACCTCTATGCCCTCCGCCTTGCACAAAGTGTAAAGCAAAACGCCAAGCCCAAGGAACAGCATGTTCACCGGCAGGTACAAAAAACCGTTGACACACATGTTCAACTGACTTTGACGCAAAGTCTTGCATGTAAGGTTCTTCTGCATCATGTCCTGGTCCAGTCCTGTCATAACCACAACTATGAAAATGCCGCTTATGAACTGCTTCCAGAAATACTGTTTGGAAGCTACGTCGTCAAACACGAAAACCCTGCCCATTTCGCTGGCCGTGATACATCCCACCGCATCTGAGATAGAGAAATCAAGTTTCTGGCAAACCTGCAATATGATAAGTACAAGAGCGGACAGCAACACCAACGTTTGCAGACAGTCGCTCCAGACTATGGTTTTTATGCCACTCTTCCTCGTGTACAACCAGATGAGCAGAAGCACTAACGCTGAGGTGAGATGGAAAGACATGCCGTAATGGTCAAAGACGAGTGTCTGCAATATTGCGCATACGAGATAAAGGCGTATGCTGGCTCCGACCAGTTTGCTGATGAAGAAGAAAGAAGCTCCTGTACGGTACGACACCACGCCGAACCTTTTCTGCAGATACGTGTATATGCTGATAAGGTTGAGCCTATAATATACCGGCAAGAGCAAGAACGCCACAAACACATATCCGAAAAAGAATCCCATACATGTCTGCAAGTATGTCATCTGCATATTAGCGACCATGCCAGGGACGGAGACGAAAGTGACTCCACTGACACTCGCCCCTATCATGCCAAAGGCCACAGCCCACCACGGAGACTGTCTGGCTCCACGGAAAAAGGCGTCATTGTCTCGCTTCCCCTCCGACAGACGGGATATCAAAAACAGCAGAGCGAAATACCCTGCTGCTATATAAAGTATCGTATGCGTCGCCATCTGCTACTCTTCTTCCAACGGGAAACCTTCCTCGTCCTCCGGCTTGGATTCAGCCTCCGGAGCAAAACTGCTGTAGAAGGTGTCGTCGTTATCGTTGTCGTTGTCCTCCTCGTCTTCCACGTCAAGGTCGTCCTTTTTCACTTCATCGTCATCATCGTATTCCTGTTCGTCTTCTTCCGAATCAGTGAACTTGTTTGGCTCGGTCTCCACCTTCACTTTGGAAACCCATTCTTTCTTCTTGGCGAAAATAGCTTCTACCCATGTGCCTTTGGGAACTTCGAGCACTTCGAATCCCTGTGCAACCTTTTTCTCTAAAGTGCCGCCTTTCATGTGAATGCGTGACGCCGGCAACTGAGTGGTGCTGATTTCAAAACCGCTCTCTATAATGTCCCTAAGGGCAAGGGAAAGCGAGTCCCAGCCACCGCCGAAATTCTTGTCGATAAGTTCCAGAAGCAGAGAAGCGGATATATGTTTCACATTCTCGTAGGTGATATCCGTGATGCGTGATATAGTCTTCCTGCGTATGGCTATAGACCCTTTCTTCTCATCGCAGCACTTAAAAGTGGTCCAACCCTTAAACCGGTCGGATTCTCGCTCGTCATCCTGATTGTAATGGTTCACGTCAAAAGCAAGACGTATCACGTTGAGCATTTTCTCCTCACTGTGAGCGAAATCCTCTTCCTTCAGCTCTTTTTCCCACAGATATGCAATAGCCGACTCGTCCAATCCCCATATATTGTCGGAATTCAAGTCAAGTATGGAGTCTATACTAACATAGCTCGCTGAATTTGCGACTTCCTTGTTCTCTTTCATAAATATACTAATATACTGTTGTTCCTTGTTTGCAATGCAAAGTTAATAAAAAAAAAGCCTTCTTGAATAAACTGCAGAAGAATTTTTCATAAAAACGGATTCATGCTACATTCGTGGAGCATTCCAATAATTTGAAAAAAAAAATTCCTTGCACTATATACCTTGC
>CAVHNA010000043.1:0-5292 GCA_963637205.1 Bacteroidaceae bacterium
GGACAGCGCCGGCAATGCGGAACAAATCTATAAACGAAGAGTAGCGTACCACGCCCTGATATGTGTGGAATATACGGAAACCTACGACAAAACATATCAAGTAGGCGCAAAGGGAAAGAAAGACTCTTACGACATGTTCTGCCGTGAAGTCCAAAGCGCAACCAATGAAGTGGGCGACAAACATGCTTACCACAACTACACAGCAATCGAAAATAAGCACGCACCAATACGGTAATGCCTTACGTGTAAAATACCACGAGAAAATCCTTTTGCAAATGTTCTTCAACCTTTTCTTCATCTCACTACTGTCCATATATGTTAGCTTACACTTTTGCAAAGTTACGCAAAATCCGCCACCAGACAAAATAAACTATTAGTTTTTTCCTACAAATTGTTAGATGCAGGGCTTTCAGTCCACATCATAGTGGATATGGGCAGTGGAAAAATCGCGTTCCGAAAGGGCTAATTTCTGTACCTTCAGGAGCGCATGACGTACTGCGGCGAGGTTGTCCGACAAAGAGAGCTTGAGGATGAACTTGCGGATATGCATGTATTGGACTCGCGACACAGGAGGGGAGTCAGGCCCCAAAAGTCTGTCACCGAATATCGCCCTGAGTTGTCCGGCAAGCGAAGCCACCACCCTATTCAAAGCGTTCTCGTCGCGATGTTTGACATAAATGTATATGATTCTGCAAAAAGGAGGATAGCAAAACAATCGGCGCTCCTCCAACTGCTCTCGGTACATGGACACATAATCGTGCGCCACCACCTGTTGAATGACAGGTTCCTGTGGGTCGTAGGTCTGTAGCACCACATGTCCCTGCCTGCCCCTACGGCCCGCACGTCCCGCCACTTGTTCCAGCATCTGGAACGTCCGCTCGTAACTGCGGAAATGTGGTTGGTGAAGCATGGCGCTGGCATTGAGCACGCACACGGTGGAGACGTGGTCGAAGTCCAAGCCCTTGCTCACCATCTGCGTCCCCACCAGAATATCCGTAGCTCCAGTCTGGAAGCCGTGCAGTATGCGTTCGTAAGCCACGCGGCTGCGTGTGGTGTCCAAGTCCATACGCGCTATCTTGGCCTCCGGCAGCAGACGCTGCAGCTCGTCCTCTATCCTCTCCGTGCCGTACCCCTTGGAGAAGAGATTCCTGTTGCCGCAGTTGGGGCACTCCGCCGGAATGCTGTACGACGAGCCACAATAGTGGCAGGTGAGAAGACCGGAATACCTGTGCACAGTGAGGCTGACATCGCACTTCTGGCATCTGGGAGTCCAGCCGCACTCCTGGCACTCCATCACCGGGGCGTAGCCGCGCAGGTTCTGGAACACGATGGCCTGCTGACGGTGTTCAAGCGCATATCTGAGAAGTGAAAGCATCTGCGGAGAAAACGGTCCGTTCATCATCTTCTTGCGCCGCAACTCATGTATGTCCACGACCTCCGTCTCAGGCAACTGCACGTCTCCATACCTACGTGAAAGCGTCACGAGCCCATACTTGTCCCTCTCCGCATTGTAGTACGACTCTATGCTGGGAGTGGCACTGCCGAGCAACACATGCGCGCCCATCTTCGCCGCCAGCACAATGGCAGTGTTGCGGGCATGATACCGCGGAGCCGGGTCTTCCTGCTTAAACGACGTCTCGTGTTCCTCGTCCACTATCACAAGCCCGAGGCGTGCGAACGGAAGGAAAAGGCTGCTGCGTACCCCTACGATGATGTCGTAAGGCGACGAAGACAGCATCTTCATATACACCTCTATCCTTTCCGCATCGGAATAGCGCGAGTGATATACCCCGAGTCTGCCGCCGAACACCTTGCGCAGACGTTCCGTAAGCTGTGCGGTAAGCACTATCTCTGGAAGAAGGTACAGAACCTGTTTGCCACGCTCCACGGCATCCTTTATCAACTGTATGTATATCTCCGTCTTGCCGCTTCCGGTCACTCCGTGTAAGAGGCACACACTGTGGGTCTCCCACTGCCGTATGATGTCGTCATAGGTCTGCCGCTGCGCCGCGCTTAGGACAGGAGACGCCATCTCCTGCGACAGGAGTCCGCCGCTTATTCTCTCCACCGGCTTTTCATAGACTTCCAGAACGCCCTTCAGTCTGAGCTGGTTGAGTACACCAGAAGCCAGACCGCTTTCCTCGAGAAGATGCTGGCGCATGACCTCCTTGAGTATACCCATGTTCTGCACAGCAAGAGCGGCACGCATACACGAGAGGTCGGCATACACGGAAAGCATCTTCTTCTGTAGTTGGCTTTTGCCATTTACGGAACTGCCGTCCAACGACTCCTCCACGAAATACTGCCGGGAAACCTTGACATAGCTGACGCTCTTGGGCTTGTACGTACGCGACAATTCCTCCTTGATACGTACCTGTCCCTTGTCCATGAGGCGTTTCAGAACCGCCATCACGCCATTTATACCGGTCGCCTTCTGCAATGCCGACACTTTCTGCTCGGAGTCCTTCTCAAGCAAGGAGAGTATCTGCATCTCCGCAGGCGTGAGGCGAACCGTGCTGTCGGCATCCCGCACCAGACACACGACACTCTCGCTTGCCAATTTCATTCCGCCGGGCATGGACGCCACATACACCTCACCGAGCGTGCAGATATAGTAGTCGGATATCCACTGCCACAAGTCCAGCTGGGAAGCAGTCACCACAGGACGGTCGTCCAGTGACTCCAGCACGTCTTTGGTGTCAAAAGAAGGCTTCTGGTTGTGTAGACGGAAGACGATGGCACTGTAGTATTTCCTAACGCCAAAGGGGACTACCACACGGCATCCCCTTTGAACTTTACCCTCCATCTCATCCGGAACGGAATAGGTGAAGACACCCTCTACTGACAAGGGCAGTATTACCTCGGCATACAACGCCACCTCTACCTCCTCTGCCTGCGTGAGGACACTCTCGGAGTTTCCTTGGCGGCTGACTTGTCGCCGCTGTCTGCGGACGAGGAACGACGGCTGGAGCCAAACAGCGAACGTCTACCTGATTTCTCCTTCACAGCTTTCTTCTCGCTTGTGGCAGTTGCGACGGCTGTTGCCTTTACACTGTCGGCGGACGTAGAGTCCGACTTGACTATTTCGTGTCCGTAGACTATTTCCTGCAGGTCGCTGAGTTGTTTCTCTATTTTCTTCTGTTCCTTCACCATGGCGCTGTCCGTCTCGCAGTAGTTGGCAAGCACTTTACCTTGGAGGTTGTTGGTCTTGTATATCTTGCCCTCATAACGATGGAGCGTGAAGAAGTCATCGGCGGTTAGGTTGGAGACGTTGTTGAGGTTGCTCCCCATCATAGGCAGTTTGGCGAGCCACGGAGCTATGTCGCTGTACTTGAGCCAAAACAGCGGATACGGAGTGGCATCCGTACTGAACTCGTCTGCACCACGCATGAGAATGGGACAGAGTGCGGTGACCTTGGTTCTGAAGACTCCGGTACGCTGGTCGTAATAGACACTCTCCTTCACATAATATCTGGTGGCCTCCGCACTGGGCACATCGCTGTCCGCCACGGTGAGCTTGCCGTCTTTCTCTTCGTAGTATATGCCGTAACGCTCCAGCATGTCCTTTACCGCCAACTTGTCTTTCTCCTCAAAAGACTCGTTGCCGTCAAGCTTGTACGTATAGGCGTCCACCCTACCCGTAAGGATAAGACGGAAGAGATATGTGAAGAGATTGACCTGACGCCCTATAGGCTCCACGGGATAGTACATGGGGGCGTTCTTATCCTTCATAAGGTCGAGTTGCCTATACACGTCGCGCTTCCACGACACGTCCTCGGGCATCTCGGTTGCCGTGGGGAACATCAGCGAAGCACGGTCAGAAGCTTTCTTGTCGGCTTTTTCCGTTTTAGCCGTAGAGGCACGTCGCTTGGCAGGCTGAGCCATGATGGTGCCGCCAACCAGAACGATAGCCGATATGAGAATAAGTATTCGTTTCATCACTACCTAATTTGTTACTTTATTATCACTTGCATTGCACCTTCCAAAGTGCGTTCTATGCCGTCAGGACCCACCGCACGTACGTCGGTGATGTAGAAACGCTTGTTACGTGCCAGACCGCGTATCTGGTTCTTCTGCTGGTCTGAGAACTTGGCTCCGTTGCTCTTGTAGGGAACGGCGTTGCCCATGGCGTCGTAGAAGACCGTCTCGAAGCCCTGCACCTGGAAGTTTATGTTGAGGAGTCCGTCGTCTATGGCCGCACCTATGCCCTCGGTGCCCATAAGCACCTGCTTGCTGAGCGCGCCGCCACGGAAATGGTTCTCGCCTCCGTTGCCGTCGGAATAAGCGATGAACGCCGTGGGGTCGGGCAGTTTGCGGACACGGAACGAGAACTTGCCCATCTCCTGAGTGCGTCCCTCGTTGTCCACTGCCACAGTCACCACCGACTCTCCTCCGGGAGTGTCGGGATGCGCTATATATTTGCCTTCACCGGTCTTGGTGAGTTTGCCGCCGCTGAGGTTTACCCTAAGCCTGTTGCTGGGTACGCCAGGCACGGATACGCTCATGGGGTTGTCATACCCCGCATAAAGGACGTTCATTATGTCCGCGCTGACGGTTGCGC
This sequence comes from Bacteroidaceae bacterium, assembly GCA_963637205.1. Classification (GTDB taxonomy): domain Bacteria; phylum Bacteroidota; class Bacteroidia; order Bacteroidales; family Bacteroidaceae; genus Physcousia. The sequence continues at coordinate 4,562 of CAVHNA010000043.1, forward strand.
CCGGTGCCACTACGGTATACTTCTGCGTAAAATCCCTGTGCACTTTCTCGCCGCTACCGTTGAGCATCTCTATGAATCCGTTGAGGGTGAAGTCGCCCGTCTTGTTGCAGACAGTCTCGTAGAGTCCGTTGTCGCTTTTTATCTGCTGACCACCGACATATATGGTTGGGCGACGCGTGGTGTCCACCGCCGCCATAATGATTTGTGCACTGAACCTTCCGCCCTGCACCACCGTCTGCGACGTGGGTATGACATAAGCGTTGAGCTGGTTGACACGGATATCCTTGACGTCCACATTGCTGATAAGACTGTGCAGCACCTCGCCCTCGGCATACCTGACATCGCTCTGTAGCTTAGTAAGCAGCGTCACAGCCGCAGCCGTAGGAGTGTTCTCAAAAAGATACTCCTGCCAATTCTTACCCATAAGCTTGGCCTTCTTGGGAACGTCCGTGCTGAAATTGCTGCTGATGATTTCGCGCTTCTCCTTGTCCGTAATCATCTCCATTATCTTCCCGCGGTAGCCGTTGACGGCATCGAACAGTTCCTCTCCCCTGCCCGTCCCCGGAGCCAACATCACCTGCGTACTTGCTTCCAGGTCTTCGCGGTTGCGTATATCCCTGACGTTGCCGTCGGGGCCGTCGCTCTTCTTCACTATGGCCTCCTTAAGGTCTTCGGCGAAGTTGTACAACGAGTCGCTGATGCTCTTCACGTACTGCGCCTTGTCATACCAC
>CAVHNA010000043.1:5357-15721 GCA_963637205.1 Bacteroidaceae bacterium
TACCACAGCTTCACCTTGGCCGGATTGGCCTTCATCTGTTTGTCGAAGGTGGAATAGATACCCTGGTTGGACACGCTGGCGTTACGGGTGGACTTGTTGAGACTTTCCTCCACAAGCGAGAAGCCTTGCAACACGTCGCTCGACACATTGAGGGCAAGCATCGCCATCAGAACCACATACATGAGGTTTATCATCTTCTGGCGTGGCGATATCCTTTTCTTCTTTATTGGCATCGTTTTACTTCTGGTTTTGACTTATGCTGACACGTCTTCCACTCACACGGCCGTGGAAGACGCTCCTCCCATGTTCACCGTGAGAGCCTTTATCATACGCGAGTACACGTTGTTGAGCTCTTCTATCTGCTGAGCCATGCGGCGCGTCTGTTCGTCTATCTGCTCTATGGTGCTCACCTGCTTGCTGATGCTCTTGAGCTGCAACTCGTACACAGTGGCAAGTCCGGTGAGTGTGCGGTTGAGGTTTTCCATCTCTTCGCTGTCGGTGCTCATGCGCTCCGCCTGAGCCTTCACACGACTGAGCACTTCCGTAAACTCCTTCAGCTCCTCGGCGTAGCTCTTCACTGCCTCTTCTATGGCCGCAGGGTCGGTGGCCTTCAACTGCGACGCACTGACGGACGCTCCACCGCTCTGCAACTGGTCCAACGCCAGCTGCGCCTGGGCCGCTGCTTGGCCCGCCGCGGCAAGGTTGGCGGCGGCGGCACTGAGACCGGTACCAGTAGAGATGGCTTCGGGTGAGATGTTGGCAGCATTCGTCACCGACCCACCTCCTACTACGACAACGCCGGGAACTGTCTCCAGGCCTGGCGGCAAGGGTATATCGTCACCATCCTGCGTCACAGTTTGCGTATCCGCATTTTCAGCCTTGTTTGCCGGCACCTTCTCGTATGTCTTCTCAAAGCCCGATATGAAGAAGACGAAGACCTCCGTTCCCATACCGATGAACAACATGGCGTTGGCCCCTGGAATGTGGGTGAGCTTGAAAAGAGTGCCCAAGATAACGACGGCTGCACCCCAACTGTATGTGTAATTCATGAACACCTGACCCGACGGGCTGTCCATCCATTTTTGCATTTTGGCTATAGGATTCATTGTGATAGTTATGTTTTATTCTTTGTTTCTGTCCTTATTCGCTATACATTATATTATATATAAACTTCCGTGAGAAATCCGCTCTCAACGTCTCGACTTGCGTGCGCTGACAGGCTTGCCCGACGAAGAACCTCTAGACGAGGACGACTTCGTCTTTGTGGAGCTCTTCTTGGACACGCTCCTAGAGGATGAGCCTCCCTTGTCCACCACCATGGTGCGTACACACCGGAAGCCTATGTAACTGCGTGGCTGGTTCTGGTACTCGTACGTACGCCATGCGCTGCGTATCATGCTCTCCGGGTCTTTCCACGACCCTCCCCTCACGCTCTTCTTCTTCAGTCTATACGGGTCTTCCTTGGCCGCATTGTATTTCAGCTCGGGGTTCATGTCCGCCATGCTTTCCACTCCAGCCTCAGTGTAGACGGTGTTCGTCCACTCCGCCACGTTGCCTGCCATGTCGTAGAGGCCGTTGCTGTTGGGGCTGAATATACCGCACTTGCTCGTGATGAGACTTCCGTCCTTTGTGTAGTTGCCGCGGTCGGGCTTGAAGTTGGCGTAGTAGCAACCCTTGTCGCTCTTTACCTCAAGTGAAGTCCAAGGGAACGGATTGCCCTCCTTGCCCCTGGCGGCGAACTCCCACTCCACCTCACTCGGCAGACGGTAGCGCTGTATCTGCTTGGCGTAACCGCCCAAGCCCTTTATCAGGAAGTCAGTGCGCCATGCGCAGAAGGCGTTGGCCTGTTCCCAGGTGACGCCCACCACGGGATAGTCGTCAAAAGTAGGGTTGCTGAAATATAGCTTCATATACCTCTCGTTGTCGGCGTTCTGGAAGTCGTTCACCCAGCATGTGGTGTCGGGGTATATGTTCACTATGTACGTGTTAAGGAAATCCCACGGTCCGGAGAGGGGGCGTGTGATGGTCTGTCTTACTATCTTGCCGTCGTCGTCCACCCAAGCGGTGTCCTTGCTTATCATCACCTGCTCGGTGCTGACGGCATGGTCCGTGTTGAGATCTCTCTCCTCAGGGTCGAGACGGTACTTGCGCAAGGCGGCGGCGGCATAGTCGTAAACCTCGTACTTGTAGTTCATCTGCTTGGCGTCAAGCATCTTCACTCCGTCTATGGGATGTATCACGTAGACGCTCTCCAAAGCCCTCTGCTCGTCTTCGTTGGCCTTGCGCCATGGTATGGGCTTGCTCCAGTTGAGGTGCGGAGTCACGGGGTTACCTTCCTTGTCCTCCTCTATCTTGTAAGTCTCGTCGCCTCCGTAAGCGGGGTCGGCCAACCGTTCGCGTATGATGCTGTCGCGCACCCAATTGACGAACTGGCGGTACTTGGCGTTGCTTACCTCATTCTCGTCCATCCAGAAACCGTCCACGCTGATGTCGCGCACAGGGAACTCTGCGCCCCACAACGTGTCGCTTTCCTCTATGCCCACCTTCAGTGCTCCCTTGTGCACTGCCACCATGCCGTAAGGGGTGGGCTCTGTGTACGAAGAGCCTCTTACTCCCGTCAGCTCTCCACCCACTGCGTTGGCGGACGAACCGGACTTGAAGCATGAAACAAGAGTGAGGCACAGGACTGCCATTGTCAATAGAAACAGACTTCTTGTCTTCATATCATGTTTTTGTTATATTCTTATTTTTCGTTTTGTCGCTTGCGTTCTCTCCTTTTCCCTGCGAAAGGAATTTCTCAGAGCAGACGTACGCTCTTATGGAGGTTCTTGCCTTTCTTGAACTTGTTGAGGTCGGTCTGGTAACCTATCACTATCTCGTGCGTACCATTGAGAGCTCCCACGCCTCCCGTATAGGCTTCGTAGGAATAACCTATGTTGATGCCGTGGAAGTCAAAGCCCAGCAGGATGCCTACACTCACCGTGGGACTGTACATCAGGCCTCCGTAAAGCTTGTGCTTCTTGCCGTCGTAGAGCAGTCTAGCGGTGATGTCGCCCCTCCACGACTGGAAGTCAGAACGTACTATGGCGTCGGTGGCAAGTGAATACTTGGGATAGCGGAACTTGAACCTGTAGCCCCCTGTGGCGTAGAAGACATTGCCGATGCTGAGCTCGTGTGTCTTGTCATCGCCGAGACGGATTGTGGGACTGAGCAGGTGCATGGCGCTCACTCCAGCGTACCATACATCTTTATACGTGTAGCGCAGACCAGCGTCAAGGTCGAAGGACGTTCCCTTCACCTCACTTGTGGCGAAGGCCGGGTCGCTGCTGTCAATGAGGTCTGCCTTGGAACCGTCGAATGTCTCTGTCAGCAGTACCGGACGCACGCTGACGCTGACCCTGCCTCCCCACAGCTTCTGGTGATACGCATACTGGAGGTATATCTTCTTGGTGGAGAACATACCGGCTTGGTCGTTCATGAAGCCGAGTCCTGCGCCATGGCTGGGACTGAAGAAGAACAGGGGAAGGTCCGCCGTGACGAGCATGGTGGAGGGGGCATCCTCAAAGCCTCTCATCTGCATACTGTACACGCCCTTGACATCCAGCTTGCCGTTGACACCCGCCGCCGCGGGGTTGTAGTACGACTGCAACGTCCAGGAATTGGTAAAGGCTACGTCAAACTGAGCCCTCGCATAGAGGGAGACGCATGTCAACAATATCCAGAACGTTCTTCTCATCCTGTCTTAACTAACGTACATTAAAGGCGTTTTATTGTGAACGGCGCACGCAAAAGGCGAAAAAGTAGGAACGGACTTCCGAGACGCGCCATTCGCAGGGGGGCCTCGTGTTTGTGGGTTGCGCCTCGGAGAGGCACTCCAACTAAGCCTCTCTTGCGAGTCGCGTTTGGCACAAACGCTCCTCCAAAGCCACGCAGCCTGTATAGATCTTCGGTAGGAGGCACTGACTTTTTCAGAGCAGTAGCACTGACATGGCAAAGTCAGTAGTACTAACTTTCAATATCAGTAGTACTGACTCGGCAAGGTCAGTACTACTGACTTTTTGAGGAAATAATCTTATGCCACTTTGTTGAGCTTCTTGACGATTGAGAAGATGAACAAGGCGGCCAAGAGACAGATGCACATCAGCGTACCCCATACTATGGTCAAGTCCATGCCCCACATGTGCCCGGGGATGCTAACCAGCTTGTTGCCGACAGCCGTAGCGACGAACCATCCACCCATCATCATGCCTTTGTACTTGGCAGGCGAGACCTTGCTGACGAACGCTATGCCAATGGGGGAGAGCAACAGCTCGGCGAACGTGAGTATCAAATATGTGTTTACCAAAAGAGAAGGAGACACATCCGCCAAATGTGTATGGTTTTCGGGATCGGCAACAGGGAGTCCTACAGAATACAACGTAAGCATGAGGTACGCGCCAGCGGCCACCAACATTCCGAGACCGATCTTCACAGGAGCTTTGGGTTCCATACCCTTGCCGCCAAGCCAAGAGAACAGGGCAATGCTGACAGGGGTAAGCATCACCACGAAACAAGCGTTGAACTGCTGGAAGATGGGTGCGCTGACAGCCGTCTCGGAGCCTTCCGCCGGAATCATGCCGTAGAGGAAGAAAACGGCAGCCACCAACATCACGCCAGCCAGGCCGCGTGCAAGTCCTTTGTTTTGGAAGATGCCCAAAAGACCATAAACAATGAAGATGCAAGCCAAGAGGTTGCGCACATCGAACATCATGCTCTCTATCCCCGTTGAGGAAGTTGCGGTATATTCGTCGGCGAACCACGTAAGTGTCAGTCCGTTCTGGTGGAACGCCATCCAGAAGAATATCACCACGGCAAAGACCAGGCAGAGACATACGACACGCTCCTTGGTATCCTTCTCCTCAGGCAACGTCGTCTGCTTTTGCTCTGCCACTACCTTCTTCTTGTTGCCTACCACACTGGCGAAGGTATTCCTTCCGAAATAGTAGATGAGGATAGAAGCGATAACGCTGACACATGCCACGGCGAAAGCGAAATGATAAGAGTCGGCCTTGGAATACGTCAAAGTGTTCTGAGCCCAGTTCATCACAGCGATAGCCGCCGTGGGAGCGAACAGCGCGCCGAGGTTGATGGCCATATAGAAAAGGGAGAATCCGCTGTCCCTCTTGTCTTGATACTCAGGCGTGTTGTAGAGTTCGCCCACCATCACCTGAAGGTTGCCCTTGAAAAGCCCGGTGCCAAGCGAAACAAGCAGGAGGCCGGCACACACGGCCACGAAGGCAGGATTACTGTCGCCCATAGGGATGGACAGCACAAGGTAACCGACGAACATTACCAATATACCTATTACCACCATCTTGCTGTAGCCGTACCTGTCGGCAAGCATGCCGCCGAAAAGAGGGAGCAGATAAACGACACTAAGGAATGTGGAGAACGTCTCTGAAGCCCAGTTGGCGTCAAAATGGAAGTTCTCTCCCAGAAACAGGACAAAGACGGAAAGCATGGTATAGTACCCAAAACGCTCACCCGTGTTGGCGAGAGCCAATGTCCATAAACCCTTTGGTTGCCCTTTGTACGAAAGCAGAAGGAACCAAAACCAAACCACGAACAACCCAGCTATTATTGGAGTTGAAAGCATTTCAAACATAACCGTAAATTGATTTAAATTAAGTAATATGGCACAAAGATAAGGAATTTTAACGAAAGGGCGACCCCGAGCTCCATCTTTTTCTTACCTTTGCACGGAAAAACCCGTGCCGCACGAGAGTTATTCGGCATACGTAGAAGGAAAAGGTAAAAAGATTCAAAAACGCAAGAGTACAATGGAAGGAATGACACCGAAAATTATTAGTTGCCTAAAAGGATATAACAAGGAAACTTTCATGAAGGACCTGATGGCAGGCATCATAGTGGGAATAGTGGCCCTGCCTCTCGCCATTGCCTTCGGCATAGCTTCGGGAGTCACGCCCGAGAAAGGTATCATAACGGCCATCGTGGCAGGATTCATCATATCGCTTTTGGGAGGCACCAAGGTGCAGATAGGAGGCCCTACGGGAGCGTTCATAGTGATAATATACGGCATCGTCAACAATCCCGAATACGGCCTGCAGGGTCTGCTCATAGCCACGCTGCTGGCAGGAGTGATACTCGTAGCCCTGGGAGCGTTCCGTCTGGGAGCGGTCATCAAGTTCATTCCCTACCCCATCATCATCGGCTTCACCGCCGGCATCGCAGCCACCATCTTCACCACACAGATAAGCGACGTGCTCGGACTTACACAAGACGCGGTCACCGCCACAGGTGAACATATACGCATACCGCTGAAAACGCCAGGGGACTTCCTAGGCAAATGGGCGTGCTACTTCCGGAACATCCAGACGTTCAACCTCTGGAACTTCATCGTAGCCATGGGTAGTCTGGCGGTGATAACCCTATCTCCCAGAGCACTGTCCAAAATGCCCTGGCTCAACAAAATACCGGGTTCCCTGTACGGAATCATCTTAGGAACAGCGGCCGTGATTCTTCTCAAAAGCTACGGAATAGAGGGCATAGACACCATTGGCGATCGCTTCCACATCCAAGCGCAACTGCCGGAGATGGTAGTCCCGTCCATCACCTTCGAGCTGATACAGAAACTGATGCCCGTAGCGTTCACCATTGCTGTACTCGGAGCCATAGAAAGTCTCCTCTCAGCCACTGTGGCAGACGGCGTGACGAGCGACAGACACGACTCCAACATGGAGCTAATAGCGCAGGGTGTGGCCAACATGGTGACTCCCCTCTTCGGAGGAATACCGGCAACAGGAGCCATTGCCCGCACCATGACCAACATCAACAACGGCGGACGCACTCCCATGGCAGGTATTATACACGCCGTGGTGTTGACATTGATATTGCTGGTGCTGATGCCGTACGCCGAATATATCCCAATGGCCTCTCTGGCCGCCGTCCTCGTGACAGTAAGCTACAACATGAGCGGATGGCGTACCTTCAAAGGACTGCTCAAGAATCCCAAAAGCGACGTTACAGTGCTGCTCGTCACATTCTTCCTGACAGTCATCTTCGACCTTACCATTGCCATAGAGATAGGACTGATTATAGCGTGCGCCCTCTTCATAAAACGTGTGATGGAAACCACGGAGATTTCGGTTATCAAAGATGAGATAGACCCCAGCGACGAAGCCGACATGAACGTTCACGAAGAACATCTGACAATACCCAAGGGGTGTGCGGTGTATGAGATAAACGGCCCTTACTTCTTCGGCATCGCCAACAAGTTCGACGACCTAATGACCGCCATGGACTCCAGACCACGTCCCAAAGTACAGATTATACGTATGCGCAGAGTGCCGTTTATAGACTCCACTGGAATACACAACCTCGCCAATCTGGTGGGGATGAACCACGAGCACGGCATACACGTGATACTCTCCGGCGTGAGCCCAAAGGTTCACAGCCAGTTGGACAAGGCACATTTCTACGACAAGATGAATCCCGACCACATCTGTCCACATATCGACGTCGCACTGCAGAAAGCGAAGGAAATTCTTGGAGAAGCTTAACCGTTCCGTCCGCTTAGGACAAGAAATTGCATAAAGGCAAACACCAAATGGAGCGTCAGTACTAAAAGACGCTCCAAAAAGTCGTGTGTTTCGGATTTTATTGCTACCTTTGCCGTGCAAAGAGGGTAGAAACCACTGCAAAGGCAACCTAATGAATGGCATAGTCATAGCTAAACAACACATAATACACACACGATGAAAATAAAAGTTTTGACGGCAGCATTACTGCTGAGTGTATCCGCCGCAGCGGAGAATCTGGCGAAGTATGTCAATCCGGTCATTGGCACAGGAGACCATGGACACGTCTTCATGGGAGCTAACGTTCCTTTCGGTATGGTGAACGCCGGCCCCACTCAACTGGAACAAGGTTGGGACTGGTGCTCGGGCTACCATGAAAGCGGAAAGAAAATAATAGGCTTCGCACAGATGCACCTCAGCGGCACCGGTTGCGGCGACCTCGGCGACATCTCCCTGATGCCGGCATACGGAGACGTGGAGCATTCCCGAGAAGGACTTGCCAGCGAGTACAGCCACGACACGGAAGTCTCGGTGCCCGGATACTACAGAGTGGTACTGAGCCGCTTCGCCATACAAGCGGAGATGACAGCCACCAAACGTGCCGCCCTTTACCGTTTCACTTACCCTAAGGGCAGCAACAACGCACGCATAATCATAGACCTTGAGAACACTGTAGGCGACGACGCCGTGGAGACCCGGGCGGTGCAGGTAGCCGAAAACATGGTGATGGGTTATAGACGCAGCCGCGGATGGGCAAGCGACCAAAAAGTCTTTTTCTGCATGCGTTTCAGCAGGCCGATACACAACTTCTTGTCCGAAGGCACTGACGCACGTTATGCGGAAGCCACATTTGAGGTAAACCCCGGCGACAACGTGATGGTGCAAGTGGGGCTCTCCCCCACGAGTGAAGCCAACGCTCTGGTAAACCTCAACGCCGAAATGGGTGTTACCTTTGACTTTGACGCTGTAGCCGACGCAGCGTCAGAGGCATGGAGCAAAGAGCTTGGCCGCATAAAAGCCACTTTCCGCACCGAACGGGAAAGGACCATTTTCTACACCGCTATGTACCACTTCATGGTAGCTCCGCAGATATGGAACGACGTGACAGGCGACTACATGGGAGCGGACAAGAAGATACACCGCAACGCAGACTACACCACACTTACCACATGGAGCCTGTGGGACACTTACCGTGCCGCACATCCCCTCGCCACCATCATCATGCCAGACCGCATGCGCGACTACGCCAAGACGATGGTCGCCATCTACAAAGAATGGGGCGAACTGCCCGTCTGGCATCTGGTAAGCAACGACACCTACTGCATGGTGGGCGAACCCGGAGTCTCCGTGCTTGCCGACATTATACTAAAGGGCGAGCAGGGCGACGTAGACACAGAAGAAGCATACGAAGCGATAAAAGCCAGCATGTTGCCCACGCTGTTCGTCAAGAACAAACGTATCCCTCTCCGCGGCAAAGACTATCTGGCCGACCTCGGCTATCTGCCATACGACGGCAGGGAAGGAGAATGTGTCGCCAAAAGTCTTGAATACTATATAGCTTCATGGGCTGCCGCACAGGTAGCAGGAAAACTCGGGCACAAGGAAGACAGCGTGCTGTTTTACAATCTGAGCATGAACTACAAGAAACTGTGGGACAAGAACGCCGGATGTATGCGTGCGCTGGACAGCAAAGGTGTAATGAGGCCTTTGCCAGCCGACTTCAATCCCAACATCCAGACAGGCGACTATACCGAAGGCAATCCTTGGCAGTATGCCTTTCTGGTGCCGCACGACGTGAAAGGACTCGCCGAACTGATGGGAGGCGACAAGGCCATGGGAGCAAATCTGGACTCGCTCCTTGCCGCAGACAGCAACTTGGGAGACAACCATGCGCCTGACATCTCCGGACTTATAGGACAGTATGCGCACGGCAACGAGCCTAGCCACCACATATTATATATGTACAACTATGTGGGGCAACCACGCAAAACACAGAAATGGGTGCGCTATGTAATGAACAACCTGTACAACGACGAGGCCGCAGGACTTTGCGGCAATGAAGACGTGGGTCAGATGTCCGCATGGTATATCCTCTCAGCGCTCGGCCTCTATCAGGTAGAACCCTGCGGAGGAGTGTACCAACTGGGTTCACCCATAGTAGAGGAAGCCACCATACCCGTCGCCGACGGCAAGACATTCACCATACGCACCCACGGCGGTAGCGACAAGGCTATATACGTGAAGAAATACGTGCTCAACGGCAAGCAGATAAAAGGCACCACCATCACTCACCAACAAATAATGGACGGCGGTACTCTGGACGTGTACATGACGGCAAAGTGAAAATCCGGCATATCCAAGTAGCGTATATCCAGAATCCTCAAAACGCAAAGCCACAAGAACAACCATTATACAAAACAACACATGAACAAACTATTATTGACCATCATGCTGGGAACGCCAATGAGCGCCTTCAGCTTCAACTACACCGAATGCCCGGCTCCAAGGAAAGAGGTGGCAGTGCAGTCTACCATTAAAAGCCTCCGCCCGGCGGAAAAAGATCGCCTCTTCCGTAGCGAGGCAGTGGAAAAGCAGATACTCGACCTCAAGGAAAAACTGACGGCAATAGACCCGAAGCTCTACTGGATGTTCGTCAACTGTTTCCCCAACACTCTCGACACCACAGTACATTACAGCAACAAGGACGGCGAAGACGACACCTTTGTCTACACGGGCGACATACACGCCATGTGGCTCCGCGACTCGGGCGCACAGGTGTGGCCTTAT
>CAVHNA010000044.1:0-15681 GCA_963637205.1 Bacteroidaceae bacterium
TGAAGTCTACAGGCTTGAGTCAACTCGACTCAGACACACTAACTGAAACACTACCCTCTTTTCCAAGACAGACCATTTCATTGACATGCTTGACACAATCTATAAGAATTACTATTTACTGGGAAAGAAAGCTACAGACACCAGTGATGGTAAGTTTACTGTCACTCCTATGGGACGACTGATTATTGTCAAGAAAAAAACGTTAGCATCTGGCATCACTTATTCACAAGTTCATGCAGCACTTGAAAACCACTACAAAAACAATTCAAAAGTAAAAGAAGTGTTCCAAAATGGAAATGGCACAATAACTATTGATTGTCGCAAATAAATTGCGTATTCTGGTCAATACCCGTTCATCATTTCCGGTGATATCCGTTCAGTGCGTGACACTCTTGCCGTTTCTCAACATTTTCACGGCTAAAGTTTGCCATTCCGTCAAAAAGATGTGGGATATTGGAAGAAAGAATGTACTTTTGCCAGTGAAATGAATAAATGAGAATATCGCCCCAATAGTACCGTTGTAGCGGTCGGATGGTACCGGTACCAAACCTCCGCTACACACGCTGCCAAAGGGTGCCATGCAGACCTTGTTACGGGACGCCCTGAGTTAGCGTGATGATGGTACTATTTACGTCTTCTGTTGTGACGCAAAGTTTCACCCTTGAGTTCGATGTGCTCCGACGAGTTGATGAGTCTGTCCATGATTGCATCAGCTAGAGTTGGCTCGGCAATGTAGTCATACCATCTACCCAAAGGTAATTGGGAGGTGATGATGACGGACTTCTCTTCATACCTGTCCTTGAGCAAGGTAAGCAAACCACATGTTTTTCTCCGTCCGCGCAAATTTTCTTTGCGTGGACGAGGCAATATGCCGTTTTTATGCCATTGCCGCCTCCATGCAAGATATGCCGAGCTTTCGTTCAATCTCAGCAACGCTCTTAAATGAGAAATTGGTGTTGCCGGAAAGAATCTTGCTGACATATTGTGGAGTCACGCCGAGTTTGTTGGCTATGTCGGAACGAGTCAATCCGTTCTCCTGCATATAGTCAACAATAGACAATGCTATTCCGCGCGACCATCTGAGCCACACTTCATTCTCCTGGCGCCACTTGGCATCTTCTGTGAATGTAGAAGGCTTATCACTCTGATGAGCCTCCAAAAAGTCTAATGTCTTCTTTCTCATAATTAACCCTCCTCGAAAAAATCAATAAAACTATCTTGGTCGAACACTCCGTTCTGCTTTAAGAACTCGCGACAAGCGTTCAGTTTGTCAAGTTCCCTCTGGGTATGCTCCCGTTCCTGCATTGTGGCAGTAAGTTTTATGGCACCACCAGTAACAATATACACATTAGGTTCTATGCGAATGGCATAGATGCGGAGCCAACTTGGATGTTGCTTCCGGTCCCAATTCCTTGCCTTTTCACGAGTCAACTCATGTGCTCGGTTGTCACCAAGGCTTAGCGGATGAAACAAGCCGTCCAACTGCTCGGTGTAAGGGAAGTCAAGAATGAGTCGTTCCAACTCTTCTGCATCTTCCATCGTTTCCTTTATGGCGTCGCTAACCTTTTCTATCTTGAAGAATCCTTGAAGGTCTTCCATATTAGCAAAGAAGAAGTCAAGCAGATAGTTGAAATTACTCCACTGACGGAAAAGCATTGATAGCTCGTCCGTCTCCTTTCCATCTTCTTTTACTGCCCAAAGATGGTTGTTGCTTGGTATTGCGCGTACAAATTTCAAAACTTGGTCTTGAATTTTGATGCAAGTATAAGAAAAAGATTTGTGTTGTGCAACTTTTAAGTTGCACATTTGCCTATGTCGCTACGAATTGAGATGGCGAATAGCTAAAAAATCTAAATCTGGTTATACCTTTCCATATTTTAAACGTCATAAGACAGGAAGCCGGTCGTAACGGGCAAGCAAAAGAGTTATTTATCAAACTATAAATGAAAAGTAGAAAATGAGACAAGACATCAAGACATTAGTGTTCGCCGTAGCCTTGACGATGGCAGGCAACGTGGCCTTTGCACAGGACAAAGGCCAGAGTGACAAGCGTCCTTCGCATGAGGCCATGACGGAGCAAAGGGCAGGGAACATAGCCAAACAGTTGGGACTGGACGAGAAAGCGACCAAGAAGTTCCTCACCGTCTACAAGAAAGAGCAAAACGCCATGAGGGAGATGATGCCAAAACGAGGCGGTATGCCACCAAGAGGAGAGATGCCACCGAGAGGCGAACGTCCGCAGGGTGAACGCCCACAATGGGAGCGTCCGCAAATGGACAACGACGAGAGCAGGCCTATGGGCAGACCTCAGATGAGCAGCGAGAACAAAGAGAAGATGGACAAGATCAAGGAGAAGTATAACAAGAAGTACGCAAAGTTCATGAGTCAGGACCAGATTTCCAAAATGTACCAACTCCGCAAGCAGGAAAGGAACAATCATCGTCCTAACAAAAAGCATCAGTAGTCTGCAAAACTATACGACACGAACGTCGTACGTGTACCCAACATCCCGGGAAGGCCGGTCAACGCCTTCCCGGGATGTTCTTTGTGTGAAGCCAAGCCGAAGTCGGCAAGATGATATGCTTATCATAAAAAAAACAAAGGCCTACCTCACGGCAGACCAACGTCTCTTAAAGTAACAATCTTTACCTTAACTAATTAACCTAAAAACTTTCTTTAACCTTAAACTAAAACTAACAACACTATTGTTTCTTTTTCTGGTGCAAAGGTACGCCGATTTCACAAACCGCAAAAGGCTATACACAAAAACTTGAAAAAACCTGCCCTTTTCTTGATTTTAATCAAAAAACACGGCGAAATCACCGTGTTTTTCTTGTTGCATTACCGACACCAGGGCCTAATTCTTGATGTACTTACAGAAGAAACGCCATATTTCTTCGCCCACATCAAGGTCTTCGGTAAACCAAGAGTGCGGGCCTCCAATGACCTCGTAAAGCCATACATCGCATTTGGAGGTGTTGTCAGCTGAATAACGGTGCTTGACGATCTTCCTGCCGTTGTCGGACTTGCTGTCCACAGTCTCGGAGGTGTAGCCTTCGCATCTGTTGCGAGCTATCCAATAGCCGACACCAATGGGAGTGGACATGTAAGCGCCCCACCCTCCTTTATTCGCAAGGTCGCCCTCCCATTCGGACGTTCTGTCCTCCGTACCGTGTACCTCCATGATAGGTATAGGGCGTGAGGCTTCCTTGGTGCGATACACCCATTCCATGGTGAGTCCGGATAGCGAGGCAAGAGCCTTGAACACCTTTTGGTCGCTGTAAGCGAGGAGGTAACACATCTCTCCACCGTTGGACATACCGGTAAGGAATATGTTCTCTTTGCTTAGTTTGTGTTTGCGGCATACGTGGCGTGCTATGGAACACATGGCCTTAACGTCGTTCACCTTCCATCCTTCCTGGAAGGGATAGCCCACATTCCAAGAGGGTTTACCGGCGGGGTCCTTCAGTCCGCACGGCACACACAGGGCAAAGCCATGACGAGAAGAGGCGGCATTCATCCATGTGTCGGATGAACCAGAGTTGCCGTATCCATGCAGGACGAAAACGAGGGGCGCACCCTCTTTCATTTCGTCTGGCAGACACATCCAAAAACGTCGGATATTGCCGTCGACACGGACGGAGTCAAGAAACGGATTCTCGGCAAATGACTTGGACGCTCCGAGCAAAACCAGGAACGTCAACAAAACAGCAATCTTAATCTTCATATACCCGTAATTTTTATTCTACACCAATATTCTTCTTTCCGCTGGAACACTGGACACCAGGACATACGCATAAGGCAACCAACGAAAAGTGCGAGAACCAAAAAAGGTCTCCCCTGTTACGAGAAAACCTTTTCTTCATTCGTGTTGCGGGGGCTCGACTCGAACGAACGACCTCCAGGTTATGAGCCTGGCGAGCTACCAACTGCTCCACCCCGCGATATTCCTAATTGCGGTGCAAAGGTACAGCGAATATTTGATACCGCAAAATATTTTAAACGTTATTTGTCTAAAACATCCAAAATGCCATTCCACGACCCAGCTATTTTCAGGTTAAGCCACCATTCCACATGACAGAGAACAGGGAGAATCGACAGGCGCAAACCTTCATTACTCCACCTTATATATTATAGCACCCGTGAGCGAGACCCCTTTCTTGGGAGTAGGCAGAGGCTGAAGCAGGTGGTTGAAGAACCTCGCGTCGGACGACCAGTCGGCTTTCTTCCAGAAGGGCGTGTAGGGCGACCACATGGCGGTCACTTGTTTCCCGTCCGGTCTTGTCCATTTTGCCTCAAACACATTCTCGCAAATGGTGAGTCCCGGCCTCGTGCTGCCCGACGGAAGCATGCTTGTCAATGCGCGATATGCTTGGCATGCCGGTTTTTCCGTCATGTCTCCGTGTACCAGCCCGAAGCAGTCTTCTGGCTCGTATGGGTCTTCCTCGCGAGAACGCAGGTTGTACCAGAACACTCTGTCTATGCCATGCGCAAAGGCCAAAAGGTGAATGCGCGCCACACGCCGAGCCTGTTCATCCTCCTTGTCTGGATTGGGGTGGGAGTACATACGTGTCTGGAACACGATGTTACCCTTAAGGTCGGAATTAAGACGATATATGCCAGCCATCGCTTCCTGCTTGTGTGGTGTGCCTGCAGTGATGAGAGTGATGAGCGAGTCGCCCTCGTGCAGATTGTCCGCCGACAAGTATCGGGCGGGACAGATTTCCTTTATCTCCCACTGATACTGGAACGTGGCCTCATCCGTACGTTTTACTATGGCGTGGTTTTCGTCCAAAGGTTTTCCAGTAGAGGGGTCTATGAAGTTCTGGAGTGACGACATGTGCAACTGAGAATAAAGCGACGTGCCTAACTCTGTACATCCCACATACGGCTGGGACGGAAGTGCGGCATCATAATAGAAGGGCATGCCGCCTGCCAGAACAATGGTGCCTCCACGACGGACATAATCAACCAACGCAGGGAAGTGTTCGCTCGGGAAATACTCGTCCGTACTGGCCAGCAAGACCGGCACCTTCTTCACGCTCAGGCGAGACAGGTCTTCGAAGGATACGGGAAGAACCTTCTTCGCCTGCGACGAAAGATAAATCTTCGCATGCGAAGCAGTGAGTGTTATGTAGCCTGACTTCCTGTCCGCAAGATAGCCCACACACGTGCGTTCCTCGGATATGCCAATGCGCCGGAGCGCAGCAGGCAAGAATTCAAGGTAAAAACCGTCGGACGGCTGTTTGTCACGACAAGTGTTCATGCCGCACTCCGTAAGCCAGACTGGCCTGTGCCAGTTATACTTGTCCATAAGACCGGCCAGCTTGCGAAAAGACCGCATGAGGTCCTCGGGCTGGAAATAAGAATGGAAGTTCATCACATCCACGTTTTCCAGAGCGTTGAGTTGCAAGAGCTGATCCAAGAAGTTGTCCGAGACCTCTCCCAGTCCGGTCAGCAGGATGCGGTTCTCCGGATTGGCACAATGGACATGTTCCGCCGCCACAGCCAAGGCTTTGGCATATTTCTGAGGAAGCGAGTCAATGCCGCGCATCAGGTTCACCTCGTTCATCATCTCCCAATATGTCACCTTCCCGTCGTAGTGACTGGCAAGGGTGTCTATGAAGGCTCCGTAGTTGGGATCGTCCCATGGCATACGTCCGAGCCATGTCAGGATAGGAAGCAGCCGCTGGTTGTGCTTTTGGAGCGAAGTCATCACATCGTCGAACAACCACGGTCCAAATTCCGTGGGGCTACCAAAGGCAGTGCCGAAATCAAAGTCGCTGCGCACCCATCCTATGCCAAGGCTTTCCGTCAGCTGCAGTTGTTCGTCCATAAACGGATAGTCCATCCACTCACGGGTAATGTGTGTGCATACTCCGTACTGGTCGTCCATATTTGGGCTACATGGGAAAAGAGGTGCTACCTGTTTCGCTGTCTGCCCAACGGGTTCCGCCGCAACGCCCAATGGGGAGAAGACGAGCATCGGTAGGACTATAGCGGTGTGCATCCATACAAGAGTTCGTTTTCCAGATGTTACCGACCGATTGCGCCCTCTGCAAAGCGAAGTGTGCCGACGAGAGGCTGCAGACGAGAACAAGGGAAACCTCTTGAGAGATTTAGCCAAAAGAGAGTGTGTTTTGATTATAGACACCATCAAAAACGAAATTTAAATTAACATTTTATATAAACGCCCAGGCGACTTAATTCGCCGGAGGTACGCATGCCAAGCTTCTCAACAGCATCAACATCGCCGAAAGGCGCAACAAATATAGCAATAAAATCTGAGAAGGCTGTATCTTTCAACAAATTTATATCTTTTCACTTCGTGTTTTTTCATTCACGCAAGAACGGCACAAAAGGTGGCTTTTGTGCATTTTTAACACAGTGCAGAGGTACTCGTACCGATAAAATGTGCTATCTTTGCATCGGTTATGGCAACATCTAAGACAAAAGCGAAATTGGTGGACGTGGCAAGGCGGCTCTTTGCGAAGAACGGCCTTGAAAACACCACCATGAACGACATCGCCCTGGCTTCCGGCAAAGGCAGACGCACCCTCTACACATACTTCAAGAGCAAGGAGGAGGTGTACTGGGCAGTGATAGAGGGCGAGATGGAACGTCTGGGCGAGCGCATGAACGAAGTGGCTTCGCAGGAGATGGAGCCAGAGGACAAACTGGTGGAGCTGGTTTACACCCACCTGAACATGATAAAGGAAGCCGTACAGAGGAACGGTAACCTGAGAGCGGAGTTCTTCCGCAACATCATCATGGTGGAGAAGGTGCGCAAGAAGTTCGACCGTAACGAGCAGAGCCTTTTCACGCAGGTGATGACAGAAGGGGTGCGCACAGGACGTTTCGAGATAGACAGCATCCCCCTGTACGCCGACTTGCTGCACTACTGCATCAAAGGTCTGGAGATACCTTATATATATGGTAGGTTGGCGCAAGGCTTGCCCAGCGGAGTCACACGCGGCATAGTACAGAAGATTATACACAAGGCTTTGGCCAAAAGAAGAATGCTTTAATGAACGCAAACGGGCACTTGCGGGTTGCCGCAGGCAGTTTACCGTTAACATAAAAACAAAACAAAAAACATTGACAATATGGGATTATTGACAGGTAAGACTGCCCTCATAACAGGAGCAGCACGCGGCATCGGCAAAGCCGTTGCCATGAAGTTCGCCTCAGAAGGAGCCAACATCGCATTTACGGACCTCGTACTCAACGACGGGATGGCTGAAGGTATGGAGGCTACACGCAAGGAAATAGAGTTGCTTGGCGTTAGGTGCAACGCATACGCAGGGAACGCCGCCGACTTTGCGGAAACAGAGGCTGTGGTCAACAAGATAAAGGAGGACTTCGGCACCATAGATATACTGGTGAACAATGCCGGCATCACCAAGGACGGCCTGATGCTCCGCATGAGTGAGGCGCAGTGGGACGCAGTCCTGAACGTCAACCTGAAGTCCGCCTTCAACTTCATTCACGCTTGCTCTCCAATCATGCTTCGCCAACGCAGTGGCTCCATCATCAACATGTCATCCGTAGTGGGCGTACATGGCAACGCCGGACAGTGCAACTACTCCGCATCCAAAGCCGGAATGATTGGTCTGGCAAAATCCATCGCACAGGAACTCGGACCTAAGGGTATACGCGCCAACGCCGTGGCTCCCGGCTTCATAGAGACCGCCATGACCGCACAGTTGCCTGAAGAGATACGCAAGGAATGGATGAAGAAGATACCTCTTCGCCGCGGCGGCCAGGTGGAAGACATAGCCAACGTATGCCTCTTCCTGGCGTCTGACATGTCAAGCTACGTATCCGGGCAGGTCATTCAGATAGACGGCGGCATGAACATGTAACCGCAAAAGGCGTAGAGTTGAAAGTTCTATACGAGGACAACCACATCATCATCGTATCCAAGAGCGCAGGTGAGATAGTGCAGGGTGACAAGACCGGCGACACCCCTCTCTCGGATACGGTGAAGATGTACCTCAAAGAGGAACACCACAAGACCGGCAACGCATTCTTAGGCGTGGTACACCGTCTGGACAGGCCAGTGAGCGGAGTGGTACTTTTCGCCAAGACAAGCAAGGCTCTGCCACGGCTCAACGCCATGTTCGCCCAGCACTCATTGGTGAGCAAGACATATTGGGCGATAGTGTGCAACAAGCCTCCCCAAGAAAGCGGTACCCTGACTCACTGGCTGACACGCAACGCCAAAAACAACACCTCCAAAGCTTACAACCACGAGGTGCCGGACTCAAAGGAAGCGATTCTCGACTACACCCTCATAGCTCAGTCGGAAAGGTACTGTCTTCTGGAGATACGTCTTCACACAGGCAGACATCACCAGATAAGGTGCCAGCTTGCCAAAATGGGATGTCCCATAAAAGGAGACCTGAAATACGGCGCACCCAGGAGCAACCCAGACGGAAGCATATCCCTGCATGCCAGAAGGCTGACTCTGGAACACCCCGTCAGTCATGAAACGATAGACGTAACCGCATCTGTCCCCGACGACAGGCTGTGGAAGGAGATAACGAGACACATTATATAATATATAGCCACACACCAGCCCTAACTGTTACAGGCATGAGACGCGCATTGAAATGGTTGGCAGACACTGCAGCAACCGTCTTCGTATTGCCACTGATACTTGCCGCCGCACTTTATATTCCCCCTATACAGGAATGGGCGGTGAGGAAAGCTGCCGCGTATGCAAGCAGGGAGACTGGCATGGAGATATCGTTCCAGACTTTCCGCATCAGCTTTCTTCTGGATGTGGCACTGTCGGACCTTCATGTCCGCGACGACGGCAAGGAGAGGATAGGCGCCAAACGAGCCATTATAGACCTTAACTTCTCTGATATTATACATCGACGCATAGCCGTGGAAGGAATAGAGCTGGACGGCGGCAACGTAGACCTTGCCATAAGCGAGTCTACGGAGGAAGACACCACGGCAAGCACACCCATACCACTTTCCATAGACATCAAATACGTGAAGCTGGCAAACTGCAATGTCAGTCTGGATTTTTCCACCGACAGCACGTCAGTGAAGGCCGCCGTAAAGCAGGCGTACGCCGAGGGAGGCGACATAAACCTGAAGAATGGCGTGTACGACGTACGCCGGTTGTCACTGGAGGCGGACTCCGTACGCTACTCGGACTTCGTCGTATACGACATCGGCATAGAAGCGGAGAAGATATTCTTCAGACAGTCTGACACCTACATCACAGCCGATATCAAAGAATGCCGCCTGCGTGAATCGCATGGGGCGGAGATTGAGCATCTGTCGTGCAGCTTGCTGACGGACAGCACCAGACTGCGCGTAGACGACTTGTCTCTGAAAACGCCCTACAGCAACGCCGAAGGTAACGCCTTCATGCACTGGAGCGCAGTGAAGCCGAACGGTGACGGCAAGATGGAAGCCAAACTGCAAGCCCGAATAGGACACGAAGATATGCGCACCGCCCTCACGGCACTTGGAAGCACCGACATTGCCAAAGCGTTGCCAGAACAACCGCTGGCGATAGAATTGGATGCCAACGGTAACATAGACAGCCTCGACATACAGGAACTGCAAGTGTCCATGCCCAAAACAATCGACCTTCGGGTCTGCGGAAACGCCACAGACGTGACGGACAGTTTAAGTCGAGGGGCAGATATAGACTGGGACTTGCGCACCGGCAACCTGTCGTTCGTGCAGCATATGTTTGGCTTACATGGAATACGCATCCCAGCGTTATCCCTTACAGCCAACACATGTCTGCGCAACGCCAAGAAGTTGTCTGTAGACGCTCTGCTGCAGGAAGGGCAAGGCAAGGTAAAGATGACCGCGAAAGTGGACTTTGACCGGATGGCATACAACGTGAAGGCTCGCATAGCCAACATGCAGGCCCACCATTTCCTTCCTTCCGACTCCATACGCACCCTGTCGGCATCGGTAAGCGCAGAGGGAGAAGGTACAGACTTGCTGAGCGCACGCACCAGACTGAAAGCCCTTGCGAAAATTGACAGACTTGACTACAGAAAGTGGAACGTGGACAGCATGGACTTACAGGCGAGTCTGAAACAAGGCAACGCCTCAGTGGAGATAAACAGCGACAATGAGTTGCTCAAGCTTCAGGCCTGCGCCGACGCCACACTGAAAAAGAGAAAGCTGGAAGCGTCTTCTTTCTCCATGGACCTGAGTCACATTGACCTCTACGCCCTGCATCTCGCCAAAGACACGCTCAGTGCCAGCATGGTGATGCACGTGGAAGGTAGCTCGGACTTCAGACAGACACACCGTATGTACGCTAAAGCCGAAGCTCTGGAACTGGTACTCAAGGACACCGTGTTCCATCCAGTGGAGCTGTGCATTGACGCAGACCTCACCCCAGACTATGTACAAACCTACGCCAACGCAGGAGACATGAAGATGTCATTCTCCTCACCGCACGGTCTAGACTCCCTGTTGACTCACTGCGACGTGTTCATGAAAGAACTGAAGAAAGAGACCGACAGCCTGCGTATCAGACAAGACACTCTGCAGACCTTGCTGCCCGAAATGAAGCTGGAAATCCAATGCGGACAGCGCAACCCTGTCAGCAACATTCTCAAATCAGTATTGCACTATACTTACTCCGACTTGGCACTCAACTTCAGCAGCAGTCCATCTCAGGGCATCTCCTCCAAAGCTTATCTGCACAAGCTGAACACCGGGTCTGTGCTACTTGACACCATAGACTGGGATATACAGCAAAAAGAGGAGGGCGTGTGCATGGACATGAGGGTGAAGAACGGGCCGAAGAACAAGGTCGTGGTATTCGAGTCTACGCTGCATGCCACGCTCACCCCTACCGGAGCGGCGTTCAACCTCGACTTTACGGACTCCAAGGGAAAGAAAGGAGTGGACGTGGGCATGGAGGCTGACATCGTGGAAGAAGGAGCGAAGTTTCACTTTACGCCTCTCAACCCCATAATAGCGTACAGAAACTTCACGCTCAACGAAGACAACTTCATATCCTTGTCCAAGGAAGGCAGGCTGGAGGCGTTGATAGACCTCCTCGCCGACGACGGCACCGGAGTGAAAATATACTCCACGCCCAACGAGGACGCTCTGCAAGACATCTCCCTAAGCATGAACAGGGTGAACATAGGCGAGCTGTGCAGCGTGATGCCTTACATGCCCGAGATACAAGGTCTGCTGCACGGCGACTTCCACTACATGCAGTCCGACAGCACTGTCACCGTGTCCGCCGACATGGATGTCAAGGGCATGAAATATGAAGACACACCAATGGGCGACATAGGCCTGAGCGCCGTCTATTTCCCCAACAGCGACGGAAGCCATTTCGTGGACGGCATAGTAAAACACAACGACAATGAAGTAGTGTACGTCTCTGGCAAGTACCTGAAGAAAAACGAAAACGGCACGATAGATGCCGAGGCTTCCCTGGAACGATTGCCCTTGAGTCTTGCCGACGCCTTCTTGCCTGAAGGGCTGGCTAGGCTGGAAGGGTACGCCAAAGGCAACGTCACTGTGCAGGGACAGGCTTCAAGCCCACAGCTCGACGGCAAACTCACCACAGACTCGCTGTACATACTGTCCGACGACTACAATGTCAGACTCTCCCTACCCGACGCCAACGTAAACGTGGACAAGAGCCGCATCACACTGGACCACATAAAGGCGTACGCCGCAGGCAAGACGCCTCTCGACATCAACGGGACAATAGACATGGCGAACTTCGGCGACCCCAAGCTTGACATCACTCTCACAGCAGACAACTACCAGCTCATCAACGCGCCAAAGACGCACAACGCCCTGGCCTACGGAAAGGCCTTCGTGGACTTGAGGACGCGTGTGTGGGGTTCCGCTTCGGACATGAGGATGAGGGGCAAGCTGAATGTGCTCGGCAATACGGACCTGTACTACGTATTGAAAGACTCCCCAGTGACGGTAGAAGACCAACTGGCGGACATTGTAACGTTCTGCGACTTCTCTGACACCGTCAAAGCCGAACCCGTGGAGGTCAGCAGCCACAACATAGACATGCAGCTGACCGTCAACGTGGAGCAGGCTGCACTGGTACACTGCATCCTCAGCGATGACGGGTCGGACTACATAAACCTACAGGGAGGAGGCGAACTAAACATGACGTATGACTTGCTCAACGAGTTGCGTCTCTTCGGCAGGTATACCATACAGGAAGGGGTGATGAAATACTCCATCATGGCCGTCCCACTCAACGACTTCAAGATACAGGAAGGCAGCTATGTGGAATTCCACGGCGATGTCATGAATCCACAGCTGAGCATAAAGGCCACCGAGAGAGTTAAGGCGAGCGTCTCTGAAAGCGGCACCTCGCACAACGTGGCTTTCAACGTGGGACTGGCACTCAGCCAAACCTTGGATGACATGGGACTGGAGTTCACGCTGGAAGCGCCGGAGGACATGAGCGTACAGAACGAACTTACCGCCATGTCGGCGGAAGACCGCGGACGCGTGGCGGTGACAATGCTGGTGACTGGCATGTACCTGGCCAACGAATCGAATGTTAAGGGCGGCTTCAGCTACGCCAACACGCTGAACACCTACCTGCAGACAGCCATCAACAACATAGCCGGACAGGCTCTCAACTCCGCGGACGTGAACGTGGGCATCGAGAACAAGGAAAACACAGGCAGCGGCAGCACCACGGACTACAGCTTCAGCTTTGCCAAGCGTTTCTGGGGCAACAGGTTCAGCGTGATAATAGGCGGCAAGGTAAGCACGGGCAAGGAAGCCGTCAATAACGGCCAGACCATCATAGACAACATATCCGTAGAATACCGTCTAGACAAGAACTCCACCCGCTACGTGCGGCTCTACTACGACCGCAACTACGAGTCGCTCCTTGAAGGCGAACTCACCGAGATGGGAGCCGGTCTGGTGCTGAGAAGGAAGACGGAGAAACTGGGAGACCTGTTCCTCTTCCGCGACCGCAAAAAGAACAACAAGCAGGAGGTAACGAAATGAAGCATTTACCCCACATATTGTCAGCCATAGGTTTAGCTTGCCTTACAGCGGCTTGCTCTATAACGAAGAATATACCCGAAGATGAAGTCCTGTACCGCGGCATAAAAAGTCTTGACTACGACAAGTACGTCCCTGCCGACACGGCTGGCAACCAGGGCGTGATAGCGGCCATCGCCGAAGCCTACAACACCGTGGACGAACTGCTCAGCGGCAAGGCGGAAGCAATGCAGCAACAGAGCGAGAAAGAGAAAAAAGATAGCTTAAGCAAGGTGGAGAAACAAGATGTGGAGGCTTACAACAAGGCACGCGAAGAGGTAGAGGGCGTGCTCTCATACGCCCCCAACGCCGCTCTGATGGGTAGCAGCTACGTCACGCACCCTCTGCCAATGAGACTGTGGATATACAACAAGTACGTCAACAGCAAGCACAGGTTCGGCAAGTGGATGTTCCGGCAGTTCGCCGCCACGCCAGTGTATGTCAGCACCGTCAACCCCAAAGTCCGCTCCACCGTGGCGCAGAACACTCTACGCAACTACGGATATCTGCGCGGCAAAGTCACGCACGACACCGTGGCGGTGAAGACCCCCCGGGCCGCCAAGCTCTCATACCACGTCGTTCCTGGTCTGCTGTTTCACCTTGACACCATTAAGTACGCACATTTTCCCACACAGACCGACAGCATCATACACGCCACCATGCCGGCGTCAGCACTCCGCAGCGGCAGACCGTTCAGCGTGGCGAACCTTGACGAGGAACGCCAACGCATAGCGGAGGCACTGCGCTACAGAGGGTATTATTATTACCGTCAGGACTATCTGACATACAGAGCCGACACCATCATGGTGCCAGGCAAAGTACAGCTGCAGGTGGTGCCTTCCTCCTCCACGCCGCCCGAGGCAATGCGGCCATACCGTATCGGAGACACCAGGGTGTCGGTGTACAAGTACGGAGACTTCCAGGTAACGGATAGCATAGAACACGGGCATCTGAAATACGCATGGAGCGGAAAAGCAAAGAAACCGCCCATCAAGCCTCCGGTGGTGCTAAGATACCTGCTGACAAGACACGGCGACCTATATAACCAGAAGCTGGAGGACATCAGCACCGAGCTCATCACTTCCATGGGTGTGTTCTCGTCCGTCCGCGTCGAGTGCGCCCCCCGGGATTCCTCGCTAAACGGCGACACACTTGACCTCAATGTCACCGCCATGCTTGACAAACCGTACGACGCAGAGTTTCAGGGCAATGTCACGTCCAAGAGCAATGGCCAGGTTGGCCCTGGCGTCACGTTCTCCATGTACAAGCACAACGCTTTTCGCGGCGCTGAGACACTGGGACTGAAGGTCTGGGGCTCGTACGAATGGCAGACGGGAGCCAACCTGCACGGCAAGCGTTCGTTGCTCAACTCTTACGAATACGGCGTCAGCGGCTCCGTCACCTACCCTTACATCAAAGCCTTGGGACTGGGTAAACGCTTCTTCCGCCGCGCCATCACTTCCACATCTGTGGAACTGGAGGCCAAGTGGATGAACCGCGCCAACTATTTCGGGCGTGTCTCGCTGGGTGGATCTCTCAAGTACACCATACAGAAGAGACGCAACGTGAAGCATGAGTTCGTCCCCATCAGTCTCAGCTACGACCAGTTGCTCCACAGCACCGCATACTTTGACTCCATAGTGACCAAGAACCAGGCTCTGTACGTGTCTATGCGTGACCAGTTCGTACCCTCCATGGAATACACCTACACGTGGACGGCTATGAGCGGACACCAGCGGTCGCTGAAGATAAACGCCAAAGAGGCCGGAGCCGTCACCTCCTCAATATACGCCATCTGTGGCGAAGGGTACTCCACCCGTGGCAAGAAACTATTCGGCGTGCCCTTCGCACAGTTCGTCAAGGCCTCGGTGCAGTACACCCACCAGATACCCATCACGCGTCGCAGCTGTCTGGCCACACGCATATTCGGTGGTGTCATATATAGCTACGGCAACGCCACGTCAGCGCCCTACAACGATCGTTTCTCTATAGGCGGAGCCAACAGCGTGCGAGCATTCACCTCCAGAAGTATAGGTCCAGGCTCGTACCATCCCGTCAGCAGCGACTACTCATACATCGACCAGATGGGTGACATCAAGATAGAGGCCAACGTGGAATACCGCTTCCCCATAGTGGCCAGCCTCTACGGAGCGGCGTTCGTGGATGCTGGCAACGTGTGGCTGATACGCGACGGCAGCACGCAGCCTGGTGGCAAGTTCTCGCTCTCGGGTCTTGGCAAAGACATCGCACTCGGTACTGGAGCAGGCATCCGTTACGACTTGGACTTCCTCGTACTCCGCTTTGACGTGGGAGTGGGCATACACGCCCCCTACGACACTGGCAAGTCGGGCTACTACAACATGACCTCGTTCGGCAAGTCGCTCGGCTATCACTTCGCCGTGGGATATCCCTTCTGAAAATAAGGGAAAACGACGGCTAAAACAAATAAAGGACGACTAAAGACTCCGAAATACGGAAAAAAAGGAGTACCTTTGCCACTGTAACCGACATTATAACGTTTTTAAAACAAATATACAAGAAATGAAACCTACATTGTTCCTTTTGGCTGCCGGAATGGGTAGCCGCTACGGTGGACTCAAGCAGCTTGACACGTTGGGTCCCCAAGGCCAGAGT
>CAVHNA010000045.1:0-4245 GCA_963637205.1 Bacteroidaceae bacterium
AAAAGCCCGGCCAACTTCGGGTTGGTGTCCAACTTGTCCTCGGCTGTGTCCAGTCCTATCAGAGCCATGTCCCCGAGCCGTACGGCGAAGTTGCGGCCAAGATCCCAGTCGCGCGGCAGACGCTCCTCGGGCTGACGGTACATCCATATACGCTCCAGATGCCTGTTGGCCAGACCTCTGTCGTCGTGGTTGCCCGGACAGAAGAGATAAGGTATATCGGCGGCATAGTCGCTTTTGGTTATCTCGGGACGAAGGAATATTCTCTTCTGCGCCTCCACAGTCTCCTCCGTGTTGCATGCGTCGCCATTCCATATCACGCACGAGGGATGCAGCTCGGCTATCTTGTCTATGGCCAAACCGAAAGCCTGCCAACGTGCATGCGTATCGTTGATGACACAGAAATGCGGGTTCGCCTTGCGGCCAGCGGTGGTAAAGGAGTGTACTGTGGCAGGTTCTTCGTTGCCAACCACCTTCATGTCGTAACCGCCGCCGTAGTGTATGCGGTCGGCTCCTATCTTATAATAGTATGTAGTGGCTGGCTTGAGACCCGTTACACGCACAAGCATACAATCGGCGTTCATGTCCGTGAGCCTGTATCCGCCGCACCACACCTTACGACCGTCGGAGAGGTCGGGCTTCTCGCCTATTATGACATAGCCGTTGGCCTTGTCTGTGACACTGAATGCGATGCCAATACTGGTCTCTGCGAAATTCTGCAGCACCGGCGCACTGTCTATCAGGGCACCTGCATCCTGCGGCGTGTCTGCAACCGCAGTCTTAACCTCCTCGGCTCCGGTGGGGAGAGAAAGTCCTTGTGCGGCAGCCAGAGCCGTAGCACTCTTGATAAAATCTCTTCTATCCATAATCTCTTTTAGTTTTTATGTCTGTTAAAGTATTTGTGTTGAAGTTTCAGTCTGTTTTCCTATTGTCTACCTGTCCATTCCCCCGTTGTCATCGCTGACGATAAGCGTGAAGAGTGAAGCGTCGGCGAAACCTTCAGCTCTTCTTAACCATTGGGACAAGGAGGCAGTACGTACGAACCCACAACGTAGGAAAAGTTTCACTGCACGAGTATTGTCATCGGCAACTATGGCATAGAGAAGATGTAGGCGGAGCACGTCACGGACATAGGCGACAAGAGTTTCAAGAGCGTCAGTGGCATATCCGCACCCCTGTGCGCTGTCCACTATGGCTATCCCCACCTCGGCGCGCATGTGTTCAGGACTGAAGTTCTGGAGGTCGACAAACCCTATTGTCCGTCCTTTATCACAGACGGTGACGGTCAGACGCACTTGTCCGTCGACGTAGATGTCGCATTTGTTCTCCTCTATGAAACGCCGGAGCGCATAATGCGAGTAAGGGACGTTGCTGCGCCCGTGCTTCCACAGGTCGCTGTCGTTCTCTATGTCGTACATCACCCAGAGATCTTCCGGCTCCACTGCTCTAAGCACCGTCGTCCGCCCCGTCATAATTGTCTTCTTTGCCATTTTACCTCCACCTTCTTACATTGTTAGCGTCATGTGCGAGCGGAAGCCTCTTCCGTGTCTACAGCCACCGTACAGCCAAGGCGTATCAGACGCGTGCCGTCAAGCGAGACGGTCTCAAGCACCCTTCTACACTGCGGTTCCTGCGTCCGCAACCACTCCAGGGTATCCTTGACACTAAGCGAACGGATGTCGCGACGCACATAGTCGCACTTGTCGTCCCCCCCACGCCGAAACAAACAAGAGGTTTTCTGAACTATCAGGTCAAGCAAAGCTCTGAGACATACAGCCAGACGTACGACATATCCGAGCAGACGGTAGCGACGGCCATAGTGCTTACGGAAAAAAATGAGCATGGCGTTATAGAAAACGTGCACGTACCTGAAGCTTGACTTTACCGTGCTCTCACCCTTGTAGTGCAAGATGTTGAACGGAAGGTAATAGTTCTTCCATCCGCCGCGCAGCAGTCTGTAGCTTAGGTCTATGTCTTCTCCATACATAAAGAAGTCCTCGTCAAGCAAACCCACACCGTCAAGAGCCTTACGCCTGACCATACAGAACGCGCCCGAGATTACCTCTATGGGCGATGGCTTGTCCTCTGGAAGGTATTTCATATAGTACTTGCCAAACGTACGGCTGTTAGGAAAGAGACGGCACAGCCCCGTCATCTTGCAAAAACTGGTGAAAGGAGTTGGCAAACCTCTGCGGCTCTCGGGAGCCATACGGCCATCCGCACCGAGCATCCTCACACCTGTGGCGCCGACATCGGGATGCGTGTCAAGGAAGTCTACACAGCCTTTCAGTACGTCCTCACCAACTATAGTGTCCGGATTGAGTAGCAACACGTACTCGCCAGAGCTCTGACGTATAGCCTGATTGTTAGCGCATGCGAAGCCTCCGTTTACTTTATTGGCTATCACATTCACGCTCGGGAAACGTGCGGAAACTCTCTCCTCACTGCCGTCTGAGCTGGCGTTGTCAACCACCCATACATCCGCTTCCATACCCTCGGCGGCACGCAGCACGCTATATACGCATTGCTCGAGATAGTAACATACGTTGTAACTGACAATGACTACACTGAGTTTCATTCCTTATTCCCTCCACGTTCCAACCAAAATATAGCCCAACCGGCGAGCACCAAAGCAAAAGTCCAAGCCGCACTGGAATCGTAGTTGAGGTAATAGACCAATTCCATCAACAGAGAGGCCGCCGCAATCATTGATACCCTAATCCACATACGCCAACGCTTACACGCTATGGCAAGCACCACAGCTGCGAGTGTCAGCATCACGGACGTGTACTGTACGAGATAGGTTTCAGTAGCGTCGATACTCTCCATGCCCAACAAGGGGCCTTCGGCTGCCGTATAGCTCTCAAGGGCAACCGCAACAGCTATCACCAGTGCGAGACCTCCGAAAAACATTTTCTTCTCCTTGCTGTTCATGTCCGTTATATTTTTGATGTCTGCTATATATATTATATAATGTGTAAGTCCAAGCCCAACGTCAGCGTACTCGCCCGTCTCCCGAAGCACGTCTGTCTGTAGTGGACGAGTCATTTCCGAAAGGCCTGCGCCCTATGATGGCTCTGCCAAGTGTTACCTCGTCGGTGTACTGCAACTCATCGTTCTGTGCCACACCGCGCGCTATGACGGTGACGGCGACACCGGTATCCTGCAGTTTGCGAAAGATGTAAAAGCATGTGGCGTCACCTTCCATAGTGGGACTGATGGCCAGTATCACTTCTTTCACTCCACCTTCCTTGACACGCTCTACAAGGCTGTCTATCTCTAGGTCGGACGGCCCCACTCCATCCATGGGACTGATAATGCCGCCAAGTACATGATAGAGTCCACGGAACTGCATGGTGCCCTCCACCGCCATCACGTCCCTCACGTTCTCCACAACACAGACGGTGGAGCTGTCGCGCGACGGATTGGAACAGATGGGACACAGCTCAGTGTCGGAGATATTATGGCAGAGACGACAGTACCGTACCTCGTGCCGCAGTTCGGAAATGCTCTGCGTAAGGGCGTCCACTTCAGTTACGTCCCACCTGAGCAGGTGCAGAGCCAGTCGCAGCGCAGTCTTAGACCCTATTCCCGGCAAGCGGCTAATCTCGTTTACCGCTTTCTGCAAGTGGTGCGAAGGGTACTGTCCGTTTCTGTAATCCTCCATAGCCTTTCCTTAGAGTACGCCTTTGCTGGACGGCAACACGAAATGTTCCACGTCTCTACGTACCGCCATTCTCACGCTTCGTGCCAAAGCCTTGAAAATGCCCTCTATCTTGTGATGTTCGTTAGTACCTTCCGCTTTCACGTTCAGGTTCATCAGCGCAGCGTCAGAGAGACTCTTGAAGAAGTGATGGAACATCTCCGTAGGCATCTCGCCTATCTTCTCTCTGTGGAACTCAGCGTCCCACACCAGCCACGGTCTTCCGCCAAAGTCCAAGGCCACACTGCAAAGGCAATCGTCCATGGGCAGACAGTAGCCGTACCTCTCTATACCGCACTTGTCGCCAAGAGCCATGCGCAGACATTCACCGAGAGCCAAGCCCACGTCTTCTATGGTGTGGTGCTCGTCCACATAGAGGTCTCCGTCGCACCTCACGCGAAGGTCTACCATCCCATGACGGGCTATCTGCTCCAACATGTGGTCGAAGAATCCAAGACCGGTACTGATATCCGCCTCGCCGTTGCCGTCAAGATTTAGCGAAACCTCTATCTTTGTCTCTTTGGTGTTTCGGGTAACTGTAGCCT
>CAVHNA010000045.1:4308-10442 GCA_963637205.1 Bacteroidaceae bacterium
GCCATACACCGTAGCCGCCACCATATCCCAGTCCATGCCTGCACCGAGTATAAGACTGCCGCAACCAAGGTTACGTGCAAGTTCCGCGTCGGACTGTCTGTCGCCTATCACCCACGAGCGACTCATGTCATAGTCGCCTGTCAAGTAGTCGGTGAGCATTCCGGTACCAGGTTTTCTGGTAGGCAGCCCATCCTCGGGGAAGCTGCGGTCTATGTGTACGGCGTCGAACTCCACGCCCTCACCCTTCAATATGTCCAGCATCAGACGATGGGTAGGCCAGAAGACGGCTTCCGGGTAACTGTCTGTCCCCAGCCCGTCCTGATTGCTCACCATCACAAATTCGTAATCGGTGTGATGTCGTATGAAGCGTAATGCACTTATCACCCCTGGCACGAAGCGGAACTTCTCATAGCTATCTATCTGTTCGTCGTCCGGCTCCACCAGTATCGTACCGTCGCGGTCTATGAACAATGCCTTCTTCATGACTTATGTCCTTTGTACTGGCGCAGAGCCGCCAGCAGTTCGTTGTTCTCCTCACGTGTCCCTATGGTTATGCGCAGACAACCTTCGCAGAGAGCCACCCTGCTGCGGTTGCGCACTATCACGCCACAGTCCACCAGATAGCTGTACACCACATCCGCGTCGTCCATCTTCACCAGCAGGAAATTCGCACTGCTCGGATAGACTCCCAGACAGATAGGAAGCTCTTGCAGAGCGGGAGCCATGTGTTCCCTCTCCCTGCAGATTTCGCCTACCCGTCTGTTCGTGAGGGACGGGTCTGACAGAATTTCCAAAGCCTTGTCCTGCGTCATCTTGTTCACGTTGTAAGGATACTTCACCTTGTTGAACAACGCTATTATCTCCTCACTGGCGAAAGCCATACCCAGACGTATGCCCGCACAGCCCCACGCCTTGCTGAAGGTGTTAAGCACTAACATGTTGGGGAAAC
Organism: Bacteroidaceae bacterium; assembly: GCA_963637205.1. Taxonomy (GTDB): domain Bacteria; phylum Bacteroidota; class Bacteroidia; order Bacteroidales; family Bacteroidaceae; genus Physcousia. Next base: position 5,258 of record CAVHNA010000045.1, read on the forward strand.
CGTCAAGAAACAAACGCAGAGGTGGCAGAGAGGAGAAGTCGCTGTAAGCCTCATCTATCACCACAATGCCGTCGAACTCCTCCAATATGCGCTGTACGGCGGCACGGTCCAAGTCGTTTCCTGTGGGATTGTTGGGTGTACAGAGCCAAATCACCTTGGTATAAGCGTTCACCGCATCCAACACCTTCTGGGCGTCCAGTCCGAAATTCTCGCCAAGTCTCACCTCACGGTACTCCACATCATTGATATCTGCACATACCTTGTACATTCCGTATGTAGGTGATATGGCCACCACGTTGTCCACGCCAGGTTCACAGAATATCCTGTAAGTAAGGTCTATGGCCTCATCGCTACCGTTTCCGAGGAAAATCTGCGAAGAACGCACGCCCTTCACACATGCCAACTTCTCCTTCACAGACTCCTGCAGAGGGTCGGGATAACGGTTCCATGGAGCGTTGTACGGACTCTCGTTGGCATCAAGAAATACATGCGCCTCTCTACCCTTGAACTCATCTCTGGCACAGCTGTATGGTTGCAAAGCCCAAATGTTGTGTCTTACCAGTTCCTTTAGTTTTCTCATTTCCGTTCCTGCATATTCCAGACTAAGCCAAGTCGGGGACTCTGGCATCGCTTTGATCCTTACCTTCCACACTTTTCACCCTAAGCGTCATGGCGTTACGGTGTCCGTATAGGCTTTCCGCTTCCGCCATGGTCTCCACCGCATGTCCTATGCTGTGTATCCCCTCCGCGCTGATATGTTGGAAAGTGATCTTGCGCATGTAACTGTCGAGGTTGACACCGCTGTAAGCCACGGCATACCCGTTGGTGGGCAACGTATGGTTGGTGCCGCTGGCATAGTCGCCCGCACTCTCTGGCGTTAGGTTTCCCAAGAAGACGCTGCCCGCATTCACCACCTTCCGCGCCAAATCCATATAGTCAGACGTTTCTATTATCAGATGCTCTGGAGCGTAAGCGTTGGCCAAGTCCGTCATCTCCTCCTTGTCCTTTACCAGTATTATCTTGCTGTGGGAGAGAGCCTGCGCCGCGATATCCCTTCGCGGCAACGTCTCCAGCTGTCGGTCTATCTCAGCGGAAACCTGCGCTATCATATCGTCTGATGTAGTAACCATCAGCACCTGACTGTCTACTCCATGCTCCGCCTGACTGAGAAGGTCGGCTGCAACAAACGCCGCATTGGACATCTCGTCTGCAAGCACCGCCACCTCACTAGGCCCCGCAGGCATGTCTATGGCTACACCGTGTACACTGACCTGCTGCTTGGCGCACGTCACGTACTGGTTGCCGGGACCGAAAATCTTAAACACACGTGGCACGCTCTCCGTACCGTAAGCCATAGCGCCGATAGCCTGCACGCCACCTATCTTGAATATTCTGTCCACTCCGGCGGTGCGTGCGGCGAACAGAATGGCGGGATTTACGCTGCCGTCCGCAGCCGGAGGCGTGCATAGCACGATATCCCTGCAACCGGCTATTCTTGCCGGAGTGGCGAGCATCAGCACCGTACTGAACAACGGAGCAGTACCGCCTGGTATGTAAAGTCCTACCTTCTCTATGGCTACTGGCTTCTGCCAACACTCCACACCTGCGGTCACCTCCACGTCTGCGCCTTTCGTAGCCTGTGCCTCGTGAAAGCATCTTATGTTGCGGTGAGCCAGACGTATGGACTCTTTCAAATCGTCGCTTACCAGACGTTCAGCCTCATCCATCTCCTCCTTCGTGACGGCAAGCGAGGTCAGTTTCACATGATCAAACTTCTCCTCATAATCCCTTACGGCCTCGTCACCGCGCTTCTTCACGTCGTCCAACACTGCCAAAACAACGGCGTTGAGGTCGGCGGCGTTCTTGACAGGACGCTTCAACAACCCTTCCCATTCCTGACGTTCGGGAAATCTGTATATATTCATAATTCGTGTGGGAGTCTTTTTTAAAGTATCATCTTCTCTATGGGTATCACCAGTATTCCCTGTGCGCCCAGAGCCTTCAGTTGGCGTATTATCTGCCAGAATCTCTTCTCGTCTATCACCGTATGCACACTGCTCCAACCCTCCGTGGCGAGAGGCATCACAGTGGGACTCTTGGCTCCCGGAAGTACAGCCACCACCTCGGCCACCTTGTCGGTAGGTACATTCATCAACACGTACTTCTTGTCCTCCGCAGCCTTCACGGCCTCTATACGGAAAAGCAGTTCTTCCAGCACGCCACGCTTCTCGTCATCAAGTTTGTGGTTGGCTATCAACAGTGCTTCGCTCTCCATCACCACTTCCACTTCCACGAGGTTGTTGCTTACGAGAGTGCTTCCGCTGCTCACGATATCAAAGATGGCGTCGGACAGTCCTATACCCGGACTTATCTCCACAGAGCCAGTTATGACATGTATATCTGACGTGATGTGATTCTCTTGCAGGAAACGGCGCAGTATGCCGGGATATGAAGTGGCTATCTTCTTGCCTTCAAACCATTTCAGCCCCGTATATTTCTCCCCTTTAGGAATAGCCAACGAAAGGCGGCAACGGCTAAAGCCGAGCGGACGTACCACCTCGGCGTCTTCCTTACGCTCTTCATATTCGTTCTGACCCACTATACCGAGGTCCGCTACTCCTGTTGCTACACTCTGCGGAATATCGTCATCCCTAAGGTAAAGTACCTCCAAGGGAAAGTTTGTGCTCTGGACCAGTAAGGTTCGCTTACTGCTGGGCACTTTGATGCCCGCCTCCGTCAGAAGACTCATGGTGTCCTCGAAGAGACGGCCTTTCGACTGTACTGCAATTCTCAACATAATTTTCGTTCGTAATTGTAATATTCCATCCGCAAAGTTATGAAAATACCGCGGCATGGGCAAGACTACGGACGACAAAAAGGCCTTACCCTATTTTAATATGGTGTCTGGCACCCATTCCGACGCGCTTTTCACTATAGACTGGAAACCGTCGGCTGACACGTTGCGTTTGGACGGAGAAGGCTGCACTGTGCCGACAAAGGGTCGCGCATGGCCGCAGTAGCCTTGCCAACGTTCTTTTATCTGGCGCACGTACGCCGATGTCTCACGGCCTCTCATGTAACCATAGCCCACTACAGGGTCCCGGTAGTAACGCGGCTCCGACAGTTTTTCCACATACGGTTCCACCTCCTCCCAACGTCGTTCGTCCACTCCGTACTTGCGCGCCAACGACATGGCGTCGCGTATATGTCGCACACCGCCGTTATAAGAAGCGAGTGTAAAGAGTATGCGCTGCCTGCGGTCTTTTATGTCAGCGAACGACTTCTGTATCTCCGCCAGATAGGCGCATGCTGCCGAGATATTGGTTTCAGCGTCCCATACGTCATCGGGGGCAAGTCCGAGATGTTCCGCCGTGGAAGGCATTATCTGCATCAGTCCCATTGCGCCTGCCCAAGAGCGCGCCGCAGGGTCGAAACAGGACTCTTGGTAACACTGTGCGGCAAGCAGACGCCAGTCCCACCTCATCGTGGACGAATAACGTCGGAAAAGATGGTCATACTGTGAGATTATCCCATGCCTGTGGTCTTTCATCACAGGTCTCGCCTTCCTCTTCACCGTACGACGGACACTGTTCATGGCGGTGATGACGCTGTCTCTTCGCGAGGACTTCCACCACTGTTCCAGCGACTGTCCCAGCAGAGGAGCGTCCTCCCTAACCGTCCACTTTGGCGTTTCCAAGAGCACCATATCTATCTCACCTTTGTTCAACCTGTCCATCAGGGACGCGGTGTCGGCGGAGACTTCCACCTTGAGTCTGACACCCAGCCACCTTGCAAACGCCAGCCCCGTCTCGTACTGTAAACCTGTGTACCTGCCGTGGTACTCATAATATGTATCCTCGCCATACAACGTTCCAGCCATCATCACGCCGGACTCTTGTATTTGGGGTAAGTCCAACCGTTCTAACGTGTCCACGTCCTCAGTTTCGGACACGAACACTGGAGACGAATGCGAATGGGAGTTATCGACATCGCCGCCACACGAAGAAATCAATATAGAGAGCAACGCTGCCGCATGTAACAACATAGGCCTCGTGCCCTCCTTCCTTGTATTTTTTCCGCAAATCAACATTTCAGCGCAAAGATAACATTTTTCATCTATACAGCGATTTTTTAATCATAAAAGTGTCGGGGAAATTACACAAATGACATAAAAGTATCATACTAAGGCGGCATTTGGCTTGATTTATATCAATAAAACGGTTGTTTTTTCATTTTTCTTGGACAAAGTCTTTTTGGCAATCACGAAATCGCCGTACCTTTGCACCAGAAAAAAGAAATAGTGTTGTTAGTTTTAGTTTAAGGTTAAAGAAAGTTTTTAGGTTAGTTAGTTAGTTTAAGGTTAAAAGATTGTTTTTCAATCGAAGACGCAGGTCTGCCGCGAGGTAGGCCTTTGTTTTTGTTTACACAATAGGGATTTTCCCCGTACGTAGAGGAGTTTCCCCCTTGCAAACCGCTTTTTTCGTTCGTACCTTTGCACCAGAAACAAATTTAAACAGGCAAACATTATGAAACGGACATTTACTATTCTGATGATGGCGCTAGTGAGTTGCACTTCACTCTTTGCCATGAGTTACAAGAGAGCACGTGAAGAAGCCCTGTACCTTACAGACAAGATGGCATACGAGCTAAACCTCAACGACCAGCAGTATAACGACGCATACGAGATAAACCTTGATTATTTCATGAGTATGGACAGCGAGGCCGACCTCTACGGACGTTACCTCGACTATCGTCTCACGGACCTGAGGTGCATACTGCACGACTGGCAGTATTCGTTGCTGATGGCCACCAACTACTTCGTACGTCCCTTGATATGGCGCGGCGGAGGCTGGTTCTTCCCCATCTACACGCACTACGCACGCGGACATTTCTACTTCCATCGCCCCGGCGGCTTCCTCAGTTATGTCGGAGGACACGGTCACTCCCACTTCCACGGTGGTTTCTACGCCAACAGAAGGCCTGAGTGGAACGGAGGCATGAGAGGTAACATGAGGGGTGAACACCCTGTAGCAGGTTCACAGGTACATAGGGTAAACGGCAACGGGTACAGCTTCAACCTCCCCATGCGTGGTGGCAGGAACGACTCTCCAAAAGGCGGCATGCTCAACAACAACAGACCGAGTTCCAACAGAAACGAAGGAATGGGCAACAGCAGACCTAACTC
>CAVHNA010000045.1:10452-15363 GCA_963637205.1 Bacteroidaceae bacterium
GAACGAAGGGATGAGCAACGGCAGAATGGGATACAATAGAAATGAAGGTATGAACAGCAGACCTAACTCAAGCTCCAGCAGAAATGAGGGTATGGGCAGTGCCAGAACAAGTTCCCCCAGAGGTGCAAGCGTAAGCGGCAGAGGCGACTCCTTCAGGTCAAGCAGTACCAGAAGCAATTCCATTTCACGCCAAGGCGGTTCCGTACGAAACGGCAACGGCGGCGTAAGAGGAAGATAGATATAAACGCAATAACATGAAAACGACATCCGGACTGGCGGCACTCACATGCCGTTAGCCCGGATAACTTTTTTTAGCCTCCACCTTCGTTAACTCCACGTTAACCACCATTAACCACTGATTAACAAAATGCAGTGATGTGGAAGACGGTTTCCCATGTCGTACGACTATAACTTCTCATGTCGTACGCCCATGCCATCTCACGTCGTACAACTATACACCTTCATGTTGTACAACTATAGGACCTCATGTTGTACAACCATAGAACTCCATGTTGTACAACATGATAAGCCCATGCAAACCATCGTTACGACACCTACAAAACATACATGGCAAACGCTGTACAAGCATCCTTACGCAAGACCTTTTTCTTGATAATCTGCTGATTGCTTGCAAGTGACTGAAAGTCAGTATATATTTCAATTTAAAAAGCGCAAAAGAAACAAACGAGAAACAAGAATTGCACTAATCCCCAAAAGGAAAGCATCGGCAAACAAAAATTAACACGGAAATGAACGGAGATTTCCCGATTGTGGGATTTTTACCCGATATACCCTAAGAACATAAAGACATGCAAAACTGGCAAAACTCATATGGTTTGTGAAACACATAAATCAACAAAAGAAGATTTATCATCATGGGAATTGCAAAGAAAATCTGTATGTTTATATGTTCTAGAACATCTTTTGAAAGAAAATTGGTTAGAAAAGGTATTTTTCTGGCTGATTTTCTTGACGATTTGTCGGAAATTGTACATATTTGCACAAAAAGTTCAAGAGATATACTCTCAAGAATTGTAAAATTAAGAAGGGTGTTACTTTCAGACAAATTGAAGGAACTTCGTTGTCAAGCGAAACAATCACAACAGAAAGATGCAGCTGCACTTGACATTGACACTGCCACTTACAGCAAGATAGAGAACGGGAAATATATGCCGAATCGGGATTTGGTCCTTTGGTTAGCTTCGTTCTTCGGATTTGATAGTGAACAACTCATCAAGTTGTGGCTTGCAGACCGTGTGGTGGAGATGGTGAAAGATAAACAAGTTGCACCTGAGGCAATGAAACTTGCCGTCAAGATTATCAATGAACATAACGCTGGCAACAAAGACGATGCCAAGGTATAAATGAGTAGTTGTATAAAAATGTAGAAAGAATTATGCTGAGCGAAAGTCAGAACATAGAATACAAGGAGTCATGGCGAGACGAATATCTAAAATGGATATGCGGCTTTGCCAATGCGCATGGCGGTCGCATCTACATTGGCGTGAACGACAACAAGGAAGTGATTGGCCTGCCCGATGCCAAGAAACTGATGGAAGACATTCCCAACAAGATTGTCAACTATCTCGGCATTGTGGAGGATGTCAACTTGCTTACCGAAGGTGAGAAAGAATACATCGAGATAGATGTTGTTCCTAGCAATATGCCAATTGCCTACAAGGGAACGTACCACTATCGCAGCGGCTCGACCAAGCTGGAACTGAAAGGACTTGCCTTGCAGAATTTCATCTTGAAGAAGATGGGATGGTCATGGGACGATATGCCGGTATTTGGGGCAACACTTGAAAACATCGACCGTGAGGCTATTGACTACTTCCTGCGCAAAGGTATTGCGGTGGGACGTATTTCTGGTGACGCATACGCTTCATCCACAGAGGCTGTGTTGAGAAGTCTGAACTTGATAACAGAGGATGGACAACTCAAGCAAGCTGCCCTGTTGCTCTTTGGCAAGAATCCGAAACGTTTCTTCGTGTCCTGTGATTTCCGTATCGGACGTTTCCGCAATGACGAAAGCGACTTGGTCACGCAGGATGTCGTGGAAGGCAACATTCTACAGATGGTGAACCGCATCATCGAATTGCTGCGTTCCAAATATCTTCTCTCGCCGATTCATTACGAAGGGCTGACACGCATCGAGCAGTTGGAGATACCGGAAGACGTGCTGCGCGAAGCCATTTGTAACGCCATCGTGCATCGCGACTATATGGGCGTGCATACCCAAATGAAGGTGTACGACGACTGTATCATGCTTTGGAATGACGGAAAACTGCCCGAGGGCATTGATCAGGAAAAGCTGTTCGCAGAACACGCATCGCAACCTCGCAACCAAAACATAGCCAATGCGTTCTACAAGGCTGGCTTCATCGAGACGTGGGGACGTGGCATCAACAAGATTCGATAAGGTCTGAAAAACGTAGGGCTTCCCGAACCTAAGATTGAGAATCGCATCAGCGGTACACTGATTACGATTTACCGTAAAAACGTGGTAGATGTCGGAAACATGTCGGAAACAAATGTCGGAAACATGTCGGAAACATGTCGGAAACAAATCTGACTGAACGTCAAAGGCTTATACTTTCTGCCATAAAAGAAAATCCCTATATTACAGGAAAGGAAATGTCGGAAACTTTGTCGGTGACGCAACGTACCGTAGAGCGAGACTTGGCGATACTGCAGAAAATCGGCATCTTACGCCATGAGGGTAAGGTGAATGCAGGGAAGTGGGTCGTGCTGGAAAGTTTGTCTTCTATATTAAGGCCAAAGTCAAAATTATAGAAAAACCGACATAATCAAAGGACGTCAATATTTGATATAAAAACTTAAAAGATATAGCTACATTTTGTAGAAAATGAATCAAGAAGGATTACAGCAATCTTTGGAATATTTAACGAGCGTTCCGCTTTAACAAGTTTGACCTCGCCGTTAGACCAATCTACCACAGACTACGAAACAGGATAGAAGGTCACATCTGCATTTGCTTTACACCCTACACATAATATTGGAACTTGAACGCATTCTCAAAGCTGCCCAGGTAGAGATGACCGTATACAGAGCACAAGAGCTGACAAAGAACATGTATGCCATCAGTTATACACACCCGAAGTCCTGGGTCCGGAAGCGCATAGTCCTGGGCATGGATGAGGAACAACGCTTACTGTGTGAGCTGATCAAAATGGCTACACACTGACTTGGGTGTCCCAGTGACGAAAACAGGAAATTATACCCAACGAGTGTGTTTGACTGGAATTATTATAAATAATAGGTACAAAATAGTTTTTTCCAAAGAACACATTCGTCCGTCACATGGAAATTTAATACCTTTTTTACATTTCTCTTGAGGGCGCGTCTGACACAAACGCGCCTCCTATGTTTCTGCCGTTAGCAGGAGTGCTTGCGACCGCTCGGCAACGAAGGAAACGCTTGCAAGGGCGCATTTGACGCAAATGCGCCTCCTATGTTTCCGCCGTTAGTAGGAGCGTTTGCGCCCGCTCGGTGCAAATGTGAAAAAAAACATGCGCAACCTTTGCGGAATGAGGAAAAAGCAGTACCTTTGCACGCCGATTATTATCAAAGAGGGCTTTATGAGCCCCTCAGCGTGTGAGAATAGTCCGCTCTTTGGCCAGACGGACGGTTCGGCCGGCACGTTGGAAATATTTGAGTAATAAACATTAGTAGTAAACAAAAGAAACAAACAAAGAATGGACACTTTGAGTTACAAGACCATCTCTGTCAACAGGGCGACAGCAAAGAAGGAATGGGTGTTGGTAGATGCCACAGACCAGGTGCTTGGCCGTCTCTGCACGAAGGTGGCAAAATTGCTGAGAGGCAAGTACAAACCCGAGTTTACACCTCATGTAGACTGCGGTGACAACGTGGTAATCATCAATGCAGGCAAGATAAAGCTGACCGGCAAGAAGATGACAGACCGCATCTATTATTCTTACACAGGCTATCCCGGCGGACAGCGCGAAGCTACTCCCGCCAGCATCTTGGCAAAGCCCAACGGCGCTGACAAGCTGCTCCGCAAGACCGTAAAGGGCATGCTGCCCAAGAACAAGTTGGCAGACCGCCTGATGGGCAACCTCTACGTGTATGAAGGCGCAGAGCACATGCAGCAGGCACAGAGCCCCAAGGCAATAGACATAAACCTGTATAAATAAAAGAAGGGATGGAAACAAAATATATAGCAAACGCGTTGGGCCGTCGCAAGAGCGCCGTAGCCCGCGTATACGTGGCAGAGGGAACTGGCAAGATTGTCATCAACAAGAGAGACCTCACCGAGTATTTCCCCAGCACGATACTTCAGTTCGTAGTGAAACAGCCTCTTACGCTTCTGGACGCATTGGAGAAGTACGACATTAAGGCCAACCTCTACGGAGGCGGTTACACAGGCCAGTCGCAGGCTCTTCGTCTGGCCATAGCACGCGCATTGGTCAAAATCAACGCCGAGGACAAGAAGGCACTCCGTGCGGAAGGTTTCATCACACGCGACAGCCGCGAGGTAGAGCGCAAGAAGCCGGGACGTCCAAAGGCACGTCGTCGTTTCCAGTTCAGCAAGCGTTAACGCCCACCGGGAACTCCTTGAAACGTTTAGCATCTAAATCAGCAGGACTCTGGCTCCAGGCAGCATAAGACACGGATGCCGTACAGGCTACCTGCCGATTGGTTCTAAAAAACATACGAAAAAGAATTAAAAAGAAAGTAGACACACAAACACGAGAAAAAAATGTCAAGAACAAACTTTGATACACTGCTGGAGGCCGGATGTCACTTTGGCCACCTCAAGAGAAAATGGAACCCGGCAATGGCTCCCTACATCTTCATGGAGCGCAACGGCATCCACATCATCGACCTCAACAAGACCGTGGCAAAGGTCGATGAGGCTGCGGA
>CAVHNA010000046.1:0-15031 GCA_963637205.1 Bacteroidaceae bacterium
TGAAACATATTTCTTGTTGATTACACGCATTTTCCTTAACTTTGCGCAAAATTGTGAAACGACGAATGCAACACATAAGGAATTTCTGCATCATAGCGCATATAGACCACGGCAAGAGTACTCTGGCTGACCGACTTCTGGAATATACCAATACGATAAAGGTGACAGAGGGGCAGATGCTTGACGACACGGACTTGGAAAGGGAGAGGGGAATAACCATAAAGAGCCATGCCATTCAGATGGAATATATGTACGAAGGTGAGAAGTACATTCTTAACCTGATAGACACGCCGGGGCATGTGGACTTCAGCTATGAGGTCAGCCGTAGCATAGCGGCCTGCGAAGGCGCCTTGCTGGTGGTTGACGCCACACAGGGTGTGCAGGCGCAGACCATCAGCAACCTGTATATGGCCATAGACCATGACCTGCAGATAATCCCTGTCATCAACAAATGCGACATGCCCAATGCCATGCCCGAAGAAGTGGAGGACGAGATAGTGGAACTCTTGGGGTGCAAGCATGAAGAGATAATCCGTGCCAGCGGAAAGACGGGCATGGGCGTGGACGAAATACTGAAGGCTGTGGTGGAGAGGATACCTTGCCCCACCGGAGACGAAGACGCTCCTCTGCAGGCTCTTATCTTTGACTCCGTGTTCAACAGCTTCAGGGGTATCATCGCATATTTCAAGATAGTAAACGGAAGCATCTGCAACGGCGACCAGGTGCAGTTCATAAACACAGGTAAGGAGTACAAGGCGGACGAGATAGGCGTACTGAAGATGGACATGGTGCCCAGGCAAACACTTCACTGCGGAGATGTGGGGTACATAGTGTCCGGCATAAAGACGGCTACGGAGGTAAAGGTGGGCGACACCATCACCAAAGTACAGAATCCATGCAAGCTGGCCATTTCCGGATTTGAAGAGGTCAAACCCATGGTGTTTGCGGGAGTGTATCCCATAGAGACGGAAGACTTTGAAAACCTAAGGGCCAGTCTGGAGAAGCTGCAGCTCAACGATGCCAGTCTAACATTTACGCCGGAGAGTTCCGTCGCGCTGGGGTTCGGTTTCCGTTGCGGATTTCTTGGACTTCTGCACATGGAGATAGTGCAGGAACGACTGGACAGAGAGTTCAACATGGACGTCATCACCACCGTGCCTAACGTGTCGTATCTGGTGTACGACAAACAGGGTGAGGTGAAGGAGGTACACAACCCCTCGGGAATGCCCGACGCTACACTGATAGACCACATAGAAGAGCCGTACATACACGCCTCGGTAATCACCGACACCGCCTACATAGGCCCGATAATGACCTTGTGTCTCGGCAAGAGAGGCGAGCTGCTGAAGCAGGACTACATCAGCGGCAACAGAGTGGAGATACAGTATGCCATGCCACTTGGCGAGATAGTGATAGACTTCTATGACAAGCTGAAAAGCATAAGCAAAGGCTATGCCTCGTTCGACTACCACCAAAGCGGCTTCCGCCCGAGCAAACTGGTGAAGATGGATATCCTCCTCAACGGAGAGCCTGTGGACGCCCTGAGTACGTTGACGCACGTGGACAATGCGGAGGGGTTCGGACGCAGGATGTGCGAGAAGCTAAAGGAGCTACTTCCCAGACAGCAGTTTGACATAGCTATACAGGCTGCCATAGGGGCGAAAATCATAGCCCGCGAGACAGTGAAGCAGGTGAGGAAAGACGTGCTGGCGAAGTGCTACGGCGGCGACGTGAGCCGAAAGAGAAAACTGCTGGAAAAGCAGAAGAAGGGCAAAAAGAGGATGAAGCAGATAGGCAACGTGCAGGTGCCGCAAAAAGCCTTTCTGGCAGTTCTCAAACTAGACTGACGCAGAAACCGTTAAAAAAACATTGAAGTAAAACCTACATTACTCATCCATGGACAGAAGACGTGACATAGCAAGAGAGATAGCCAGAATATACTGCACTCTCACTCCACCGGCGGTAGATACGTTGGGAAGTATACTGGTGCCTTTAAAATTTCAGAAAGGCGACACCATACTGGAAGAAGGTAAAGTGTGCAGGGCTTTGTACTTTGTGGAAAAAGGCATGGTACGGCAGTATTATTACAAGAACGGAAAAGACGTTACCGAACATTTCTCTTTTGAAGGCAAGATAGTATTCTGCATAGAGAGCTTCCTGAAACAAGAGCCAAGCAGGCTTATCGTGGAGGCCTTGGAGAACACAAAGCTTTACGCCATTCCGTATGATGACTTACACAACTTGATGGTGCGCTATCAGGAAATGGACATGCTGTATCGCAAGATACTGGAGCACGTGGCCATCAGCAGTCAGGAACACGCCGACAGCCAGAGATTTGAAAACGCGACCGAACGATATGAACGTCTGTTGCGCGAGAAACCTGAAATAGTGCGCAGGGCTCCCATGCTGCACATAGCCAGTTTTCTGCAGATGACCCCCGAAACGCTAAGCAGGGTGAGGAACTGCGGAATACAACCTTCGCCCAAGTCACCCGACAAGGACAAGATAGAGCCTTGGTGGACACATCCGGAGAAATAAACGAGTAAAAAAGCCCGTTTTGCTTGTGCAGTTCAAACTAAATACGTATCTTTGCACAGATTAAACGATGCGGTAGTGGCTCAGTTGGTAGAGCATTGGCTTCCCAAGCCGAGGGTCGCGGGTTCGAGTCCCGTCTACCGCTCAAACGAAGAAGGACTGATTCGAAATCCGTACATTGTGATACAGTGATGTGTTCTGTATGATGGACAACAACGGCGAACTTACCTTGTTACTTACAGTATTTGACTATAATCCAATCCCGGTATATGGAGAACCGTAATCATTTGGTTATATTGGCCGGTGGGGTAGGCAGTCGTTTCTGGCCTATGAGCACCGAAGAAACCCCGAAACAATTCATAGATGTCATAGGATGTGGCAAGTCTTTGTTGCAGCTTACCCTACAACGGTTCAAAGACCTGGTGCCATTGGAGAACGTGTGGGTGGTGACCTCACAGAGATACGCCGGCATGGTGAGAGAACAACTGCCGGAGATACCTGTCGGCAACATAGTTACAGAACCGTGCAGGAGAAACACGGCTCCGTGCATAGCTTATGTAAGTTGGCGTATAAAGAAGGTTGACCCCAAGGCCAATATCGTGGTTTCGCCAAGCGACCACATCGTGCTTGACACTACAGAGTTCCAAAGAGTGGTAGACTCATGCCTCAAGTTCGTGGCGGAGTCAGACGCTATACTGACTCTCGGCATGAAACCAACAAGACCTGAGACAGGATATGGCTACATACAGGCGGACCTTTCTTTCTCTACGGCACGCAACAAGGAGATATTCCGTGTAGACACATTCCGCGAGAAACCAGATTTGGAAACCGCCAAGACATTTGTAAGCAAGAAAAATTTCTTCTGGAACGCCGGCATCTTTATCTGGAACGTGAGTACCATAGTAAACGCTTTCAGAGTTTACCAACCCGCCATGTCGGACATCTTCGAGTCCCTGTTGCCGTACTACGGCACATCAGACGAGCAAGAAAAGATTGACGAACAGTTTCCTCTTTGCGAAAACATAAGTGTGGACTACGCCATACTGGAGAGAGCCGAGGAGATATACGTCTTTCCCGCCGACTTCGGATGGAGTGACTTGGGCACTTGGGGCGCACTGCGCGAAAACTCGGAGAAGGACATCTACGGCAATGCGTGCATTGGCAATGACATCTGCATACACGAGACTAGCAACTGCGTGATACATACCACACAGGAGAAGAAAGTCGTGATACAGGGACTGGACGGTTATATAGTGGCCGAGAACAACGACGTCTTGTTGATATGCAAACTGAGTGAGGAGCAGAGGATAAAGCAGTTCAGTGACCGAACACATAATAACGCTGCCATGCAATGAAAAAGCTGTTGTCTCTGCCTCCAAATGTTGTGGGTTGCTTCCATCAGTTGGAACGTCTCCCGGAAGAGGAGTATTTCTGCACCTCAGATCCTGCGGGGAGCAAACTGGGGAGCGGTGGCGGTACGGTATGGCTTTTACAACAGTGTCGCGAACATGAGAGCCCTCAGACACCATTCGGCGAATGGATATCAAACGAGAAGCGCATACTATTGCACGCCGGCGGACAAAGCAGAAGACTCCCGGCATATGCTCCGTGCGGAAAGTCACTGACACCCATACCGGTCTTTCGGTGGAAACGCGGGCAGAGAATCACACAAAACTTGATGCAACTGCAGTTGCCTCTATTCCAACACATACTTGAGGTTGCACCGGAAAGCTGCCATACACTCATTGCTAGCGGCGACGTTTATATAGAGTCGGGAAGAATCAAGAACATCCCGGAGGCGGATGTCGTATGTTTCGGCATTTGGGCGGACTCCTCTTTAATCATGAACCATGGGGCTTTTTGCATGAAGAGACAGACACCCGAAAGGCTGGACTTTATGCTTCAGAAACCGTCGGCCGACACCTTGTCGCAACTCACATCGTCGCACATGTTTTTGATGGATGTGGGAATATGGTTATTGAGCGACAGGGCAGTGAACGCACTAAGGAAAAAATGCGTGGACGGTAATGGCAACATATCCTACTATGACCTATACGGAGAATTCGGATGCTCTCTTGGAGACAATCCAAAGCTGGAAGATTCGGAGTTGGCCAATCTCACCACGGCAGTATTACCTCTGCCACAAGGCAAGTTTTATCATTACGGCACCAGCCGTGAAATGATAAGCAGTACGGTGAGTATCCAAAACAAGATATTTGACCAAAGGAGTATTATCCATCTACAGGTAAAGCCTCATCCTTCCATCTTCATCCAGAACGCCATTTGCAACATTACATTTACAGCGGACAACGAGAACACCTGGGTGGAGAACTCGTACATTTCACCAGAATGGAGACTGGAAGGCAGCAACATAATAACAGGCGTGCCCGAAAACGATTGGAACGTCAGGCTTGGCAAAGGGGTCTGCGTGGATGTAGTGCCCGTGAACTATGATTTCGGAGAGGGCGTGTACGCACTAAGGCCGTATGGCTTTGACGACCCGTTCAGAGGATGTGTCGCAGACGCTTCAACAATATATCTGGGCAAGCCAATTACGGAATGGCTGAAAGAACGTGGGCTAGGGACTGACAGCCTGCCTGAAAAAGTGGATATACAGGCTGCGCCTATGTTCCCATTATGCCAAGATATCCATACCTTGGGTAAGATGTTGACGTGGATGGTGGATGACCCTACATTTGCCGATGGTAGGGAAGCGTGGCTGTCCGCCAGAAGGCTTAGCGCTGACGAGTTGTCCATCTATGCAGACTTACCACGCCTTCAACAACAAAGAGAGGGCTTTTTGAAACTTAATCTGTTGTCGCTTTCCTCCAACCACAAAAGTAGCGTTTTCTATCAGACCAATCTCATGCACATGGCGGAGCTTTTCGCCCGTTACGGTTTACCCATGCCCGAGGAATTGGGAGAAGGAGAACCCCTGTTGAAGCGTATAGGCGACCAGCAATTCCATGCGTGCCTGTCGTCTATTCGAGGAGAAAAGTCCTCTGGCTATGAAAGTAAAGCGTTCTCCCTTTTGGCGGAAGGACTTACGCAAGACATCATCTGCGATAAACAAAAGCCTCGCTTGAATGTGTGTCCCGACCAAATGGTTTGCAGCAGTTCGCCGGTACGCATTGATCTGGCCGGAGGATGGACAGACACCCCTCCATATTGCCTTTTCAACGGTGGCAGAGTAGTGAACATTGCCATTGACCTTAACGGACAACAGCCTCTCCATGCTTATGTGAAGGCATCCAAAGACTACAGCATTGTAATAAGGAGCATTGATCTTGGAGCCACTGAAAGAGTGGACACCTTTGAACAGCTAAGAGACTTCTCACATATAGGTTCACCATTCTCAATACCAAAGGCGGCTCTGTCTTTGTCGGGTTTCATACCAGAGTTTTGCCATGTGCAATACAGAACCCTCAAGGAACAACTGCAGGATTTCGGATGCGGAATGGAGGTGATAATGCTCAGCACAATACCTGCAGGCAGTGGTTTGGGAACAAGCAGCATCTTGTCGGCCATAGTCTTGGGTGCGTTAGGTGATTTCTGCGGCTTACATTGGGACAGGGAAGAAATCTGCAGACGTACGCTTGTACTGGAACAGTTACTTACAGCTGGTGGAGGTTGGCAAGACCAATACGGCGGTGTGCTTCCCGGCATAAAGATGCTTTCTACGGATGCAGGATTTTCGCAGACTCCAGAGACTCGGTGGACAGGTACATCGCTTTATACAGATTCAGAGAACTCGTCGTGCCATCTACTTTATTATACGGGTATAACACGCACCGCTAAAAATATCCTTTCGGAGATAGTAAGAGGTATGTTCCTTCACAATACGGAAACATTACGTTTGTTGGACGAAATGAAAGAACATGCCTTTGAAGTCTACGAATCGCTCCAGATATGTGACCTGAAAGCGTTGGGCGGACTTGTACGTAAGACCTGGAAACAGAACCAGGCTTTGGACGCTGGCACCAATCCAGATTGTATACGGAACATAACAAGTCTCATAGACGATTTGTGCTTGGGCTACAAATTACCCGGAGCCGGTGGCGGAGGTTATCTATACATGATAGCCAAAGACCCTCAGGCAGCCGTGAGCATACGCAGGATACTCACGGAGAACGCTCCTAATGCCAATGCACGTTTCGCAGACATGACATTGGACACTAAAGGAATGCTGACAAGTAGAAGCTAAACAAACACGTGCGTTACTTTACAAAAGCGGCAACGCTGTGAGGTTTTCCATTTCTTCGTTATTCCATAACAATTATTTGTTGTAATTTTGTACTGAAAAACGTCGCACAGATGGCAAGACAAAAGAAAAACAAGATGAAGCGGTGGTTTGTACCGGAAGGTATGGAACCAACAGAAATGGATTTGCGTATACTGGAATGGCAAGAAAAAGGAAAACTGATTCCTACTCGCAATCTAATAAGAACGCACGAACAGATAGATGGCATACGCAAAGCAGGTGTGCTGAATACGGCGGTGCTGGACGCCGTTTCCGACATGATACGTGAAGGGGTGTCAACTAAAGATATAGATTCTCTTGTTTATGAGTTCACAACCAAACACGGAGGTGTGCCCGCCCCACTTAATTACGAAGGATTTCCGGCGAGTTGTTGTACAAGTATAAACGATGTGGTCTGTCACGGAATTCCGTGCGAGGAAGATGTCTTGGAAGAAGGGGACATCATCAACGTAGATTGCACCACTATTCTTGACGGATACTACGCTGACGCAAGCAGAATGTTTGTAATAGGAAAAACGACTCCCGAACGTCAGAAGCTTGTAGATGTGGCGTGGCAGTGTCTGAAGATAGGCGAGAAAGTCTGCTCAGAGCCATATGTTTTCGTCGGTGATTTAGGAAATGCCATTGCACGTCACGCACACGCAAATGGAATGACCGTGGTTCGCGATCTCTGCGGACATGGCGTGGGTGTGGAGTTTCACGAAGAGCCTGACGTGGAACATTACGGTCGCAAGGGTAGCGGTATGCTGCTTGTGCCCGGAATGACTTTTACCATAGAACCTATGATAAACGAAGGTGACTGGTACGTTTGCGGAGACGAGGAGGACAAAACGGAATGGATAGTGCTCACGGAAGACGGGTCTGACAGTGCCCAATGGGAGCATACCTATCTGATGACAGAAAACGGTGTGGAGATACTCACTCATTAAAAACGCCAAGCGGTAAGGAAAGGAATGGAAAAGAAGAATGTATATATATTAGGTATAGAAAGCAGCTGCGATGATACCTCCGCAGCAGTTCTGAGAGACGGTGTGCTGTTGAGTAACGTCACGGCCAGCCAAACCGTGCATGAAGCATACGGTGGTGTAGTGCCAGAATTGGCAAGCCGGGCTCACCAACAAAACATAGTTCCTGTGGTGGATTATGCCCTTAAAAAGGCTGGCATAGAAAGAGAAGGCCTCAGTGCTATAGCTTTTACACGTGGTCCAGGTCTTTTGGGCTCGTTGCTTGTAGGGGCTTCATTCGCCAAAGGGTTGAGCATTTCCTTGGGGATTCCTTTGGTGGATGTTAACCATCTTCAAGGGCATGTCTTAGCGCATTTTATACATACAGAAGACGATGATTATGTGTCTCCCAAGTTTCCCTTCCTTTGTCTTTTGGTTAGTGGAGGCAATAGCCAGATAGTGTTGGTGAAGTCTTACAAAGACATGGAGATAATCGGTCAGACGATAGACGACGCTGCCGGAGAGGCAATAGACAAGTGCTCAAAAGTGATGGGACTGGGTTATCCTGGCGGCCCTATCATTGACCGTCTTGCTAGAAAAGGTAATCCAGACGCTTTCAAATTCGCAAAGCCGAACATAGACGGATACAACTACAGCTTTAGCGGACTCAAAACGAGTTTTCTGTATTCCCTTCGGGATTGGATTAAGGAAGACCCAGACTTCATAAATCATCACTTGGAAGACCTGGCCGCTTCACTTGAGAAAACAATCGTTGACATCTTGATGAAGAAACTACGTAAGGCAGCCAAGGATTTGAACATTAAGCGTGTGGCAGTAGCAGGAGGAGTGAGTGCCAACAACGGGTTGAGGGCTTCGTTTCAAGACCACGCCAAGCGGTATGGCTGGGAAGTTTTTGTGCCGAAGTTCTGTTACACTACCGACAACGCCGCTATGATAGGCATAACAGGCTATTATAAGTATCTTGATGACGATTTCTGCTCTGTTTCAGCACCTACATATAGCAGGAACAACATTTGATTAGAAATATGGAGTATTTCTTCTGATTTTTCGCTTAAGCAGCGATAACGAGTGTAAAAAACAAAGGTGCTGAAAAAAAAACAATGCGAAAAGTTTGTGGATGCAGAAAGAAAGCTGTACCTTTGTGCTCTGTTTGGAAGAAGTTGTTTTGGAATAGACTAAAAGAAGATAGAAATGTCTAAGATTTGTCAAATTACCGGAAAAAAGGCCATGATTGGCAATAATGTCTCACACTCAAAGCGTCGCACAAAAAGAAGCTTTGACGTGAATCTTTTCTCAAAAAAGTTCTACTATGTAGAGGAAGATTGCTGGATAAGCCTCAAGCTGAGTGCCAACGGATTGCGCTGCATCAACAAGGTTGGGTTGGATGCCGCTCTGAAGAATGCTGTAGCTAAGGGTTACTGCGATTGGAAAGATATCAAGATTATCGGTTAATAAGAAGTACATATTATGGCAAAGAAAGCAAAAGGCAACAGAGTACAGGTAATTCTGGAGTGTACAGAGATGAAGCAAAGCGGTCTGCCTGGCACTTCTCGTTACATCACGACAAAGAACAGAAAGAACACTCCTGAGCGTTTGGAACTGAAGAAGTACAATCCCATCCTCAAGAAGATGACTGTTCACAAGGAGATTAAGTAATAGGATAAACAGTTGTATATAGCATTAGATTATGGCAAAGAAAGTAGTGGCTACTCTGCACACAGGTAAGACAGATGGCCGTTCATATACCAAGGTAATCAAGATGGTGAAGAATCCTGAAAATGGTTCTTATTCTTTTGATGAGCAGATGGTTCCCAATGAAGCCGTAAAGGACTTCTTCAAGAACTGAGACATAGCATAGATTTGAACGCAAAAAAGGGGAGGAACATGGGTTTGCCTATGATTCTCCCTTTTTTTGTTCACCCACAATAAGGCTTTTGATAAAAAATAGCAAATGCAATCCTTTTTTAACTTAGGATTTTTGCTTACCTTTGCATATAAATAAACGTTTATTATGGGATTATTTAGTTTCTTTTCCAAAGAGAAGAAGCAGGTCTTGGACCATGGCTTGGAAAAATCAAAGCAAAGTTTCTTTGGGAAATTGTCAAGGGTAATTGCCGGCAAAAGCAAGGTGGACGATGAGGTGCTGGACAATTTGGAAGAGGTTCTGGTGACAAGTGACGTTGGTGTGGACACCACGTTAAATATCATCCGTCGCATAGAAGATCGTGTACAGCGTGACAAGTATGTAACCACTTCAGAGCTTCATTCCATACTCAGGGACGAAATAGCGAAACTTCTAACGGAAAACAACACTGAAGACATTTCCGGTTTTCAACTGCCAAAGACAGATGGTAGACCGTATGTCATAATGGTAGTTGGCGTTAATGGAGTGGGCAAGACCACGACCATAGGCAAGTTGGCATATCAGTATAAGAAAGCTGGTTATAAGGTATGTCTTGGCGCAGCTGACACATTTCGTGCCGCAGCTGTGGAACAGCTATTGATATGGGGAGAAAGAGTGGGAGTTCCCGTGATAAAACAACAAATGGGCAGCGACCCTGCCAGCGTGGCGTATGATACATTGAACAGTGCTATCAGCAATGGGTATGATGTGGTGATAATAGACACCGCCGGTCGTCTACACAACAAGAAGGGACTGATGGATGAACTCACAAAAATAAAGCGCGTGATGCAGAAATTGTTGCCGGATGTTCCTGACGATGTAATGTTAGTGCTGGACGGCAGTACCGGTCAGAACGCGTTTGAACAAGCCAAGCAATTTACCCAGGCTACTGATGTGACGAGCATGGCAGTGACAAAACTAGACGGCAGTGCGAAGGGCGGTGTGGTGATAGGTATCAGCGACCAGTTCAAGATACCTGTACGGTACATAGGACTTGGCGAGGGAATTGAAGACCTTCAGCCTTTCGACCGTAAAGAATTTGTGGATTCTCTCTTTGGTGACAGATGAAGAAGAATACAGTAGACATAATAACATTGGGGTGTAGCAAGAATCTTGTTGACAGCGAAAAACTGATGCGCCAGTTGGAGCTCAACGGATATAAGGTCACACACGACAGCGACAATCCTACGGGTGAGATAGCGGTTATAAACACCTGTGGTTTCATTGGTGACGCCAAAGCAGAAAGTATAAATATGATATTGGAGATGGCGAAGAGAAAGAAAGAAGGAAAACTTCGTCAACTCTTTGTTATGGGTTGCCTTTCAGGACGATATCTCAAGGAATTAGCAACTGAAATACCCGAGGTAGACAAATTCTACGGCAAGTTCGACTACAATGTTCTTATCTCTGATTTGGGGAAAGCATATTGCAACGACGCTAGCAACGAAAGATGTTTAACAACGCCGTCTCATTACGCATACCTCAAGATAAGTGAGGGCTGTGACAGGAAATGCTCTTATTGTGCCATTCCTATTATAACAGGCAGGCATCGTAGTCGTCCTATGGATGAAATCTTGGACGAGGTGAAAATGTTGGTCAGTCTTGGTGTCAAGGAATTTCAGATAATAGCGCAAGAACTTACTTACTATGGCATAGACATCTACAAGAAACGTAAAATATCAGAATTGGTGGATACGATAGCCAACATAGAAGGCGTGGAATGGATAAGGTTGCACTATGCTTATCCAACGCAATTTCCTGTAGAACTGCTTGACGTTATGTCTAAACATTCCAACATCTGCAAATACATGGACATCGCCTTACAGCATATCTCAGACAATGTGTTGAGTAGTATGCACAGGAATATCACAAAGCAACAGACCTATGACTTGATTAACACAATGCGAAAAATGGTTCCAGGCATTCACATCAGGACGACGCTTATGGTTGGATTTCCAGGTGAGACGGATGAGGATTTCCAAGAATTGCTTGATTTCGTGAAATGGGCACGTTTTGAAAGGATGGGAGCTTTTGCATATAGTGAAGAGGAAGGTACGTATAGTGCAGAACATCTTAATGACAATGTTCCTGATGAGGTAAAACAAGCAAGACTGTCTAAGCTGATGCGCATACAGCAAAACATAAGCGGTGAAATACAACAGACAAAAGTCGGCAGGAAGTACAAGGTGATAATAGATAGAGTGGAAGGAGATTATTACATAGGACGTACAGAATACGATTCACCTGATGTCGATCCGGAAGTTTTAATACCAGTATGCGACGATAAAGAATTGAATATAGGGCAATTTTATACGGTGACGATTGACAACGCCGACGATTTTGATCTTTATGGGTCGGTTGGCAAGTTAAATTAAACGTACAGCTACAATATGAATAACAAAGAGTTCATAACTGAGATGAGTGCCCGCACTGGATTGGGCGTGAAAGATGTCGCAGCCAATGTGACAGCTTTTGTGTCTTTGATGACCGAGGAACTGTTGGACGAAAACGTTATAAGCATAAGTGGATTTGGAAGTTTTGAGGTAAAGAAGAAATTGGAGAGGGTGGTGGTTAATCCTGCCACCAAGCAGAAGATGCTCACACCTCCAAAGATGACCGTGAACTTTAAGCCTTTCAGTACTCTCAAAGAAATGGTGAACGGAAAGTAATCCTATACGAACAATATGGCTAGCAAGATTACATTACAGGATTTAGCGTCAAGTTTATCTTTAAAAAGTAACTTGTCGCCAGAGGAATCAGATACTTTCTTGAGGAGCTTCTTTGAAGTAGTAAAAGAAAACGTCACTGACACCAAAGGGGTTAAAATAAAAGGACTGGGTACGTTCAAACTGATAAACGTACTAGACCGAGAGAGCGTTGACGTGAACACAGGAAACCGCATACTTATCCCCGGGCATCCCAAGGTGACCTTCACTCCTGACAACGATCTTAAGGCCAAAGTGAACAGACCATTTGAGGCGTTTTCTACTATTATCATCAATGAAGGCACCAACATTGAAGACATGGAACGTATTGACACCGACGAAGCAATTGATATTTCACCGGAAGAGGATGATACGTTCGATTCGCAACCCACAGACGAAGTCGAAGGAAAAGACGAAGCTACACCTCCTGCGATAGAGCCTGAACCCGACAACAGTTCCTCTATAAACGATGCTAGTGAAATATCTGAATCTACGCCTCCTCCTTCTGATATTGAATCAGAGACTGAAGAAGGAGAAAACTCAGAATCGTTTGCCGCACCTACGCATGAAGAAGAAGACGAGTCAAGCGGCGACAATGTAAATGCAGAGGATGACTCTTCTTCAAATTTGGATATGCGGTCAAACCCAAGCGAGACATCAGAACCTGACGAGTGTGAAAATAGGACGGAAAATGTTCTGTACATAGAAGAGAAAACACAGAAGAAGGACAACATACACGTTCTGTTGTATGCATTACTGATAGTGTGTCTCATATTGGGAAGTTATTTCGCTGGGTATTACAGATTGCTTTGTCCTTGTCTTGACGGGATAAAAGTTCCAGAAAAGTCATTGCCTTTAGTGGTGGAAGATAAACAAAAAAATGGTACAGACGCAATGGTATCGGACACCACGAGTGTGGACAGTATGGCCAAACAAGAATTACCCCAAAACGTCAAAGCCGAAATGGAAGATGACAACATTATAGGACAAGAAGACATGCGAGAAAACCTGGCAGCCCTTGCTTCTGAATTCAGCCAAGTGCCGGATGGAGACTTCTTAATAGTGGGTACAATAAAGGTTCGTATCATGAAAAAAGGAGACAATCTTTATAAATTCGCCAAAGAAGAATTGGGGAACAAAGACTTGGCACGTTACATCATAGTTCATAACGATTTCAAAAATCCTGATGTAATACCATTGGATTACGAGGTGAAAATCCCGAAATTGGTATTCAATGAATAGCTTTATGGTGAAATTGTGAAACGTCTTTTCCATGATTTGCGTAAAAAACGACGGAATAGAATTTAACAAAGTTAAACATACAGATAACTCTTTTTTATATAATATTTTTGTCCGTAAAAACGGAAAACGCTAATTTTGCGTCCGCAAATTACAAATAAAATCACAGAAAGAAAATATGGCAGAATCTATTGACATTCGCGAACTCAACGATCGGATAGAAAGACAAAGCGCATTTGTCACGAATCTTGTGACGGGTATGAACCAGGTGATAGTTGGTCAGAAACACCTTATAGAGTCTCTCTTGATAGGTCTTCTGAGTGACGGACATGTACTGCTGGAAGGTGTGCCGGGACTTGCGAAAACAATGGCGATAAAGACCTTGGCTAAGTTGGTGGACTCTAAGTTCAACCGTATCCAGTTTACTCCCGACTTGTTGCCTGCCGATGTCATCGGTACGATGATATACAGCCAAAAGGATGAAAAGTTCATGGTAGAGCAGGGACCTGTCTTCGCCAATTTCGTGCTTGCGGATGAGATAAACCGTGCTCCGGCTAAAGTACAAAGCGCTTTGTTGGAGGCTATGCAGGAAAGACAGGTAACTATAGGCAAGAACACCTATTCATTGCCAACGCCGTTCCTTGTCCTCGCCACCCAGAATCCCATAGAGCAGGAAGGCACCTATCCTCTGCCTGAGGCGCAGGTTGACCGTTTTATGCTTAAGGTGGTAATAGACTACCCGAAACTGGAGGAGGAGAAACTTATTATTCGCCAGCAGATAAAGAACGAGAAGACAGAAGTTCGCCCAGTAATGTCTACAAAAGAGATTATGGATGCACGCAAAGTGGTGAGCGAGGTTTATATTGACGAGAAGATAGAACAGTATATTGCCGATATAGTATTCTGCACACGTTATCCTGAGAAGTACGGACTTAAGGACTTGAAGGAGTATATAGAGTTCGGCGGTTCTCCACGTGCAAGTATCAACCTGGCATTAGCGTCCAGGGCCTACGCATTCATCAAGCGCAGAGGATATGTCATTCCGGAAGACGTGCGCAGTGTCGCATATGACGTACTTCGCCATAGAATTGGACTGTCGTATGAGGCGGAAGCAAACAATGTAACAGCTGAAGAGATTATAAGCAAGGTTATAAATAAGGTAGAGGTGCCTTAATCGCAATATCTGTCTGAAGGATGGAAACATCAGATATCTTAAAAAAGGTAAGGCGGATTGAGATAAAGACGAAGGGACTAAGCAACAATATCTTTGCAGGCGAGTACCATTCAGCTTTCAAAGGACGCGGAATGGCGTTTTCTGAAGTCCGCGAATATCAGTATGGAGACGACATACGCGATATAGAATGGAATGTGACCGCTCGTTTCAACAAACCTTACATAAAGGTTTTCGAGGAGGAAAGAGAAC
>CAVHNA010000047.1:0-11118 GCA_963637205.1 Bacteroidaceae bacterium
CAACTGAACTATAGTCACCATCTATGAGACTATGAGAGAAGACTTGCGTGTCTGTTTCCCCATTTGCGAGCGCAAAGTTACGACTTTAATCCGAATTGACAAAGCGAATGGGCCGTTTTTTTTGCTGACATCACGCATAAACAGTCTTTTTGGCCGCCAACAGAGTGTTTTGCATGAGCATGCAGATGGTCATAGGACCAACTCCTCCAGGCACCGGCGTGATGAATGAGCAGAGCGGAGCTACGTTGTCGAAGTCCACGTCGCCGCACAGACGGAATCCGCTCTTGCGTGTGCTGTCCGGCACACGTGTGGTACCCACGTCTATGACAGTGGCTCCGGGCTTTATCATGTCGGCTGTTACGAACGCCGGTTTGCCTATGGCGGCTATCACGATGTCGGCCTGGCGGCATTCCTCCTTCAGGTTCTGGCTGTGGCTGTGGCATACGGTGACGGTGCTGTCGCCGTACTGCTTCTGCATCATCAGTTGCGCCATGGGTTTGCCTACGATGTTGCTGCGACCCAGCACCACGCACTTCTTGCCAGATGTCTGTACGCCGTAGCGTTTGAGCAGGGTGACTATGCCGAGCGGTGTGGCGGATATGAAGCAGGGCAGGCCTATAGCCATACGTCCTACGTTGATGGGGTGGAAGCCGTCCACGTCCTTGCGGTAGTCTATGGCTTCTATCACCTTCTGCTCGTTGATATGCTTGGGCAACGGGAGCTGTACTATGAAGCCGTCCACGTCGTCGTCGTTGTTGAGCCTGTCCACGCACGCTAGCAGCTCTTCTTCGGTGATGTCCGCCTCGTAACGTATCAGCGTGCTCTTGAAGCCGCACGCCTCGCAGGCGAGCACTTTGTTCCTGACGTATGTCTCCGAACCTCCGTCGTGTCCTACCAACACTGCAGCCAGATGCGGCTGTTTGCCGCCTGCCGCCATTATGTTCTTCACCTCTTCGGATATCTCCGCCTTTATGGTGGCTGCCGTCTGTTTTCCGTCTATGATCTGCATTTTCTTGTCTACATTATATATATTATACATTATATATATACGCTACATGGGGAAGCCCTTGCCCTTCATCATGCTTGCTATGCGGGCCATCTTGCTGTTGCTGCTCATGAGCTTCATCACCTTGCGGGTCTGGTCGAACTGCCTGATCAACCTGTTCACATCTTGTATGTCGGTGCCGGAGCCCTTGGCTATGCGTTGCCTTCTGCTGGTGTTGAGGCATTCGGGGTTGGTGCGCTCCTTGGGTGTCATGCTGAGGATGATGGCTTCCACGCCCTTGAACGAGTTGTCGTCTATGTCCACGTCCTTCAGGGCTTTCCCCATGCCAGGTATCATGCTCGCCAGTTCCTTGATGTTACCCATCTTCTTGATCTGCTGTATCTGCTTGTAGAAATCGTTGAAGTCGAACTGGTTCTTCTGTATCTTCTTCTGCAGGCGGCGGGCTTCCTCTTCGTCGAACTGCTCTTGCGCTCTCTCCACCAGGGATACGATGTCGCCCATGCCTAGTATACGGTCTGCCATGCGGCTGGGGTGGAAGACGTCCAGGGCTTCCATCTTCTCGCCAGTACCCACAAACTTGATGGGCTTGTTCACTACTGTGCGGATGCTGATGGCGGCACCTCCACGTGTGTCTCCGTCAAGCTTGGTGAGGATGACACCGGTGTAGTCCAGTCTGTCGTTGAACTCTTTGGCTGTGTTCACGGCATCCTGTCCTGTCATGGCGTCAACGACCAGCAACGTCTCGTCGGGACATACCGCATTGCGGATGTCTTGTACCTGCTGCATCAGTTCCTCGTCTATGGACTGACGACCTGCGGTGTCCACGATGAGAGCCTCGTATCCTTTGGCCTTGGCTTCCTGCACCGCATGCTTGGCCACCTCTACAGGGTCTGTGGCGTTTTCTTCCATGTAGACGGGTACTCCCACCTGTTCGCCCAGTATGCGCAACTGCTCTACGGCGGCAGGGCGGAACGTGTCGCAAGCGGCGAGGAGGGTCTTCTTCTGCTTCTTGTCCTTGAGCAGCTTGGCAAGCTTGCCGCTCATGGTGGTCTTTCCAGCTCCGTTGAGACCTACCATAAGGATGATGGAGGGGTGTCCCTTGAGGTTTATGTCCGTGGCGTCGCCTCCCATCAGGTCGGCCAGCTCGTCGTGTACTATCTTCACCATCAACTGCTGCGGCTTCACCGCCGTGAGCACGTTCTGTCCGATGGCTTTCTGCTTGACGGTGTCGGTAAAGGACTTCGCCACCTTGTAGTTGACATCGGCGTCGAGCAGAGCCCTTCTGACATCCTTCAGCGTCTCTGCCACGTTTATCTCGGTGATTTTACCTTCGCCCTTCAGTATCTTGAACGACCTCTCGAGCCGTTCGCTAAGGTTTTCAAACATATTCTTGTATAGATTGTATTGTGTTTATTATAATTCGTGTCCCCAAGAGGGATGGGTCCGTTTGTCTGTAATAGTGTATTGTCTCACACCTCGAGTATCTTCTCCACCAGAGGCATCACCACCTTGCTCAGCACCTTGTCGTTGAGGAAATGCGGTCCATCAAAGAGAAACTTCCGGTTGTCGCCGTATTTCTTGGCGAAGATCTGCTGGCAGTTCACCAGATTGTCCGCTGTACCGAACAGTCCCCATACCAATGACTTCTCCTCGTCGGTGACGTGCGAGAACGAGAGCTTCTCCACCTCCTGAAACTCCTTTATCATCTCCTTGTCCACCTTGAAGTCTTTGGCTCCGTCGGCGCGCTTGTTGCGGAACTCGCGTCTGCCAAAGCCTCTGTACGTGAGAAGTATGGCCATTCGAAAGGAGGGGTTGACCAATATGCGCGGCACGCCGTACATCTGTTCGGCGTACAGACATCCCATGCTGGTGGCCACTATCAAGTCTGGACGGTTTTCTTCAACGTACGACTTGAGAAAGGGCAATGCCTGCCGCGGACTGACGGGTATGTCGGGGCTCAGCACTTCCACTCCTTTTGTATATAGCATGTTGCGCATGGTGGTGGCTGTGCCGCTGCTTCCTGCCGAAGCGAATCCGTGC
The DNA here is from genome assembly GCA_963637205.1 of Bacteroidaceae bacterium. Taxonomy (GTDB): domain Bacteria; phylum Bacteroidota; class Bacteroidia; order Bacteroidales; family Bacteroidaceae; genus Physcousia. The sequence goes on from CAVHNA010000047.1 coordinate 3,047, forward strand.
ATGTAGAGAACCTTCTTCATATATTTTTGTGGCAAAGTTACGAACAATCGGCCATTTTGCCAAATATATTGCTCTCAACTTAACGGGCCACCTTTATCCTCATTACGTCTCTTTGCCGGATTGGGTTGTATGCTTTAATTTGGAGGCCGATGGGGCAGTTTATGGGATATTCATTTCTCCGTGTCGCTTATTCTTCGTAAATTTACAGAAAATATACTGTCAAATGAGGAAGTACACATTCATAATTCTTCTTGCTGTGGTCTCGTTGTCGTGGGCACGGAAGACTACGCATACGCTTACGAGGGAACAGGCAAGCGAGGCTCTGAGGGAAGCGGTGGACAAATGGAAGTCGGAGGAAAAGGTGAGGCTAGACTATGTCACGACAGACATGAAGGTTAGCGTGGATACCATCACCATGCCGCTGCACTGGGAGGTGTTCGGCGACAAGCCGGCCGACGGACGCTCGCTGTATATCTCTCTGCACGGTGGCGGCAGTGCGCCGAAGGAGGTCAACGACAGCCAGTGGAAGAACCAGTGGCGGCTCTACCGTCCTGCGGAGGGCGTGTATCTGTGCCCCAGAGCTCCATACAACGATTGGGACATGCACTTCAAGCCACTGCTTGACAAGTGCTACAGAGAGGTCATCAACTATTGTGTGACGCATCTGGACGTAAACCCGGACAAGGTGTATCTGCTCGGATACTCCGCTGGAGGTGACGGCGTGTGGCGTCTTGCGCCAAGGATGGCGGACACTTGGGCCGCCGCGTCCATGATGGCTGGACATCCCGGAGACGTGCGCATGGAGAACCTTCGCAATACGCCTTTCTCTATATGGTGCGGTGAGAATGACGGGGCTTACGATCGTAGCAAACAGGACGCGGCTAGGATACTGCTGATGGACTCGCTGCACCGGCAAGACCTGGAAGGGTATACCCACGAAGGACATATAGTAAAAGGTAAGGCGCACTGGATGGACAGGGTGGACACCACGGCAATAAGCTGGATGGCGCAGTACAGGAGAAATCCGTACCCAAGGAAGATAGTATGGCATCAGGAGGAACAACTGAAACAGTGCTTCTACTGGATTAAGGTCAACGAAGACGAGATGGCGCGCCATAAGGAGGTGCGGGCCTTTTATTACGACAACAACGTCAGCATAACGAAGTGTGACTACGGGGAACTGACCATCTGCCTGAACGACGAGATGATGGACCTTGACAAACCTGTCAAGGTGTTCTACAACGGACACGTGGTGTATGACGGTAAGGCGGAGAGAACAAGGGAGAACATCACGTCCAACCTCTCTCTAAGGCAGGACGAGCGTTACGCTTTCCCGGCGGAGATAAAGTTGAAATTCTGACAGTGCCACTCCGAAGAACGCGTTCTGCCGCAGTGGTGATGTAACGGTTTAGGTAAAATGTGTAAGGAATTGAAACTGTATATAAAACATAGTTGAAGGATGAGAAAAGAATCAAGGGAAATGGATAGCCAATGGGCATTGGAAGTGATGCACAAGGCTCCGTATATAACCGTTAGTTTCATTGATGCGGACGGCAAGGCGTACGGCTTGCCTTTGTCGCTTGCGTCGGACGATGACGTGCATTGGTATTTCCACTGTGCACTGGAGGGGAAGAAGCTGGACGCTGTAAAGGCCAATCCGGAAGTGTGCCTGTCGGCTGTCACCCGCTGCACTCCTACGGTAGGTCCGAAGGACGGCAGCTTCTCGTTGCAGTACAAGTCGGCCATAGCCTTCGGGAAAGCGGAACTTGTGGAAGACGACGAGGAGAAGGTACACGGCCTTCGTCTGATAAGCGAACGTTTCCTGCCAGGACACATGGATGCGTTTGATGCCAGCATAGAACGATCGCTGAGCCGGACCGTCGTGGTAAGGATCACCTTGACAGAGCCTCCTGTGGGCAAACGCAAGCAGTACGACAGGAACGGAGACGAGATGAAGTACGGACGGATGAAATAACAGCCATGATATGCAAATAGCCCGAAGCGACGCTCCAGGCTATTCATCATCGCCCTCCCGCAAGGGCGATATCTATAGGATTCACTTGATGATATCCAGTTCCTTGAAGACCTTCTTCAGTTTCTCCACTGACCTGTCCACTTGTTCGCATGTATGTGTGGCCATCAGGGCGTAACGCACGAGGGTGTCCTGCGGTGCGCATGCGGGTGGGATGACGGGGTTGATGAAGACTCCTTCCTCAAAGGCTCTCGCCACCACGGTGAATGTCTTCTCCATGTCACGTACGTAGAGCGGTATGATGGGGCTCTCCGTGTCACCTATCTCGAAACCTTCCTCGCGGAAACGACTGAGCGCATAGTTGGTGACATTCCAGAGTGCTTCCAGACGCTCGGGCTCGTTCTGTATTATATGCAGGGCCTCCATGGCACTTGCAGTGGCGGCAGGGGTGCTGCTGGCACTGAAGATATAGGTACGTGCGGTGTGGCGCAGCGAGTCGATGGTTACCTGGTCTGCCGCAACGAAGCCTCCTATGCTGGCCAGACTCTTGGAGAAGGTGCCCATGATGACGTCCACGTCGTCGGTAAGACCGAAGTGGTCGCATACGCCGCGGCCTTGTCTGCCGAAGACTCCGAGACCGTGGGCCTCGTCCACCATGATGGTGGCGTTGTACTTCTTCTTCAGTTCCACTATCTCGGGGAGCTTGCAGAGGTCACCCTCCATGCTGAACACGCCGTCCACCACTATCAGCTTCACGCTGTCGGGATGGCACTTCTGGAGCACGCGCTCCAAGTCGGCCATGTCGTTGTGCTTGTATCTGAGCTGTGTGGCGAAGCTGAGACGACGGCCGTCCACGATGCTCGCATGGTCGCGGTCGTCACAGATGATGTAGTCGTCCTTGCCCACAAGCTGAGGGATGACACCGCTGTTCACAGTGAAGCCTGTGGCGAAGACCAGAGCGTCGTCCTTGCCTACGAACTCCGCCAGTTCCTTCTCCAGCTGTACGTGTATGTCCAGTGTTCCGTTCAAGAAACGACTTCCGGCACAACCGCTACCGTATTTCCTCATGGCGGCGCATCCAGCTTCTATGATTCGCTCGTCACCTGTGAGTCCGGTGTAGGCGTTGCTGCCGAACATCAACACATGGTGGCCTCCCATTTCTACTTCTGTGCCTTGTTTGCCTTCTATCTCGCGGAAATAAGGGTATATGCCCTTGTCCTTAACCTCTTGAGCCAAGCTGTAGAAAGGATGCTTAGCCAGTTTTTCTTGAAGTAATCCCATTTGTCTTTTCTTGTGTTCAGTATCCTGATGGTCTGAAAATTTCTGCAAAGATACGACATTTGCTGCAATATTGCTCTTAGGCCTAACAAAAAACTTGCTTTTTCACTCTTATTAAGAAGTTGTGATATAGTGTTACGATTGTTTTGCATACCTTTGCAGCCGCACTTGTTATGGACAAAAAGACAAAGATAAGATTCATAGTGAACCCCATCTCCGGGACGGGGGACAAACGGCACATAGTGGCTGCGGCTACGAGGATGATTCCCGACGACAGCTTCCAGCGTGACGTGGTGTTCACTTCCTATAAGGGGCATGCGGCGGAGATAGCCGAGCAGTCAGCCCGTGAGGGATGGGACGTGGTGGTGGCTGTCGGTGGCGACGGTACGGTGAACGAGGTGGCGCGCAGTCTGGTACATACAGGCACCGCCCTCGGCATAGTGCCGTGCGGCAGCGGCAACGGTCTGGCGCGGCATCTGTCCATACCCATGAACCCTGTGGGAGCACTGAAGGTGCTGCGGGAATGTAAGGTGGAGACGCTGGACTACGGACTCATCAACGAGACTCCTTTCTTCTGCACCTGCGGAGTGGGCTTCGACGCTTTCGTCAGCAGCAAGTTCGCCGAGAGCGGCAGGCGAGGACTGTTGTCGTATCTGGAGAACACGCTGAAGGAGGGGCTGCTCTACAAACCCGAGACATACGACATAGAGATAGACGGCGAGAAGCAGCACTACAAGGCTTTCCTTATAGCCTGCGCCAACGCTAGCCAGTATGGCAACAACGTGTATATAGCTCCTATGGCGAGCATGAGCGACGGTCTGCTGGACGTGACGATAATGGAACCGTTCACGGTGCTGGAAGCTCCGCAGATAGCCATACAGCTGTTCAACAAGTCTATAACTAGCAACAGCCGCATACGCACGTTCCAGTGCCGCAGCCTGCACATACACCGCACTGCGCCGGGTGTCATACACTTCGACGGTGAACCGGTGGAGGAGGGGCACGACCTTTATATACGACTTGAGGAAAAGGCCATACGCATGGTGGTGAACAACGAGACTGCCGCACTGCAGCCGCCGCTACTGCGTATGTTCAGCGACTTCTATAACGAGATGAACGGTGAGATAGAGAACCTGAAACAGGGTATCAGCGACGGTAGCCATAAGATAAAGGCCATAAACAAGGAGCTGTTGCGGAAGCTGCGGTTGGGCAGGTGACGCTTTAGCTTTCTCACGACGGTATATACACAAGAAAGCCCAGGGTGATATCCTGGGCTTTCTTGTGTATATCGTGATGTTTGTCAGATGTTGCTCGTCAGGTACTGGCTACTGATGCTCTTGTTGTTCTGCACGCAGTAGATGGTGTCTGCTATGAGCTGCGCTATGGAAATCTGCTTTACCTTGCTGCACTTGTTGGTGTAAGGTATGGAGTCCGTGAATACTATCTCCTCCAGTGAGCTTGCCTCCACACGTTCGTCGGCGGGGCCGCTCATAAGGCCGTGGCTGGCTATGGCGCGTACGCTGAGCGCACCGTTGCTCTTCATAAGGTCGGCTGCCTTGGTGATGGTGCCTGCCGTGTCCACTATGTCGTCCACCAGTATCACGTTAGCGCCTTCCACGTCACCTATTATCTCCATGTGCGCCACCTCGTTGGCTCTCTTGCGCGTTTTGTTGCAGATAACCAGAGGGCAGTTGAGGTACTTGCTGTATGTGCTGGCACGCTTGGTGCCGCCTACGTCGGGAGTGGCTATGACAAGGTTCTCCAGATGGAGGCTCTGTATATAAGGAAGCATCACGCTGGAAGCGTAGAGGTGGTCTACGGGTACGTCGAAGAAGCCCTGCTCCTGGTCGGCGTGCAGATCCATGGTGATGAGACGGTCGATACCTGCCACGCTGAGCATGTCGGCTACCAGCTTGGCGGCTATGCTGACTCTGGGCTTGCTCTTCCTGTCTTGCCTAGCCCATCCGAAGTAGGGTATCACGGCGTTGACAGTGTGGGCCGAAGCACGCTTGGCGGCGTCTACCATGAGGAGCATCTCCATGAGGTTGTCGGCGTTGGGGAAAGTGCTCTGGACCAGGAAGACGTCCTTGCCTCTGATGGATTCTTCAAGGCACACCTCGAACTCTCCGTCGGAGAACTTGGTGATGGAGATTTTTCCAAGTTCGCAGTTCAAGCACTTGCAGATCTCCTCTGCCAGATAGTGGGATTTCGTTCCCGAAAAAACTTTGAAAGAATTGTTGGATTCCATTTCTTCTTTAAGTTATTTTATAAGATTTGTTGTTTTTCCTGTGTGCCGTGACTTCATTCCGATGTCTTCTTCCTAAGCAGCCTGAAGTGATGGATGAGTTCCTTGAAGTCCTGGTGCGAGTGTATGTCAAATCTGCTCCAGAGGTCGCCGCATACCGCCACGCCGCCGAAGCCGAGCTCGCACAGTCTGTCTATGTTGTCCAGGGTGACGCCTCCTTCGGCTATCACCTTCTTGTCTATCAGCCCTGACTTTCTGGCGGCTTCCAGCTCGTTTTCAGTGTACGACGCCAAGTGGTCGGGCTCGGATATGCAGTCGAAGACACTGCGCAGGCAGACATACGGACACTCGTCCTTGTGTTCCTCCAGTTCCTGCAGCGAGTAGCATGTACGCGTCACTTGTCCGGTGTAGTTGGACGGTGGCTCGGGATGTCTGCGACTGAGGTGTATGCCCATCAGGGAAAACTCCTCCTTCAGGTAGAAATGGTCGTGCACCACTATCCTGTCCATATACTGTTTGGGAATGAGGCTGAGCAGACGTTCGCAGAACACCGGCTCCGACTCGGGTTTCCTTAGATGGAGGATGTCCAGCCCCTCATCGAAAAGCGTGGTGAGGATTTTGTCCTCCTCCACGAAGAAATCGGAACTGGTGTATATTATCAACTTCATGTGTGGTTCTTTCCTTATTTATTCCGCAAAGTTATGAATAATAATCCGCTTTCTGAAATGTGAGCCGCTTTATTTTGTCCTGCCTGCGGCAATCCTTCCGTTCTCTGTGTCGGTGCCGCCTCTGTCGGGAGGACATTCGCCGTACGCGGCACGGTAGGCGTAGGTGTAGTATTCGTCCACCGGTGTGGAGGGGAAGTGTTTGGAAAACAGGAATTGCGTGACGTCCGGGTTGTCCTCCGCCGCCATCTTGAGGTACTTGAGGTACTGCTCCGTCTCTCCCGACTGGTAGTAGCTGAGTGCCAGGTACGGCCAGCATTTGCGTGCCGAGTCGGGATATTCGTCCATGTACCTGCGGAAGAGGTCGCTGGCGTCGTGGCAATAGCCCGACTCCAGATAGGCCACGCATATATTGAACATCGTCACTTCCCTGTCGGAAGTGTGCTTGAGGGAGTCTATGAAGAAGGTGACGGCATGCTCGGGGTAACCGTTCTCCAGATATATCTCGCCCCTGAGCAGGTCGAAGTCGCACGAGATGTTGTCCGACTCCATGCCGCTGGCCCTGTCCAGTGCGGCCAGGGCTTTCTGCGCATTGTGCCGCTTGCTTTGTATGTAGGCCAACTGCAGGTAGGCGCGCAGTCTGTCGTCCACATCGTTGTATCTGCCGGAAAGCGACTTCTCTATGCTTGCCAACGCTTCGTCGTAGCGTTCCAGGAAAGACAGGCATACCGAGTCGTGATAAAGCACGTGGCTGTCGGCGGGGTGTCTTGTCAGATAGGCCTGTAGCGTGTCGTGTGCCTTGTCATATGTATTGGTCTCCATGAGGCACTTGGCCTTTACCACCACAGCTTTCTTGTCGTCGGGGGTGATGGCCAGCACGAACTCCGCGCTTTCTATAGCCTCGTCCCACTTGCCTTGCGAATACTGCGACTCGGCCAGGCAGAGCCAGCACTCGGTGTCGTAAGGGTCGGAGTCAAGGATGTCGTTGATGATGGGTATCGCCGCTTCGTAGTTCTCCGTCGCCATTAGCACGTCCACGAGCAGCGGCTTGGTCTTGGAATAGCGAGGGTGCTCTCCCTCTAGTCGGGTGGCGAACACGAGGGCTTCGTCAAAGAGGTCGTAGTCGAGGAACACACATGCGCTGTCGTAGAGGAAATCGGCTTTGCCGGAGTCCAAGCCGTCGTGTATGTCCATGAGGAACTCTTGCGCGGCCTCCACCTTGTCTTCCCTTATCATCAGCTCGGTGCGCAGGAACGCCACCTCCCTGTCGTTCTGATCTTCTATGGAGTCGCATATCTCGTGGGCGCGGTCCAGCCTGTCGTGGAACATCTCCTGCCGCGCCAGAAAGACCTGCGGGTCTACGCTGCCGGGGTGGAGGTCAAGGGCTATGGAGATGGCCTCGTTGGCCTCCTTCTCCTTGTTGTTCACCATGTAGTACTCGGCTATGTCGGTGAGCTCGTCCGCGTCCATATACACGGACTTGCCCATAGAGAGTGCCGACTCGTACCGCCTTAGCGACTCCTTGAACTCAGCGTCTTCGAAATATGCTCTGTCGTCTTCCCTCACTTCTTCTTGGACCAGTTGTCCTTCAGCCCTACAGTCTTGTTGTAGACAGGATGCTGCGGCGTGCTGTCGGGATCTACGTTGAAATAACCTATACGCTGGAACTGCAGGTAGGAGAGGGCTGGCATGCTGGCGGCGTATTCCTCCACATAGCACTCCGCACGTACGTTCAGGCTGTCAGGGTTTATCATCGTCCGCATGGCTGTCACGGCGTCGCAGTGTTGCTGCTCCATGGTCTCAGCCAAGACGTCGCGTGGGTTCTCCACTGTCCATAGGCGTTCGTAAAGCCGCACCTCCGCCTTTACGGCGTGCGCGCAGCTGACCCAGTGGAGTGTCTTGCCCTTTATCT
>CAVHNA010000047.1:11153-14948 GCA_963637205.1 Bacteroidaceae bacterium
CTGCGCCGGGCATGCCGCTTCTCGACTCTGGGTCGTACGTGCACTGTATCTCCACCACGTTACCTTCCGCATCCTTGGTGCATCCGGTACACATTATTATATATGCGTTCTTCAGGCGTACCTCCTTGCCGGGGGCGAGGCGCATGAACTTCTTCTCCGCTTCCTCTTGGAAGTCTTCGCGTTCTATCCACAGCTCCCTGCCGAAGGATACTTCGTGTGTGCCGTCCGCTTCGTTTTCCGGGTTGTTCACTGCCGTGAGGGTCTCAGTCTGTCCTTCGGGATAGTTGGTTATCACCACCTTCACGGGGTCGAGCACCGCACTCACGCGTATGGCTCTGGTGTTCAGGTCTTCGCGTACGGCACTCTCCATCAGTTCCATCTCGTTGAGGGCGTCGAAGGTGGTATATCCTATCTTGCCTATGAACTTGTTGATGCTCTCGGGACTGTAGCCTCTGCGACGGTAGCCGCAGATGGTGGGCATACGGGGGTCGTCCCATCCGTTCACCAGTCCTTCCTTCACCAGTGCCAGCAGGTTGCGCTTGCTCATGAGGGTATAGGAGAGGTTCAGCTTGTTGAACTCTGTCTGGCGCGGGCGGTTGTCCTCTATGTTGTCCGTCTCGCCGCGGTATTCCTTCATCCATGTTACGAACAGGTCGTAGAGGGGTCTGTGCTCCACGAACTCCAGAGTACACAGGCTGTGCGTCACACCTTCCAGATAGTCGCTCTGCCCGTGCGTGAAGTCGTACATGGGATATGCGTTCCACTTGTTGCCGGTGCGTATGTGTGGTATGTTCATTACACGGTAGAGCAGGGGGTCGCGGAAGAGCATGTTGGGGTGAGCCATGTCTATCTTGGCTCTCAGCACCATGGAGCCGGGCGTGGCGTTGCCGCTGTTCATGAACTCGAAGAGCTTGAGGTTCTCCTCCACGGGTCTGTCTCTGAAGGGACTGTTCTCGCCTGCCTTGGTGGTGGTGCCTTTCTGCTGCGCTATCACCTCCGCGCTCTGTTCGTCTATGTAGGCCCTGCCTTGCTTTATCAACCATACGGCGAAGTCCCACAGCTGCTGGAAGTAGTCGCTGGCGTAGTAGACGTGGCTCCACTGGTAGCCGAGCCACTTGATGTCGTTCTCTATGCTCTCTATGTATTCGGTGTCTTCCTTGGTGGGGTTGGTGTCGTCGAACCTGAGGTTGCATGTGCCGCCGTACTGTCTGGCTATGCCGAAGTCAAGAGCTATGGCCTTGGCGTGACCGATATGCAGATAGCCGTTGGGTTCGGGCGGAAAACGTGTCTGCACCTTTCCGTGGTTCTTGCCTTCCGCAAGGTCTTTCTCTACTTTCTGCTCAATGAAATTCAAGTTCCTCTTCTCGGGACACTCCGCTACGATGTTCTCTTTCATGTGTCTATAATGTGATGACTCGTTTTCTGCTGCAAAGGTATGCATTTTTTGTCCAACGGCAACAATATGTCAGTAAAATGTTAAATTTCGGCTATCTTATGAAGAAAATCGTTGAAATGTGTGTGGATTTCGGGAAATGTTCATACATTTGCACCGTCTTTTGCGTGCGGAAGGCTCTTTGGGGCTTGATGCCGTGGCTGACAGACATATTGCAAAAGGCGTTTTTGTACGCTTTGTTTTGACTTTCAGAGAATCTAGCAGTTCATACAAATTGTCAAACACAAAGCAATGCAGAGCGCCTCATGAGGTGTTTTATATGCACCTTTTCCGTAACCGTGGCGACGTGGTCGTCCGCCGGCGAGGGAGGAGGAAAAGTATATTTACACTGGCGTGGGGCTTTATGCATTGCTCGTTTCGACAATTTGGGTAATGCTAGAGCCTTCTGAAAGTGGAACGAGTAACGCAAGTTCTGCGCTTTTTCATTTATGTTCTTAACGGTGAGATGTGGAAACATTAACATACTAATATACAATGTGAATTATGAAAAAGAATTATCTATTCCTTGCTACAGCCGCTGCAGTAATGGCAGGCTGTGCCAATGAGGATTTCATTGGAGACTCTCCTGTCTCCAATGGAGGAAACGGAGACAATGCCATCGGATTCAACATGCAGACGCCGGCTATTACGCGTGCAGAAGGCAAAGATGCCGCTGACAAGCTTAACAGTGTTTTCTACGTTTGGGGTGAGAAGAATGAGAGCGGTGCAACAATTACCAATGATGTGACTGCTGAAAACAAAGTATTCCAAAACTATACTGTGAAGTATGGGGCAAACACAGCCAACACTACTACCAGCAACACAAAGGACTGGGAGTATGTGGGACTTACAGATGTCGTTTCCAACGCCAATTTGGATCCAGTAACTCCGACGACACAGACTATCAAGTATTGGGATGCCAATGCAACCGACTACACCTTCACCGCAGTTTCAGCAAAACCAGATGACATTACAGGTACCTCTAATAAGATTGTAATAAAGAAAATAACAAAGGCTCCGACAAATGGTTCTGCCCTTGACAAAGGCTATGAGATTACCATCAAAGATCTGGGCGCTGCGGCAGACGTTTACGTTTCAGACCGTGTGAACATTGCAAAGGCTGCTCTCGCTACAAATAACCCAGAGAACGCATACGGTGGCTACGTGAAGTTCACCTTCCGCAACTTCCAGTCCAAGGTTCGCTTCGGTATCTATGAGAAAGTTCCTGGATATAAGGTGGTAATCACGAAAATTGTAGGAAAGGAAGCTGATGCAAGCAATTCTTCTACACAAAAAACGTATGATTCAACGACCAAAGGATTCGGCGTAACAGGTAACTTCGTTGTTGCAGGCGCTAGCACCAAGTACACTGTAACTTATGAAGGAACCACTTCTTATGAGGCTGGTGAGACTACAGTGAACAGAGCGAAGGTCGTTGTTGCTACTGGTTCAAAGACCGTGGATTACCTCAACACAGGCGGTCAAACATGGCTAAGCACAACATCGGGTGAACCTGTTGGTACAGAGGCTACATCTCCTACTTGGGATAAAAAAGGGACATCAACTGGCGATTACACAGCCATCCTTCCTAACCCCGATAACACTGAAAACATGACGCTGCAGATTTCATACAACTTGATTTCTGAAGATACTGGTGAGATTATTGAGGTTAATGGCAAGACCGTGAATGTTCCTGCACAGTACTGCCAGTGGAAGCCGAACTACGCTTACACATATCTCTTCAAAATTACAGACAAGTCAGCTGACCTCTATCCCATCACCTTCGACGCATGTGTAGTAGAAGACGAGACCGGCAATCAAGAGACTATCACAACTGTTAGCGAACCTTCTATCACTACATTCGCAACCAGAACTGCTAGTGGCAAGACTACTTACGTAACAGGTGAGAACGAGTACAAGTCTGGCGATGCAATTTACGCTACGGTTCTTGAAGGGGGAAGTGTTGTGGGATTGACCGACAGTAACGTTAAGCTCTATACAGTAGAAACAGCTGACGCTACCAACTTCCCGATTACAGAGGCTTCTGTCGCTAACGCAATCGCCACAACTTCAACAGGAACGAAGAAGATAACTGTTACAGATGCTACAGGAACACTGACAGCAACAGTTCCGACAGAGGATGGAAACACAATCACACTCTCCAATAATGGCAAGGCTCTGATGTGGACACCAAACGCAGCTGCTACATACGCTGTTGAGTACACCAATTCAACTTCACAGGTTAAGACCTACAAGATTGTCAAGGTTGTAGCACAATAATAGAATCAAAAATAGAGCAATAAATAAGTTTTTTTCATAACATAAACTTTATTTATGTTGAGGAGTCCCTGGTGCGTGAGCAT
>CAVHNA010000048.1:0-14882 GCA_963637205.1 Bacteroidaceae bacterium
GAGTGGCACAACGTGGTGCTATGGAGAAGGTTGGCGGAAGTGGTGGAGCAGTATGTGCACAAGGGCGACAAGCTCTATGTGGAAGGACAACTGCACTACCGCACGTACGACGACAAGAACGGCATGCAGCGCAGAGTGGTGGAGGTATGGGCCGAGAGCATGGAGATGCTGACGCCCAAGCAACGCCAGTCGGCGCAGCAGGCATGACAAAACGCCGAAACGTACGACACAGAGGACTGAAACCGACAAAGAAGACATAAAAACAGGAAAAACAACAATAACGCATTGGACACCATTACAGACATTTTTGACGCTTGGACACAGATGTGTTCGCAGATAGAATTCCACCCCATAACCGTAGGGGTGGCCGTGGCGTTGGCTGTCGCCATACTGCTACTGCTATGCTCGGGTTTTTGCTCGGCAAGCGAGATAGCCTTCTTCAGCCTTTCGCCATCCGACCTCAGCGACATAGAGGAGGAAAAGAGACCGGCCGACACCAAGATACTCTTCCTGCGGGAGGACAACGAAAGGCTTCTCGCCACTATACTTATATGCAACAATCTGGTGAACGTGTCCATAGTGATGCTGCTCAACTATTGTTTCTTGAAGACCGTGGACTTCGGTGGAGCCACGATACTGCAGTTCCTGGTACTGACGGTGATGCTGACGTTCCTCATCCTGCTGTTCGGCGAGGTGATGCCCAAGATATACGGAGCGCAGCACACGCTGTCGTTCAGCCGCTTCTCCGCTCCAATATTGTGCATGATGATAAAGGTGTTCCGTCCCGTGAGCAGCCTTCTGGTGAGGAGCAAGATAGTGACGCAGAAGCTTATGCACACCGACACGCAGAGCCTCACCGTGGACGACCTGGAAAAGGCCATGGAGCTTACCGACCACAAGGACATAGAAGAGGAAAGCAGCATGCTGCAAGGCATAATAAGGTTCGGAGGAGAAATGGCGAAGGAGATTATGACCAGCAGGATGGACATAGTAGACCTGGACATGAAGACGCCCTACCCCGAGGTGCTGAAGTGCATAGTGGAGAACAACTACAGCCGAATACCCGTCTACCAAGGGACGCAGGACAACATAAAGGGCATACTCTACATAAAGGACCTGCTTCCGCATCTGGGCAAGCCGGCCAACTTCAGATGGCAGAGCCTGATACGTCCGCCCTACTTCGTTCCGGAGACGAAGATGATAGACGACCTGCTGCGCGACTTCCAGGCCAACAAGGTTCACATTGCTGTAGTGGTGGACGAGTTCGGCGGCACCAGCGGCATAGTGACCATGGAGGATATCATAGAGGAGATAGTGGGCGAAATAAACGACGAGTACGACGAGGAGGAGAAGAGCTACCAGAAGCTGTCGGCTAACACGTATATATTCGAAGGCAAGACGCTGCTGTCCGACTTCATGAAGATACTTGACCTGGACGACGACTACTTCAAGAACGTGGAAGGCGAGGCGGATACTCTGGCTGGTTTGCTGCTGGAGATAAAAGGCGAGTTCCCTTCACTTCACGAGCGCATAGAGTTCAAGCGTTTCACCTTCGAGGTGATGGAGATGGACGAGCGGCGCATAGTGAAGATAAAGGTGGAGTGCAACGACGAGGGCAGCACTCAGAGCACTTGAAAGGGAAATACCGAAAAGTCGTTGAGCTCGCCCACCGTGCGCTGGGCTATGTTGACGAGTATGTATTCGCCCTTTCCCAAAGAAACTTTAGGCTGACAGAGAAAGCCGTCGTCGCCGTAGGCTGAGATGTGGAACGCCGACGGTTCTATCCTTGTATATTCGTTGTCGCGCAGATTGCCCTTAGGCACTTTGCGGTAGTCACGCTTGGCGCGCAGCCGGATGACGGCGTAGTCGGCGAGCGTCTCGCCCTGTCCGGGAGTGATCACGAACACCGGACTCCTGTCGTCGGTCATCTGCGTGGCGTGCGCTCCCCACAGATAATGCGTCACCTTGTCCTTCAGCTGCACGTCCACTATCTTCCACCCAGGCTTCAGTTCACCCTGCGTCAACACTGACGGTATGTCGTACATGTTGTCCCCTACCCTCAGCTGTACCGTTTGCGCCCGGCACACGGCACTCAGCGCAAGAGTCGCCGCCATATATACCATTCTATTCATGTCCGCAAAATTACGGTTTTTAAATGAATTTTGACATGGAATGTTTGCTTAACTCACAAATATTAACTTTCTTTGCAAACACAAATTAGGCAAGGGAAACTATGACTACGGCAATCGTTATACTCATGCTGCTAGGCTACGTGCTGATATGCAGCGAACACGTCACGCGTGTCAACAAAGCCACGGTGGCTCTGTTTTGTGGAGTCTGCGGATGGGTGATGCTTATATGCGTGGGGCCGCAGTACATCAACTCCACACACAACGCCGACTTCGCGGAGTTCCTCAGCGGCGAGACGTTCAGCGTAACAGCCGTGAACGAGTATATCTACCGCCACCTGTTTCTCCGCCACATGATGGAGCTGTGTAGCATAGTGATGTACCTGCTGGCCACGATGTCCATAGTGTCCGTGCTCTCCGACAACGGGTGTTTCAACTTCATCACCTCGTGGAGCAGATCCAACAGCACTATGCGCACCCTGTGGAGCTTGGCCTTCTTCAGTTTTTTGCTCAGTGCCAATCTGGACAACCTTACCTCGGCGGTGATAATGCTTACCATACTGAAACAGCTGGTGGTGAACAGCCGCCAGCGCATGCTGCTGGGGGCTGTGATAGTGATAGCTACCAGTTGCGGCGGATGCTTTACCGTGATAGGAGACGTGACGTCTCTGCTGATATGGACACGCAGCGCCGTCACACCTACCAACTACAGCGGAGCGTTGGCATTGCCCGCCATAGTGGCCACGGTGGTGCCCACGTATCTGATAGGACGCAAGCTGCCGGCACATCTCGATCTGAAACGCTCGAGCGTGATATTCCGCGGCGACGACTCTTCCATAGCCACATGGCAGAGATACCTGATGCTGGTGCTGGGTATAGGCGGACTGTGGTTCGTGCCCACGTTCTTCAGGCTGACCATGCTGCCTCCGTTCCTCGGGGCTCTGTGCGTGCTGGGCGTGCTGTGGGTGGCCAACGAGATATTCAACCGCAAGAACATACTGGCCGACCAACCGATGGTGAGCAAGTGCGGCAGCCTGCAGTATGAGATACTGCAGATGATAATGTTCTTCATAGGCGTGAGCCTGTGTGTGTGCCTCCTGATAGAAGTGGGGGCCATGAGGGAAGTGGCAGCCTGGTGCGACCGCTACATACATAACATATATATAATGTCTGTGGCGTTGGGCGTGGTAAGTTCCGTGATGGACAACGTAGCCCTGGTGATGTCGGCCATTTCCATATATCCCGTCCTTGACGACGCGCAGGCTCTGACGGGATACGCCTCCAGCTTCGTGCAGAACGGCCAGTACTGGCACTTGATAGCTCTGAGCGGCAACGCCGGAGGCTGTCTTCTTCCGTTCGGCAGCACGGCGGGCTACGCTCTAATGAAGAGCGAGGACATATCGCTGACATGGTATCTGCGCAACATCACCATGAAGGTACTCGTGGGGTGGCTGCTCGCCCTTGGAGTATATTTCCTTGTAGATTATTTCTTAAGATAGG
Organism: Bacteroidaceae bacterium; assembly: GCA_963637205.1. Classification (GTDB taxonomy): domain Bacteria; phylum Bacteroidota; class Bacteroidia; order Bacteroidales; family Bacteroidaceae; genus Physcousia. Next base: position 3,630 of record CAVHNA010000048.1, read on the forward strand.
TTTTCACATATAATGGATTACGATATTTCCCGCATTGGCGTTGAGAGTCTCAACGCCATGCAGCAGGACATGCTCCTGGAGTGCAGACGCAACGACGGAGTAGTGCTTCTTTCGCCCACAGGCTCGGGCAAGACGCTTGCCTACCTCTTGCCGATGCTGGAGCGGATGGACGCCACCAAGGACGCGCTGCAGACGGTGGTGATAGTGCCTTCGCGCGAACTGGCCACACAGACGGTGGACGTGATAAAGAGGATATGTCCCCAAGCCAGACCTATGGCTCTCTACGGAGGCCGTCCGGCCATGGACGAGCACAGGACGATGAACGGACTGCGGCCTCTGATAGTGGCTGCCACGCCGGGACGCATGCTCGACCATCTGCAGAAGTGCAACATAGAGACCGCCGACGTGGACGCTGTGGTGATAGACGAGTTCGACAAGTCGCTGGAGTTAGGTTTCCAGGCTCAGATGGAGGCCGTGATGGCGTACATGGACGGGGCTCGCAGACGCATACTTCTCTCCGCCACGGACTGTCCGCAGATACCGCTGTTCGTGAACGCCGAGACATCGAAGAAGTTGTCTTACCTCACTCCGGGCGAGAGTCTGCCCGACAGCATCTCCGTGCACCGCGTACGTTCGGCAGAGAAGGACAAGCTCGGCACGCTGTCCGCCCTGCTCAGGCAGTTGGGAGAGGGCAAGAGCCTCGTCTTCGTCAACTACCGTCAGAGCGTGGAGCGCGTGTACGCCTTCCTCAGGGAAGAGGGTTTCCACGCCGGCATGTTCCACGGAGGCATGGAGCAGAAAGACCGCGAGAGGGCACTATACAGGTTCGTGGGCGGAGCATGCAACGTGCTAGTGAGCACGGATCTCGCCTCACGCGGACTTGACATCCCCGACGTGGACAACGTGATACACTACCATCTGCCCATCGACGAGGAGGCTTACATACACCGCAACGGACGTACGGCCAGATGGGACGCCGCCGGAAACGCATACGTAATAACTGGACCCGAGGAGACATTGCCCGAGTACGCCGAGACTGACGCCGAGGACTTCACCGTCAGCGGTCCGCTGCCCCTGCCCGCCCCTCCGCACTGGGCTCTTATATATATAGGTAAGGGCAAGAAGGACAAGATAAGCAAGGGCGACGTGGCAGGCTTCCTCTCCAAGGTGGGAGGATTGGAGCGCGAACAGGTGGGACGCATCGACGTGCTCCCCTCGTGGAGCTACGCCGCCGTAGAACGCAAGGCCGTAAAAGCTCTGCTGACGAAGATAAAGGGACAAAAGATAAAGGGAGTCAAGACGGTATTCGAATTGGCAGAATAGTCAAACAACAACTTAAACTGAAAAACAATGGCAGCAACGAAAGGAAAACGTAGCACCACAAAGATAGTGGAAGTGCCGGCGCAAGACCAGTACGGACACAAGCAGCCCCAAAGCCTCGACATGGAAGTGGCCGTGCTGGGCGCACTGATGGTGGAACAGGAGTCATACGGACTCATAGCCGAGATACTGAAGCCCGAGAGCTTCTACGACCACCGCCACCAGATACTCTACCTGGCCATACAGTCGCTCAACGTGGAGCAGAAGCCGGTGGACATAATGACCGTACAGGACTGGCTGGAGAGCAACGGCAAGCTGGAAGAGGCCGGCGGCTCCACATACCTGATGCAGATAAACGCACAGGTGGGAAGCAGCGCGCACATAGAGTACCACGCCAAGGTGATAGCACAGAAGTCGCTGGCCCGCCAGCTCATTACCTTCGCCAGCACAGTGATGACGAAGGCCTTCGACAGTACCGTGGACGTGGCGGACCTCATGCAGGAGACCGAAGGACAGCTGTTCGCCATATCGCAAAGGAACCTGAAGAAGGACTACACGCAGATAAACCCCGTGATAGAACGAGTCTACGACCTTCTACACAAGGCGGCCAGCCGCGAGGGAGGCTTGAGCGGACTGTCCACCGGCTTCAACAAGCTCGACTCCATCACCAGCGGATGGCAAAACAGCGACCTCGTCATCATAGCCGCACGTCCCGCCATGGGTAAGACGGCGTTCGTGCTTTCCATGATGAAGCGCATGGCGGTGGACATGAAGATACCCTGCGCCATGTTCAGCCTGGAGATGAGCAACGAGCAGCTGGTACAGCGCCTGATGGTCAATGTCAGCGAGATAAGCGGCGAGAAGCTAAGAAGTGCGCAGCTGGCACCATACGAATGGGGACAACTCGATACGCGCGTACGCCAGCTCTACGACGCTCCCATATACATAGACGACACGCCGCAGCTCAGCGTCTTTGAACTACAGACCAAAGCCCGCCGTCTGGTGCGCGAACACGGAGTGAAAGTAATAATGATAGACTACCTGCAACTGATGCACGCCAGCGGCTTCAACATCAACAGCCGACAGGAGGAAGTCTCCACCATCAGCCGGTCGCTGAAGGGACTGGCCAAGGAACTGAACATACCCATCATAGCCCTCAGCCAGCTCAACCGTGGCGTGGAGTCGAGGGAAGGAGAGCAGGGCAAGCGTCCTCAGCTCAGCGACCTCCGCGAGTCGGGTGCCATAGAGCAGGACGCCGACATCGTATGCTTCATACACCGCCCCGAATACTACAAGATATATAAGGACGAGGCCGGCTTCGACTGGCACGGTAAGGCCATGTTCATCATAGCCAAGCACAGAAACGGTTCCATAGGTGACATCAAGATGGAGTTCAAGAGCGAATTCGCCAAGTTCTCCGACCTGGAGACTGGCATACCCCAAAGCACGGAGCAGAGCAGCGACATGGGAGGACGGTTCACCTCGCCCAAGATGACACCCGAGGAGATGAGGCAGAACGAAAGCATAGCCAGCTCCATCAACTTCGACGACTCGTTCAGGGAGCTCGGCGGCGGCGACTCCAACCCTCCGTTCTGACACGGAGGCGGCCGCACCGCCTCCCCCTCAAAATATTTCACGCCTTTGGCAAGGCCACAGGCGGAGAATCTGATTATTTTCTTTAACTTTGCACCGACAGTAATTCTAAAACCCATTTAAAATATGAAAACAAACAGAGTAACAGCCTTTATCGGCGCAGTGTTCACCGCCCTGCTGTGCCTCCACGCACAGGAGTACGACAAGACACAGGGCTACCGCCTGGAGATAGGCGACGGTCTGGCGCTGGACAACCAGAACGGCAGCGTGACGTTCAGTCCTGTCAACAAGAAATCCATGTCGCAAGTGTGGAGAGTGCAGGCATCGGCAGCCGACGGCTACTGGGTGCTGGACAACCCGTACACCGAGACGGCACTGGACAACGGCAACCACGGACAAAACGAGGGCGAGGCGCTGACATGGCAAGTGGAGCCATCCAACCCCAACCAACAGTGGAAGATTACCACTCTGGCCAACGGCAAAGTAACACTCACCAATATAGTGGGCGGACTGAAGCTCGGGTACAGCGACAACTGCCAACCCGGAGGACGCATCTGGCAACTGAAAGCCAAAGACACTGACGAGAACGTGCAGTGGACTATGGTGAAGACCAACCTCAAGGTGACACCGCTCTCAGGCAAGGAAACCAGCGACAACGACTGGGAGAACCCTCGCGTCTTCGGCATCAACAAGGAAAAGGCGCACGCTACCATGCTGATCTATCCCGACGAAAAGGAGATGAAGGCCGACGAAGCCTACCGCAAGCCGTGGCTGGAGACGAAGTCGTCGCTCCGCCTCTCGCTCAACGGCGAATGGCAGTTCAACTGGGTGCCCAAGCCCGAAGACCGTCCCAAGGACTTCTACAAGACATCCTTCGACGCCTCCTCATGGAAGACCATCACCGTGCCCTCGTGCTGGGAGATGAAGGGCTACGGCACACCCATCTACACCAACGTCACCTACCCCATCAAGAACGTGCCGCCACTCATCCGCACGCAGGAAGGCTACACCGTGGTGAACGAGCCTAACGCCGTGGGCAGCTACAGACGTACCTTCTCCGTGCCCGCAGACTGGGACGGACGCGAGATATACATCCACTTCGACGGCATCTACAGCGCCGCCTACGTGTGGGTGAACGGCAAGAAGGTGGGATACACCCAAAGCCCCAACACGGGCGCGGAGTTCGACATCACGCACTACGTGAAGCCCGGACGCGAGGCTCTGGTATGCGTGGAGGTCTACCGCTGGAGCGACGGCTCGTTCATAGAAGACCAGGACATGTTCCGCATGAGCGGCATACACCGCAACGTATACCTGGAGGCGCGCAAGACGCTGCAGGCACAGGACGTACGGCTGACCTCCGACCTCAACCGCGACCTCAGCCACGCCACGCTTAAAGTGGACGTCAACCTGCGCAACCTCGCCAAGAAGGCTGACGCCACAGTGGAAGTGAAGCTGTACGCCCCCGACGGACGGCTGCTGAAGAAGACCATGATGCAGGCCGACGGAGTGGCCAAGGGTGAAGACAGGCTGATAACGCCGACCATGGACGTGGAGAACCCGCTGCTCTGGACTGCCGAGACGCCCAACCTCTACACCGTGGACGTGTGCGTCAACGGAGACACATACAGCCAGAAGTACGGATTCCGTCGCATAGAGAACCGCGGCGGCAAGGTCTACGTCAACAACATGAGAGTGATGTTCAAGGGTACCAACCGCCACGACATACATCCCGTACACGGCAAGGCTGTGCCCGTGGAGAGCCTCATGGAGGACGTGCTGCTGATGAAACGCCATAACCTCAACACGCTGCGCACAAGCCACTATCCCAACGACCCGCGCATGTACGCTCTCTGCGACTACTACGGCATCTACGTCATGGACGAGGCCGACGTGGAGTGCCACGCCAACCACTCGCTCTCCAAGAACGAGGCGTGGAAAGACCAGTACGTGGACCGCGAGGTACGCATGGTGCTGCGCGACCGCAACCACCCCAGCGTCATATTCTGGAGCATGGGTAACGAGAGCGGAGGCGGAGACAACTTCGTGGCAGGCAAAGCCGCCATACAGGAACTGGACGACCGTCTGATACACTACGAGGGCATGAACGAGGTGGCCGACATGGACAGCCGCATGTACCCCAGCGTATCCTCCATGATACAGACCGACCGCGACGCCAAGAAACAGGGCAGGCCCTTCTTCCTCTGCGAATACGCACACGCCATGGGCAACGCCATAGGCAACCTGCAGGAATACTGGGACTACATAGAGTTCGAGAGCGAACGCATGATAGGCGGTTGCATCTGGGACTGGGTGGACCAGAGCATCTGCAAGTACGGCGAGCCCACAAGCAACAAGTACTACGGCGGCGGCTTCGGCGACTACCCCAACGACAAGGACTTCTGCTGCAACGGCATCATCACGGGCGACCGCAAGGTCACTCCCAAGCTGGAGCAGGTGAAGAAGGTCTACCAGTACGTCTCCTTCTCGCGCACCGAAAGCGGCAAGATCAAAATCTCCAACCGCTACTGCTTCCAGGACCTCTCGGCATACACGCTGCGCTACCAGCTGCTCCGCGACGGCTCCGTCATCAACAGCGGAGTGACGGCACTGCCCAACATCAAGCCGGGCGAGAGCGCGGAGATAGACATGCCGGTGAGCGTGCCCGAGACGGAAGGCATGTATCACCTCAACCTCTCACTCGAGCTCAAGGCGGCCACCACATGGGCCAACGCTGGACACTCCGTGGCGAAGGAGCAGATAGCCCTCACCCACGGCGGCACCATTTGGCTCCGCGACCGTGTGGAGACGGAGAAAGGCATGGAGTGCGAGGAGACAGCCGACAAGATAACGGTGAAGGGTAAGGACTGGAGCCTGGCCTTCAACCTCAAGGACGGCAGCATGACCGACCTCACATACGGCGGCAAGCAGATGTTGGCTAACGGCGGCAGCTTCGTCTTCAACGGATACCGCAGCATCAGCAACGACCGCCAGACCTTCACCACCAGTCTGGGCGACGCCAAGCACGATGTCAAGCAGGAGCAGAACGCTAAGGGCGAGACCATAACCACCATAACCTTCACACAAGACGCCAGCGTGGACGGCAACGACAAGGTGAAGACCACCGTCACCACCGTCTACACCGTACGCCAGGGCGGAGAAGTGGAAGTGGCATGCACCTTCACCAACGGCGACAAGTTCTTCCCGCGCCTCGGACTGCAGGCCTTGCTCGACAAGAGTCTGGAGAACGTGGAGTGGATAGGACGCGGCCCCATGGAGAACTACCCCGACCGTAAGGACTGCGCCTTCGTGGGACGCTACACCGCCACCGTCAGCGGCATGAAAGAGGAATACGTCAAGCCGCAGAGCATGGGTGAGCGTTGCGACGTGAAGTGCCTCGCCCTCACCGACAAGGCCGGCAACGGCGTCTGCTTCACCTCGCTCAAGGGCGACCTCGCCTTCAGCGCACAGCACTACACCGACGAAGACCTCTGGAAGACGAAGTACCTGCACCAGCTGAAGGACATCAAGCGTCCAGAAGTGGTGCTGCACCTCGACGCCGCCATGCGCGGACTGGGCAACGCCAGCTGCGGCCCCGGCCCGCTGGAGAAGTACAAGCTCAACGACGACACGTACGGCTATACATTCTTGATATCACGCGCACGTTAAACGACGCTCGCCAATAAAAGCCAACCGCGGCACCCGACACCATCAACAGTGTGATGGTACGAGTGCCGCGGTTTTAGTTGTATGCATTGTGCGTGCCGTTCGCCTCTACCGGCAAGACGAAGGCGGCGACACGTGCAGGATTTGTCGGCTACCAGTCGCTGAGGTCGGCATGCGCCTCCACCTTGTTCTCCACGTCGTCGTCGAGCTGTGAGAAGAAGTCGAGACCCGACGTCTCCTCCACCTCATCCACCGTACGCACGTAGTAGCTCATCTCGTGCTGTCCGTCCGCATTGTCGTAGATGAAGCCGATGGCCTTGGGCTGACGGCCGTCGCTACCCAGCGTAAGCACCACCTTGAAGAAAGCGTCGGGCACAGCCACGCGGTTCTCGCCCACCCTCTCTGGCGACTTGCCGCTAAACACGGGACCGGCGGTGATGTACACCTTGCCGTACCTCTTGGCCCACTCGCGGCACTCCTCCTCCAGGTATTTCCAGTCGCGCTGGTTCAGCTCGCCGTTCTGCGGACAGATGTTTGTCATGAGGAACGCGTCCTCCTGAGCCTTGTACGACCACTTGTTGTCGGCCGCCGGACAGATGTGCCCGCGCTGGTAGCCGCACTCACCCTCGCGTATGTCGGAGTAGAGAGCCCTCGGCTCGGGCACGTCCTCGTCCTCCAGGAACTTGTGGTTCTTGCGCACGTTGTCGCCGTCGGTGTGCTCCGCCGTCAGCACCCAGCCCACCCAGTTGGGCGTGCGCGTGTCCTTGTTGTACGACGTCACGTAGCCTGTGCGTCTGAGCAGCTGCTCAGGAGCCTTCATGCTCACGTTCACTGGCACCTCCAGACCGGAAGTCCAGTTCTCCTGCGCCTCGGCGTCGGTGTCATCTTCGGTGGTCTCGCCTTCCTCCTTTGCCGGGACGACTGGCTGTGCGTCGCCGTCCGTCGTTTCACTCTCCGCATAAGCCGTCGTGACGTTCTCCAACGCGCTGTCCTCCGTAGCGTCATTGGCCGAAATGTTGCGGTACGCGTTCAAGCCAGCCACGCACGCAGCCACCAAGATAATCCACTGCCAGATATTCCTTTTCTTCTTCCTTCCCATACTGTTTTTACATTTAAATTAAAAAGACTCGGCAAAAGTAGCAATAAAGTACGAGACGGCATCGCCCCCGCCACAATTTCTTGGTGTGGGAGGCAAGCCAAAGCGCCGCGCAGGAATTCTCCGCCTGACGCGACAGCGTAGTAGGAGCGTTTGCGACAAACGCGACCCAAAAAGGAAAGGCAGGAGGAGCGTTTGCGACAAACGCGACTCCAAAAGGAAAGGCAGTAGGAGCGTTTGCGACAAACGCGACCCAAAAGTAGGCATGGCTAATCTCTCCTTGCGAGAGCGCATTTCTTGCTCTGGCAAGCGTCTCCTTCGTCGCCGAGCGGACGCAAACGCGCCTCCTAAGCATAACACGAGCGCATCGACGAGGCGCGGCCAGCAAGAGGAAACGTAGTAGGAGCGTTTCCGTGAAACGCGACCCGAGCAGGAAGACTGCATAATACCTTCGCAAATAAAACGCAGCTAGGGCGCGTTTCTTGCTCTGGCAAGCGTCTCCTTCGTCGCCGAGCGGACGCAAACGCGCCTCCTATTTCGTCCTTGCGAGATTGCGCACGCGAAAGGTTCGTACAGCTCTCGGGGAAGCAATATTTTACACGCAAAACCTCCTCCTGATTCTCGGAGAATGCTAGAAACGCCGTTTCTAGCTTCATCCGGTTCTCCGTGAAGCAAGAAACGCGCGTCGAAGGCTTCATTTTGCTTTTTTGGGGGCTAGAAACGGCGTTTCTTGCCTTTTTTTGCTCTCCGTGAAGGAAGAAACGTGCGTCGAAGGCATTTTTTGACCCTTTTTGGGGCAAGAAACGCCGTTTCCAGCTCCATTTAGCTCTCCGTGAAGGTAGAAACGCGGCGCGAAGGCTTCATTCCGTTTTCCGAGAGGCAAGAAACGGCGTTTCCTGCTCCATTTTTGTTTCCGTGAAGCAAGAAACGCACGTCGAAAGCTCCATTTTGTTCTCCAGGACGCAGGAAACGCCGTTTCTAGCCTCTAACAGCTCCGCATGGAGTAAGAGTCACGCATCGACGGATTCTTCCATTTTTTGGGGAGTTGTACATTGCGAGCGACGGCCGACAGGAGGAGCGTTTGCGGCAAACGCGACCCAAAGTAGGCATGGCTAATCTCTCCTTGCGAGGGCGCATTTCTTGCTCTGGCAAGCGGCTCCTTCGTCGCCGGGCGGACGCAAATGCGCCTCGCCTACCATGCCCTTGCGTTTCGCCCCGAAGGGGCAACTGCACTCAGCCCGGGGCAGAGCCCTGAAGCGTCAGCGGAAGGACGTCACCCTGGAGACATAGTCCCGGCATATCATGTGCGCCCTGTAAGAGCAGTTGCATACCCCCCATTGCGTGGTTATGCAGCTACCCTTGCAGGGCGCATGGTGAATGTCGCCTTTAAGTCCCGGGGCGTTGCGTCAAAGATGCGAAGTTAGGCTGCATTCCTCTGACGGCAAACGTCTCGTCAAAAGATATGAGTCAAGGTTTTTTTGCGACTGGACGGACGGAGCGTCCGCAGCTGCGGCTGCTCTCGTAGCCGGTTGCGGAGTGGCCATCGCTATAGAAGAACAGGTAGGAGGCTTTGTTCACGCTGCTGGAAACTAGCTTACTAGACCAATAAATGCCCCTTGAGCCGTGTTCAAGGAGCTCGCCCCCATCGCGGTAGCCTGAAGCAGGGAGAAATATGGAGTTGCCTGTCTTGTGCCCCTTTATCTCATAGCCGTCTATCGTCCTACCGTCGGATGTTGTCTTGCTGACCCATGTCCAAGTACAGTTATTCTTATTGTTGAGTTCTATGAAATCAGTTTTGGTAGGCATACGACAGAATGTACCCCAATTGACGTACGCAGCATCGTCTTCGGCTTCTAGGATGGTCGTGTTGTCAGTGCTGTTGTACTTGCAAATGTCACCATTACTGTAGTTGTCGCTTTTACTTTCATTAAATTTATAATTGCTCCAGGAATAGCTTTCTTTTGCCTTTGTCTCTCCCCATGCGAAGTAGTAGCCTTCATCGGCTTCACGCTCCGCTCCAATATTTGTCTCAGCCCAAAGCAGTCCGCTCGGCAAACCAAGGTCCACGAAATTGTGACCATTGATTACAATAACACCGGTATCATCGGCCTCATAGTCAGTTACTACCTTCACCGCCTGCAATTTTGTGCGTGTTATTTGCACCGCGTCATGATACGTGATAGATATCTTCTCTCCACCCTCAACCCCGACGACCAGATTGTATATACCAGTAGCAACGGGAAGGTAGAACACTCCAGCTTTCCCTTCTGTAGCGTTTGAGAAAGTGAACGTTACAGTGTTGTCCGTACTGCTTGCCGAAGTCTTGATCTCGGGCGTAGCATCTGTGAGGTTAGCATTGACAGCACCGCATAGTTTGTTGTCGTACTCCACCACTGTCACAGTACCGCTTTCCGCTGGCATTTTGTCCACCAACAGGCAGATGACACCGCCGAGACTGTGGAATTTCACCACGTTGTCCGTCACTGTGCCGTACATGGGCATACAAAAACTCTTACCGTCCTTGTCCTCAGGGAAGAAGGTCTGTTCCACCGACTCATAGACGTAACTCTCGGGCAAATAGTAGTTCAGCGTGTTGTCCAAGAGCTCGCACTTCGCATTGTACGGATAGACGGCGTACTGGCCTACTCCTCCTGTCACCTCTCCACTGAAGGTGGCCTTGCCAGTACCTGCACCTGAGGCTATGGAGAAAGAGTTGAATTTGTTCTCGCCGTTCGACCATACTCCTATAGCATCGCTTCCCTGCCAATAGGCTTTGCCATTGCTGTTGAAGCCTATACGGGTTTGGCTATCGCTTCCCGGTTGCCATGCGGTTAGGATAATTGTCTCATGAATTCCCGGCGCACCGCCTTCCAGTCCATCTTCATTGGAACACGCCGTCGCCAGCGAGGCTATGGCAATGGCTGCAACCGAGTGCAGCGCATAATTGAGGTTTCTCATCTTTTCTTTGTCTTTCGTTAGTTCATAAACAGGTTAAATTCCTCCCAACGTCTCGTCAAGGCCACCCCATGTGCCGTCCTCCAGCTGGAGCTCGTCTTCGTCTTCAAACGTCGCACCCAAAGTGACGGTGCTCGCCGCAATAATGGGACTTGTGATGGTCTCAAAGACACTAATTGACGGGGTCTCGTACAACTTTCTTCTTTCTTTTGTCATTTTTTTATTCGATTATTTGTTGTTATGTTTTTGTTCTTTCTATTCTCCGTCTCTTGCTAGGAGACGGAGAACATTGTTGCAAATTTATGAACAATTAGTAAAACAGACAAGTATCTCAGCCGAAAAAAAGAAATCCGATGAACTTCTTGCGTAATTTCCCTGCAAAGTATTCATTTTCCATTCAGACCATTTTGAAAAACAACCGCTCCCTCTCACTTCTCCGTCTCCTAGCAAGAGACGGAGAAGTGTTTTTGACGCATTTCTTTAGTCTTCTGATGACCTTTCGTTCGCCTCGTCCATCTGGTTCACGTCTATGCTTAACAGATAGATTTGGGTGGTGCGGCCGGAGTCGTGACCCAGACATCGGCTGATGACGTGGAGCGGTATGTTGCTACTGCTGGCGGCAC
>CAVHNA010000049.1:0-7106 GCA_963637205.1 Bacteroidaceae bacterium
GCCTGGGACGGGATTTCTGGCCAGCACGCTGGAAGGCAAAGGCAGGATGGAAGAACCTGAGAATATTGTCCGTGCTTTGGATGAACATCTGTCGCACGTCCACGACCTGAAGGGAAAGCGCGTGATGATAACGGCAGGACCCACATACGAGAAGATAGACCCTGTGCGATTCATCGGCAACTACAGTAGCGGCAAGATGGGCTTTGCTCTGGCGGAGGAATGCGCTGCACGCGGCGCACACGTCACCCTCATCGCAGGCCCTGTGTCTATTCATGCGACACACAAGAATATAGAGCGCATAGACGTGGAGAGCGCAAAGGAGATGTATATGGCAGCCACAGGAAAGTTCAGTAACGCTGACATCGCCATACTCTGTGCCGCAGTGGCCGACTTCACGGTTTCCGAGGTGGCGAGCACCAAGATAAAGCGCAACGGTGATGCCCTCACATTGACATTGCAACCGACCCATGACATTGCCAAAGCCTTGGGAGAGATGAAGAAGCCCGACCAGACACTGGTTGGATTTGCCCTTGAGACAGACAACGAGGAGAGCAACGCCCAGGACAAGATGAAGAGGAAGAATCTTGACTTCATCGTGCTTAACAGCCTTAGGGACAAAGGAGCCGGTTTCCGTCACGACACCAACAAGATTTCCATCATAGACAGTCAAGGCAAGACGCCGTTTCCTCTCAAGGACAAGAAAGAAGTGGCTAAGGACATTGTAGACTATCTGGTAAAGACAAAGACACATATATGAAATTTCTGAGACTTTTCCTCTTTACGTCATCCTTCCTATGTGCCACGGTATCGTGTCTGTCGCAAGAGCTGAACGCAAAAGTGAACATCAACACGTCTCAGGTGGAGAATACCAAGAAGGAAGTTTTCGATAAGCTGAAGACCACCATAACCGATTTCCTGAACAATCACAAATGGACAGAGCTCACGTTCAAGGATAGCGAGAAGATACAGTGCAACTTCAACATTACCGTAAACACATACAGTCCTACAGACAACACCTTCACGTGCACCCTTCTGATGACGAGCACGCGTCCTGTGTACAACAGCACGTATTCCACCACCGCCTATGCCGTCAACGACGAGTCTTTCAATTTCATCTTCAACGAATTTGACCAACTGGAGTACCAGCCTGGGCAAATCGACAACAACTTGGTGGCACTGCTGGCCTACTACGCTTACATGATTATCGGCATGGACATGGACACCATGGCTCCCATGGGCGGAACGGACTTTTTCCATATGGCCGAAGATATCGTCTCTGCCGGCGACGGACTTGACTTCCCGGGATGGAAGGCTTTCGGAGACAACAACAACAGGTTCGCCCTGCTTCACGATTACATTGACGGTTCTATGGAATCCCTGAGGAATTTCAACTACGTCTATCACCGTAAGGGCTTGGACATGATGGCCGACAATCCTGACTCCGCCCGCACAGCCATTCTGGACGGGCTGGAAATGCTTGAAGAAGCGCACAACGCTAAAAACATGACACATGTGGTGCTCCTCTTCACGGAATACAAGAGAGACGAACTCGTAAGCATCTTCTCCGGCAAAGGCACTTCGGAAGAAAGGGAAAAGGCGTATGAAATACTTTTCGGCATAGACGCTTCGCAAAACAGCAAGTGGGAAAAGATAAAGAAGGGGTCGTCCTGACTTTAATACTCATCTCTTTTATGCTTACACATCTTTACATCAAGAACTACGCACTGATAAGGCAGCTCGATATACAGTTCCACAACGGTTTTTCTGTTATCACCGGCGAGACAGGTGCCGGAAAATCCATCATTCTTGGCGCGGTTTCCATTCTGCTTGGGCAGAGGGTGGACAGCAAGAGCGTCATGGACGGTGCCGACCGCTGCGCCATAGAGGCCACGTGGGACATTGACGGCTACCGTCTGCAGCAGTTTTTCGACGACAACGACATAGACTACGATTCCCACGAGTGCATCATAAGAAGGGAATTCACCACGGCAGGCAAGAGCCGGGCTTTCATCAACGATACGCCGGTGACTTTGCCGCTGCTCAAGCAACTGGGCTCAAGGCTTGTCGACATACATTCGCAACACAACAATCTGTTGCTGGGCAACGAAGACTACCAGTTGGGGATACTTGACACCATGGCCGGGCACTCCGCCCTTTTGGATGAGTACCGTACCGCCTATCGCGAATACAAGGAGACGGAAAAGCGTCTGGCCGAGACCGTGGAGGAGTCTGAAAGGGCGAACGCCGAAAAGGAGTTGACGGAGTTTCAGCTCGAACAGTTGCACACATTCTCTCCGAAGGAAAACGAGGACGAATTGCTGGAGAACGAAAGGAACGAGCTTTCGCACGCCGAGGAGATAAAGAAGTCCTTGTACGAGGTTGACAACATCTTCTCCAACGAGTCGGAGGGCGGAGGCGTGCTGGAGCAGACGAGGCGCATCTGTTCCATCCTGCAGCAGCTGAGCTCCGTTTCCCCGGCATCGGACACATGTCTGGAGCGTACGGAGAGCGCGTTGGAGGAACTCAAAGACCTGTCGTACGAGATAAGCGACAAAGCCGAAAGCATAGAATATAACCCCGAGAGGCTGGAGGAAGTCAACCAAAGGCTCGACGAGCTTTACTCCCTGGAGCAGAAGCACAACGTACGGTCCGCCGACGAGCTGATGGAGAAGATGAGATGCCTGGAAGAGAAGATGGACTCCATAAACAACAGCGAAGAACACATAGAGAAACTTCGTCGTGAGCTCGTGGAGAAAGAGCGCCGCGCCACCACCCTTGCTGAACGGCTTACCCAGAACAGGACGAAGGCCGCCGCCGTGGTGGAGAAAGAGATGAAGAAGTCCCTCGACTTGCTCGACATGCCGTTCAACACCTTCCGTGTAAGCATGGAGAAGCGCGCACTGCTTACGCCCGACGGCACTGACAACGTCGCCTTCCTCTTCTCCGCCAACCGCAACGTCGCACCGCGCAAGATAAGCGACGTGGCAAGCGGCGGCGAGATAGCCCGCGTGATGCTTGCCCTGAAAGCCATGACCAGCAGCCGCGCCTGTCTGCCCACTGTCATCTTCGACGAGATAGACACGGGCGTGAGCGGCAAGGTGGCCGACTCCATGGCCAAGCTGATGGCGGAAATGGGCAGCGGAGAACGCCGCCAGGTGATAGCCATCACGCATCTGCCGCAGATAGCGTCGCGCGGCGACGTCCATTATTTTGTTTACAAGGAAAACGAGACTGGGCGGACATCCAGCCACATCAAGCAGCTCGGCGAAGAGGAAAGAGTACAGGAAATAGCGCACATGCTGAGCGGCACCACCACCACAGCCGCCGCTATAGAAAACGCAAAACAGTTGTTGAAGAAATGAAAATGATACTGAGGGCAGTCGTCGTAGCCGCACTGGCGTTTGCGACGACAGAGACGTATGCACAAAAGTGGTTGAAGAAAACCAGAAAGGCGCAGGTGTCTGTGGTAGCAGTAGACGCTGCCGGAAACATACACGAGACGCAGGGCGTTACACTCGGCGGCGGTATGGTGATAACGGACTACGACGCGTTGAAGGGAGCCGTGAAGATAACGGTCATAGACAGCGAAGGGAAGGAATACCCCGTCACGGAGATTGCGGGAGCCGACGCCATGTACAACGTGGCCAAGCTTCTGTGCGACAAGGACGACAAGCCGTGCGTCACGCTCGCCGCATCGCCCTCCGCAGCCGAAGAGACGGTGTACGTCATGCCCAGCGTCAAGGCCGACAAGAAAGCCACGTGCCTCACCGACACCGTGAGCAAGGTGGAAACGTTCAAGGAGAAATACCATTACTACACGCTCACGCGCCCTGCCGGCGACCGTCTGGGCAGCGCTGCGCTGATGAACGGCGAGGGCGAACTGATAGGTCTGCTGCAGATGTCGTCGGGCGATGCCGTGCATGCTTTCGCCATTGAAGCTTCATACGCCGCCAACTTGCGCATAGGCGCACTCGATGGCGGAAACCTCGACCTCTCGTCCATTCGCATACGCAAGTCGTTGCCCGAGTCGGAGGGTGAGGCGCTGACGTTCATCTACCTCACTGGGCAGAAGGACACGGCGTTCTACAATGGCTACGTGGACGCCTTCATCGGCAAGTTCCCCACCAACACCACCGGCTACATCCTCAGGGCTGAGTCCGAGGTAGCCAAGAACAACCTGCAGGGAGCGGCGGAGACGTACGACAAGATACTGTCCGACTCCAAGCTCAAGCACGACGAGGCGCACTACTCGCTCTCCAAGTCCATATACACTTTGGCGCAGTCGCCATCCTATACACCATACGCCGACTGGACGTTGGAGAAGGCTCTCTCCGAAGCACAGGAAGCATACAAGGTTAATCCCCTGCCCCTCTACATACACCAGGAGGCCAACTGCCTCTACTCGCTGAAGAGATATGACGAGGCCGCCCAGAAGTTCGTCTCACTGTCGCAGACCAACATGCGTTCGTCCGAGACTTTCCTCTATGCGGTGCAATGCAAGCAGGCTGCCGGAGCCAACGCCGGCGAAGTGGTGGCACTGCTCGACAGCGCACTTTCCTGTTACCCCAAGCCCTACCCTGCCTCGGCGGCTCCGGTGGTGATGATGAGGGCTAAGGCGCTGGCCGAGGCCGGCGAAGCCAAGCAGGCTGTGCTGGGCTACAACGACTACGAGCACCTGTGCGCCGGCAACGTGAACGCCAACTTCCACTACGAGCGCGAGCAGCTGGAGGTGAAGTGCCGAATGTATCCCGCCGCACTCAGCGACATAGAGAAAGCCATTAAGCTTGCGCCGGACGACGCGCTGCTCTATGCTGAAGCCGCCTCGCTCAACTACCGTCTGGGCGATGCAGCCACGACGGAAACGTACGCACGGAAGGCCATAGAGAAGGACGGCAACTTCGCCGACGCCTACCGCATACTGGGCGTGTGCCTGATGCAGAGCGGCAAGGAGAAGGAGGCCAAGGAGATGCTGACCAAGGCCAAGGAGCTAGGCGACACGCTTGCGCAGGGACTTCTGGAGAAATACGCCAGTCAATGACGGATACCGTAGAACGATACATACGCAGACACGCCCTGCTGGAGAAGGATGCTCCCGTGGCGGTGGCCCTGAGCGGCGGTGCCGACTCTGTGGCTCTTGCCCTGGTGCTCCGCGAGCTGGGCTACAACGTCGTGGCCTTACACTGCAACTTCCACCTCAGGGGCGAGGAGTCTTGCAGGGATGAGGATTTTGTTCGCGGTTTTTGCGAAGAGTGGGGCGTGGAGCTGAAGGTGAAGCATTTCAGCACGAGGGAGTACGCCACTGAGCACGGACTGGGTGTGGAGATGGCGGCCCGTGAGTTGCGCTACCGCTGGTTTGAGGAAGAGCGATTCGCGCTGTCGGCGCAGGCCATAGCGGTGGCGCACCACCGCGACGACCAGGCCGAGACGCTGCTGCTCAACATTGTCCGCGGCACCGGACTGAGGGGGCTCGCCGCTATGCGTCCCAAGCGCGACAACGTGGTGCGTCCGCTGCTCTGCGTTTCCAAAGACGACATACTCCGCTACCTGAAGCTGAAGGAGCAGAGCTTCGTCATTGACAGCACCAATCTGGAGAGGGAGACATTTCGCAACGTGCTGCGCCTCGACATAATACCACAGCTGGAGAAGGCGAACCCCAAGGCGGTGGACAACATGGCCGCCACCTGCCGCATAGTGCAGGACAGCATGCTGGTGTACAGAAAGGGCATAGAAACACTTTTTGCCGAGAACGGCGTGAGCGAGTCGCGCTTCCCCTTGGCCACCCTCTACAGCCATCAGCTGGCACGCACGCTGCTGTACGAGTGGCTCTACGCCAAAGGATTCTCCGAAGCGCAGCTTGACGAGATGGCTGTCCGGTCTACGACATGTGGCCGGGTGTGGCAGTCTGCCACGCACAGGGTGCTAAGGGACAGAGACGCGCTACTGCTGGAAGACCTGCACGCCAAGGGCGACGACGTGAGCGTGACGGTGGAGACGGTGGAAGCCATAGGCGACAAGGCTCCGCATATAGCTTACTTCGACGCAGACCTCATCACCCACCCTCTCCTCATCCGCACAGTCAAGCAGGGTGACTGGTTCGTGCCCTTCGGCATGAAAGGCCGTAAGTTGATAAGCGACTTCCTCACGGACCGGAAGGTAAGCGTTTTCGACAAGGAAAGGCAGAAGGTTATGACCTGCGGAGACGACATCGTCTGGGTGTTGGAACGTAGGTCGGACAACAGATACAGAGTCACCGACCGCACGAAGCACATCCTCAAGGTCACGCTCTCGCACGGCGGCAGTATGCCCGTGGTCTGACTCAGCTCTCAGCTCTAAGGTCTCAATTCTCAGCTCTAAGGTCTCAATTCTCACCTCTCCCTATCTTTGTCGATGTATGCGTTTCCTCTCCTGTTATTCCGAAGCTGGTTCAGGTTCAGCCGCCATCGGCATAGCGTCTTCCTGCGGTGAGTACGGCTTCACCTTGCGGTCCTCCAGGAAGATGTGGTTGAGTGTGCGCTCCAGTGCCTGCAGCGTGGCCTCCCTCACCTTCGGCTTCAGTTGGCACTCCCACACGGTGACGCAGTGCCAGCCCATCAGCGCCAGCTGTCGCTGTTCCTCCTTGTCGCGCGCCTTGTTGCGCTCTATCTTGGCGTTCCAGAAGTCGGTGCGTGTCTTGGGCATTAAGAAGATGCCGCATCCCTTGTGCCCATGCCAGAAGCATCCGTTCACGAAGATGACGGTGCGGTACTTGCGCATCACTATGTCCGGATGGCCGGGCAGATGCGGATGGTTCACCCTGTAGCGGAATCCGCGGGCGAACAGGTAGCGTCGCACCAGCATCTCGGGTTTGGTGTTCTTGCTGTGTACCGAAGCCATGCAGCGGCTTCGCTGTTCTTTCGTCATCTTGTCCATAACGCGTACGTTTGTCTTCTCGTTTCGCTTTTTTCCCTGGCGCACCGAGTTCGGCGCACCCGTACCCTAGAACCTCTAGAACTTCTAGACCCCCTAGAACTTTCTGAAGGGGCGCATTTGGTGCAAATGCGCCTCCTATCTAGAACCTCTAGACTTCCCGAAGGGGCGCATTTGGTGCAAACGCGCCTACTACGCTT
>CAVHNA010000049.1:7116-14837 GCA_963637205.1 Bacteroidaceae bacterium
TCCTAAAAGGGTGCGCCTCGGAGACGCACATCTACTATGCCGACCTTGCGAGGGCGCATTTCTTGCTCTGGCAAGCGTCTCCTTCGTCGCCGAGCAGACGCAAATGCGCCTACTACGCTTCGCATAATTGCGTTTCTTGCTCTGGCGTGTCTTCTTCGTCGCAGAGCGGACGCAAACCTGCTGACTTTACTCTCGCTTGAGCAGGGTCTTGGCCTCGTCGGTGAGGTATGGCTCTATGTCCTTCACCGCTATGTTGAACTGTATTGGGCCCATGGCGTACGTGGCTATCTCATACTGCTGGTACACGAAGTTCAGACTGTCGTTTTGCAGCCACGGCGTACATGTCGGCAGTGGGATGAGGCCGTCTTCGGGCAGTATCAGGTAGTTGTTCAGCGTGGAGTCCGAGGCCTCCTTCTCGCCGCACTGCTCCAGGTACCAAAGCACCCCCTTGCGCAGTAGAGGCTGCAAGTCGCGTATGCGCGTGGAGTCCACGCTGTGTTCCACCGCCCGGCACGTCTGCTTGCTGACGTTGACGTAGTAGAAGGTGTACGAGCCGTGCGCCCCACCCATGTAACGCTCGTCGGTGACGCAGTATGTCACGTATGCCGGCGTGTTCTCGCTCATCTTTATGTTTACCTTCTGGTACATGGGCGGTATCTCTTCGGCGTATTCCAGCCACTCTTTCCTGTCCGCCTCCATATACCGCATGGTGCCCTTACCGTAGAAGTCCACCATCCGCTGCCCGTCGGACAGACTGCCCTGGTAGAGCGGGTAATCGATCTTGTACATCTCGTCCAACGCACACGTCTCGGTGGGCATATACGAGTGCGACAGCTCCCGGGCTATGAGGGCTTTCACACCGGCTGCCAGACTGTCGTCGCCCTGGGGGAAGTCCACGCCTATGGTGCACTCTAGTGTGGAGTCCTTCACTGCGTGGAAGCCGATGCTGTCCACCGTGATGGTGCCGTCGCCCATATTACCGGGTGCGCAGACGGTGTCCGCTGACGTGGAGTCGGTGTCGGTGTCGTTTTTCTGCGACGGTGTGTTGTTGCATCCCGTCACGCACATTGTGGCGGCCAAGGCCACGATGGCCAAAATTTGGATTTTCTTCATATCAATATGTTTTCTGTTATGTTATTCTTCTGTGTTCTCCGTCGGCATCACCTTGAATTTGGCGAAGCGCAGGAGCAACTGCTTCACTCCGGCGTTGGCGAACTCCACGGTGGCCTTGGTGTCCATTCCGGCACCGTCGATGCGCTTCACCACACCCACGCCGAAACGGTCGTGCATGATGACGCTGCCCACGCTGATGCTCTGCGCCGCGGTTGGCGTGGTGGAAGTCGTGTCGCTACGGAGTGTGGAGACGGGGCGAAGCGGCTTGGCCGACGACTGCCATGTGTGAGTGGCCTGCGGAACAGTGTGTCGCGGTTCAACTTTGCGCGGTTCTGCTTTGTGCGGCTGTGCGTAGTAGCCCTGTCCGTCCACGCTTATATAGCGTCGGTCTATCTCTTTCAGGAAGCGGCTGGGATGGCTGCTCTCCGTCAGACCGTAACGCATACGCTGCCGGGCGTGCGTGAGTATGAGGTACAGCTTGGCGCGTGTCATGGCCACGTACATCAGGCGGCGTTCCTCCTCTATGTGCCGTGGCGTGTCATCCATTATCAGGTTGGGGAAGAGCGACTCCTCCAGCCCCACCACTATCACCGCCCCGAACTCCAGTCCCTTGGCGGCGTGCACCGTCATCAGCGTTACCTTCTCCTCGGGCGTGTCGCCGTCGTTGTTCTCGTCGTTGTCGGCCTGTAGGCTCGCAGTCTGCAGGAATCCGTTGATGGTGGCATCCTCCCCCTGCTCCTCGGCATCGGAGGTGTGCGCCGACAGTGCGTCGAGCAACTCGTTGATGTTTTCCTGCCTGGATATGTCCTCGGGCGTGTCGCCGTGGAAGATGTCGGCCTTCACCCCACTCTCCTCTATGATGCGCACGGCGCACTGGCGTGCGTCCATGTCCGACACGTAGTCGGCGAAGGAGTTTATCATGGCGGCGAAGTTGCGCAGGCGCGTCTTGGTGGGCTTGTTCACGTCCAGATTGTCGGGCTGCTCCAGAATCTCCCACGGCGAGACGTTGCGACGGGCGGCCTCTGCGAACAGTTTGTTGAGCGTGGTGGCACCGATGCCGCGTGCCGGGTAGTTGATGACGCGCCGCAGAGCCTCCTCGTCGCGGCAGTTGACGGCCAGGCGGAAGTACGCCACCACGTCCTTCACCTCTTTGTGCTGGTAGAACGACAGGCCTCCGTATATGCGGTAAGGTATGGCGTCGCGGCGCAGAGCGTCCTCCAGGCTGCGGCTCTGCGCATTGGTGCGGTAGAGCACGGCCACGTCGGAGAAGGCGAGTCCGCACTTCCCCGTGAGCCACCTCAGCTTCCTCACCACTATGTTGCTCTCGTCCACGTCGCTGTACGCGCTGCATATCTCCACGGGGTGCCCTTGCTCCTCTTCGCTGTACACCTGTTTGTGTATCTGGTAGTCGTTGTGCGAGATGAGGCTGTTGGCGGCCGCAACTATGGTCTTGGTGGAGCGGTAGTTGCGCTCCAGCTTGAAGAGCTTGGCCTCGGGGTACGCCTCGCGGAACTTCATGATGTTGTCTATGTTGGCGCCGCGGAAGCTGTATATGCTCTGCGCATCGTCGCCCACCACGCATATCCTGTGCCGCTTGGCGGTGAGCAGCGTCACTATGCGGTGCTGCGCATAGTTGGTGTCTTGGTACTCGTCCACGAGCACGAACTCGAACCGCTGCTGGTACTGGTCCGCTACGTCGGGGTGTCCGGTGAAGAGCAGCCACGTGTAGAGCAGCAGGTCGTCAAAGTCCATGGCGTTGCTCTGCCTGCACTTCTCCATATAGCGTGCGTAGATGTCAGGCATCTGCTTCATGCCGTGTATGTCGTCCGACTTTATCCTCTCCCACTCGCCCCTGTACTCCGAGGGCAGTATCAGTGCGTTCTTGGCTTTGCTGATGCGCCCCGCCACCGTGGAAGGCTTGTACTTCTTCTCGTCGAGCCCCATCTCCTTGACTATGGCCTTGACGAGACTCTTACTGTCCGCCGAGTCATAGATGGTGAAGCCGGACGTGAAGCCTATCTTGTCCGCCTCCATTCTGAGGATACGGGCGAAGATGCTGTGGAAGGTTCCCATCCAAAGCCCTGCGCTCTGGTCCTCGCCCACCTGTGCGGCTATGCGCTGCCGCATCTCGCGCGCCGCCTTGTTGGTGAAGGTAAGGGCGAGTATGTTCCAGGGCTTGAGCCCCTGCTCCAGCAGATACGAAATCTTGGATGTGAGCACGCGCGTCTTGCCGCTGCCCGCACCTGCTATAACCAGTGAGGGAGCGTCTATGCAGCAAACGGCTTCTTGCTGCGCTGTGTTTAGTTGCACTGTATTCTGTTTGTTCATAGGTTCTACCATAATGTCAGCCCCACACGTACCGGCATTGCGCCAACACCAGCGTCATGAGGAATGCGAGTAATAAGAGTCCGGAGTAACGGCTGATGCCGTAAGTGAGAGCCTCCACAAGATGTCGCACGCTCCTGACCGAGCCGGACACTGCGCCGAAAGCCAGTGAAGCCAGCGACAGAGCCAGGCATGCGGCGAACGGTGCGCCGTGGAGGTACGCGCTGTGCGACAGGGCGCCGGTGACGCTGAGGAGCGGACTCTCGGAGTAAAACGCCACGGCTATCAGGAGCGACGCCTGCACGACGACGAGTGCCGCGAACACCGCCGCAGCTGCCGGATGGCGCAAGGCGCGACTGTAGCTGACGCCACATCGTCGCGCCACTCCGCACGCCACTACGAGGCAGACGAACGACAGCATGCCGTGCGTGAACGCCGCATCGGGGATGCGGAGGAACATCCACCGCCAACCCTCGTCGGAGAGCAGACTGTTGCAGCGCACGCCGAAAGCGGACAGCACCCACGAGAGCACCAGTACTGCCACGGCGACCACAAGGCACAGTGCGCAGCAGGTGTCAAGAAGATGTCCGCCTCTATTCTTCATCCGCCACCAGATTGTTGGGGTCTATGATACCGAGCTGTATGGCCTTCACCACCAGCCGCACCACGTTGACGCCTGTACGCTCCCTCTCGGGGAAAAGCCTGTTCACCAGTTCGGCCTGTCTCTTCTCCAGCGTCTTGGTGCCGAAGGGCATCTGGCGGAGGTTGGCTATCATGTCCTTGGTGTAGCCAAGCGCAAGGTGGCGGAGGAAACGCTCGTCGTACTCGTCTATCTCGTATTCCAGAATGGCGTCGTTGCGGTTGCTCTCGCCGTTGACGTACTTGATGAAACGCTGTATGAGACGCTGCAGGAACGGCTCGTTGAAGACATACCTGCGCCCGTGCATCACCATCAGCACGTCGTCGCGCTGAAGGAGGTCGCCGGTCTTCAGTATTATGCCGTCGGCTCCGGCGTTGAGAGCCTCCACCCACAGACGCTCGTTGAGGACCTCGCCAGTGAAGATAAGTATCTTGACTTGACTGTAACGTGCCCGCAGCTGGCGACAGATGTCTATGCCCACGGTGGTGCTGCCGCCAAGGCCGAGGTCAAGGAGTACCAGATGCGGTACTTCCACCCGCATGAGTTTCCAAAACTCGCTCTCGTTTTGCGCCGTACCTATAATCTCAGCTTCGGGGATGTCGGTGTGGAATATCTGCTGTGTGCCCTTGAGCTCAAGGGTCACGTCCTCCACTATTATCACTTTGAACTTGTCCATATCTGATGTGTTGTTTTCCATTACGCAGTTTTCTTTTTCACGGTGAACACTATGCTGTAGCCGTCGGCGGCAGGTTCGGCCCATAGTCTGAGGCCTGGGTAGTGGCACTGCTTGTCGTGCTCACGGATTATCTGCCGCGCCACCAGGTAGTCGGCGTACGAAGACTGCGGAGCGAAGAAGTCCTCCAGCGTGTCGGTGTTCTTGGCTTCGCCGGTGAAAGTGAGACGTATCTCCACCATGTCACCGACGGACTCGTAGCGCAGTGTGACGCCGTCAGCACTACCGAGACCGGGAGACAGAAGACGGCCTATCAGCTCCTCCATCATCATCTCGTCGGCAAGGACGCAAACCGTGGACGGTGATACGCCGGAGAACATTGGCTTTCCTCCGTGAGCCGAAGCGTACGACTTCACCTTATTCTCCGCCGTACGCACAAGCACGACGACATCCACGGCGCAGAGGTGCAAGGGAGAGGTTGGCATCTGTCGGTACGCCTGTTCGTAAAGCAGCAGGTACACGTGGCGGTAATACGTGACTGTGTCGAACAACTCGCCCATGGCTTCCACTCCTTCCAACTTCCTGCGCAGCATCCTCACCACCTGTTGCACACGGGCGGGATAGTACATGGTCTCGTGCTTGATGGTGCTGAGTGAATTGTCGAGTATCTGGTTCATCACGTAGAGGCGTTCGTTCTCGAACGAGAGCTTGCGTTTCATCTCGCGCAAGTCGTCCAACTCCTCCAGACGCTCGCTCATGGTTTCCGACTCACGCAACATCTCATCAAAAATACCGCTTACCGTGTCCTTCAGCTTGCCGCACAGAGGGAAGGCTGAGACGATGTCGGCTTTCTCTTTCTCCACCATGTCCGCACACTTGCGCCAAGTGGCCAATGACTGTCCCGACGGGCTGGCAACGGCGGACTCCGTGTCCGAGGCGTACCTTTCTACAAGCTGGCATAACCTCTCCACCCGTGCATACAAAGCCCGGGCCTGTGACTTGCTCTTGAGTCTGTCCTTCAGGAAGACGAGGTAGAAGAGTACTGTGGCGAGAGACAGCAGTAGCACCAAAATGACAAGCGCCAAGGCACTGTCTGACCGTGAGCGCTCCATGCGCTGGCAATAGTACGAGAGGGTGCCGTCCTGACTGTAAAGCCAGTGGAGGCGTACGCACTCGTCGTTGTGAAAACGGTAGTCGTCCCATCTGTGCAGCGCAAGTGCGGCTATGGCCATCTCGTTGTGCAGAGATACGGCAAGTGCCGTGTCCATGGGTGTACTCATCTCGTTGAGAGCCTTGGCCGCCATGTTGTAGGCCTCGGCGGGGCGTTCTTCAATATTGGCCGCACAGACGCTGTCTAGTATGTCGGAGCCGCTGTCAGTCTGTGCGCCCACGCAGAGGCTGACGACAAAGAGCAGGCACGACACAAGTACGCGCGGAAGGCGAAACCAGAAACGACTTCCCTTGCCCAACTGGCTCTCCACACCGAAATCGCATACGCTGAAATAAGACGACTGCTTGCGGTAGCTGTTGATGATGCCTTTGCAATTCATGATGCCGAAACCGAAGCCCTTGCCGTCGCCTTGGTGCGAGAGGTGAGACGAGTCGTAGACCTTGCTGTCGGTAAGCAGGCGCACGTCTTCAGGGGAAAGCCCTATGCCGGTGTCGCTGACGCTTATCTCCACATACTTCTCCGCAGCGGTGGCTTCCACGGTGACCGTCCCTCTGGACGGCGTGAACTTACGGGCGTTGTCCGCCAGCGTGTTCACCATGAAGAGCGTGAGCGGCTGGTCCGCCTTCACCATCACGTCGGTGGGACGGACATCAAGAGTCACTCCCTTTTGCCTGAAGGACTGTGAACCGAGAGCTATAATGTCGAACACGGCTTGCAACGGGAACGTGCTGACATACGACATAACCTTGCCGCGCTGCATCTGTATCCAGTCGGTTAGCGAAGAGTTGATGCGCATTATCTCCTCCGTCAGCTCGTCAAGGTACTCCACTCTTTCGCCTTCCACCACGCCGATTTCCTTCATCCTGCGCAACTCGGAAAGCATACGGTCAATATATGGAACTATGGAGTACACCATGGCGAGCTTGGCGCGCCTCTCGAGGTTGCCCTTGGCCCCTTCGTCCGTCTTCATGCGCAACATGGAGCAACTGTCGTGCAATGTCTCCGCCTCGTCGTCTATGGTATCCGACAGTCGGGACAACGCTTCCATGGCGTGCGTGAAACAGGCGGAGTGTTCCATGTTCTCCACGTCCTTGTAATAAGACGTGGTGTTCTTCTTGACGTGTATGGAATACAGGACGGCGAGCACGAAGACTACTGCCGCCAACGACAACACCACGTATAGCTTGGCATGCACGCTGCCGATTTCGTCAGACAGCTCAGCCATACGACTGTCCATCTCCCTGTTCTGGCGCGACGAGTCGAGAAGATCGAGGTATGCGTTGCGGTGTATGTCTGACTCGTCCTTCATGTCAAGAGCCGAATACGTCTTGCTGAGACGTTCGTGGAGCAGGATTCTCCACGACGCCACGTCGTGCTTGTCCCTGCGCTCCTGCAGGTGCACCATAGAGAGAGCGTTGTGGAATGTCTGCAGGGCGTCTGTGTACTTGCCGCAGGCGAAGAGTATCTCCCCGAGTGTACGTGTGGCGTTGGCTGTCTGGTAAAGGTCTTTATACTGTCTGAACAGTTCCGCTGAACGCTTGGCCAAAGCGTACGGCATGGCGAACAGACTGTCTTGAACCATGGTGGAACGCCACTTCAGGCTTTGCGAAAACAGGTATCCGTACGCCTCGGGACGCAACGACGCCACAAGTCTGGCATTGGCAGTATCGCTAAGACAAGAGGCTATGGCCTGCAGGGCGTTGGCCTCGAAGTAAACGATATGTTTTGCGTGCGACAACGAATAGGTGCGTATGAGATGGTCGAACTCCGCAAGCCGTGTCTCCGTATCATCGCCGCCG
>CAVHNA010000050.1:0-7289 GCA_963637205.1 Bacteroidaceae bacterium
TGGGAATTTGTCTATATTATATATAAGATATATATATTTATTCGTTTCAGATGAGGAAAGAGACAGCCATATTATCTTTTGTCGTAGTCTGCGTTTTGTCTGGATGCAGGGTTGGGATGGAATATTCCAATCCTTTAAGGTCGTCCACACCCGACCCCAGCTTCGTGCGTCTTCAGTCTGGAGTATCCTTCCTCTCGTCTGCCCAAAGTCTACTCCAGTCGTACAATGGGGTGGAGTGGGGAAAAGCTGATTTCATACTTGACTCTATAGCCAAGCATGATGGGCGCGAGTGCATGATGTGGTGCTCCAGCCTGAAGGAAATAAACGGTCAAATGGTGTGCCATTACGGATTGATGCCATGGGAACGTTCCGACAGTTCCGTGATATCCGTAGCGTATGCGGAACACGATGCAAACGGTTTCGTTGACCTTGGATACATAATGGACGGCGACGGCGTGACGCCTCTATGTGGGAACGACCCCTTTGTCTTTGTCGATGTGGACTCGTCCAAGTGGCTTGTCTTTACTTCGGGTAGAGACGGGGTGAAGGGAATACGCCTTTCTGACGATGGGCTTTCTGTGCCACCCGGTGAGAAGAAGTTCGCACTCGCTCCTCCAGGATTCTATGCAGGAGGCATCTTCCGGAGGGGAGACTATTATTATCTTTTCGTCAGCTTCGGTACTTGCTGCGAAGAAGAAGACAGCAAAGGCTATCTGGCCGTAGCTCGGTCCAAAGAAGTGAAGGGACCTTACGTGGACCGTAACGGAGATTCCATATCGCATTACTACTGTGAGCATTTTATCCAGTCTGACAATCGTTTCGTCGGTCTTGTGCATTGTACGGATGTCTTTACTGACGACAACGGCGAACAGTGGATATACTACAACGCATGGGACAAGACACATACGGAAAACATGAGATGTCTTATGTTGGACAAGGTGAACTGGACGGAGGACGGATGGCCGGAAATCAACGACGGGTATCCATCTTCACAAAAGCAGTACGGTCCGTATTTCAAATGACCTACTTGCGTTGTAACAATCGACAATTTTTGTAATTCTATAATTGTATCATCCTAATAAATAAAACAACAATGAGGAAACAACTGACTATCCTTGCTTTGGCGTTAGCCGCAATGTTGCCAGCCAAGGACATTTTCGTTAACACGCCGCAGACCACCCTTTTGCTTAAGGCGGAGGACGGCAAGCCTCTGCACGTAAGTTACTACGGTGCCAAAGTCACGGACGCCGAAGAGGTGTACCGTGCATACAGTCTATGGGAAGAGGCGTATCCCGCCTTCGGACTGGACAACACCATGATTCCTGCGCTCAGTGTACGCCATGCCGACGGCAACATGAGTACGGAGCTTGTATATGTATCGGACACGGAAGCCAAAGAGTCGAATGCTGTGGTATATACCGTCACCATGAAGGACAAGGACTATAACTTCTACGTGGACATGTACTACAGGGCATATACCAATTGTGACGTGATAGATGTATGGACGGTGTTGCGTAATGAAGAGAAGAAACCCGTTACCCTCCTCAAATATGCCAGCGCATACCTTCCCGTCCGTCAAGGTGATGTCTGGATTAGCCATGAGCATGGGTCGTGGGGGGCTGAGGCCAACATCGTAGAGGAACCTCTCAATCCTGGCATTCTTGAGATGCACGACCTGACGGGCAACAAGAACGCTTATATGAACCGTCCAAACATGATGCTTTCCCTTGACGGCAAACCGCAGGAGAACAGCGGACGCACCGTGGGAGCCGTATTATGCTGGAGTGGCAACTTCCGGTTCACCGTAGATACCCAGGATCGCAAGACCCACCATCTTGTGGCAGGTATAGACGAGACGAACTCTCAGTACACCCTCGCCAAAGGTGAGTCGTTCACTACACCAGCTCTGGCTCTTGCGTATAGCGAAGAAGGAAAGGGTGGCGTGAGCCGTAACTACCACCGTTGGGCACGTCTCAACAATATGGTTCACAACGGCAACGCTCTTCGTAAGACTCTGCTCAACTCGTGGGAAGGTGTCTACCTCAACGTCACTGAGGAAGGCATGCTGAAGATGATGGACGGTGTGAAGGAGGTTGGTGCTGAGCTTTTCGTCATGGACGACGGTTGGTTTGGCGGCAAGTACAAACGCAGCGTTGACAACTGTGCGCTTGGTGACTGGGTAGTGGACAAAGACAAACTGCCAAACGGCGTTGCCAACCTTGAACAGGAATGTGCGAAGCGAGGCCTGAAGTGGGGTATATGGATAGAACCGGAGATGACCAACACCAAGAGTGAACTTTACGAGAAACATCCCGACTGGGTGGTATGTCATCCGGTACGCCAGCCACGCACAGGTCGCGGAGGTACACAGCTCACTCTTGACATGAGCAATCCTGACGTTCAGGACTTCGTCTTCAAGGTGGTAGACGACATCATGACAGAGACTCCCAATACATATTATATAAAGTGGGACTGTAACAATAACCTTCCGAACTTCGGTTCGCACTATCTCTCCGCCGACAAGCAGAGCCATCTTTATGTGGACTATCAGCTCGGTCTTATCAAGACATTGAAACGTATACGCGAGAAATATCCTGACCTCGTAATCCAGTGTTGCGCCAGTGGCGGCGGACGTGTAAACTATGGACTGATGCCTTACTTCGACGAGTTCTGGACTAGCGACAACACTGATGCGAGACAGCGTCTCTTCATACAGTGGGGTACCAGCATGTACTTCCCTGCCAACGCTATGGGACAGCATGTCAGCGCAAGTCCGAACCACCAGACGGGAAGACGTATTCCTCTGAAGTTCCGCTTTGATGTGGCCATGACAGGTCGTCTTGGTATGGAGATGAAGCCGTCAGACCTCTCGGCGGATGAGATGAAGTTTGCACAGGGAGCTTTCAAGCTCTATAAGGACACCATTCGTCCGTTGGTACAGTTGGGCGACCAGTACCGCATCATCTCTCCTTACGAAAGCAAGGGCTATGCTAGCGAGTTATTCACCAACGAAGACAAGTCCAAAGCCGTATTCTTCGCTTATAAGTATGATACGGATGTCTTCTTCGCAAAGCCTCGTTTCATGTTCGCAGGTCTCAACCCCGACTCTCGTTACCGTCTTCATCAGGTTAACGCCAACGGTAGAAAAGACCACTGGGAAGGTGCGGTCTTCAGCGGACGTTTCCTTATGAGTAGAGGCGTGGAGATAAACCTCAATGGGGAGTACGACAGTTGCGTCATACTTCTTGATAAGGAGTAGTCGATGGCACTGTCTGGTTCATGAAATCGGGCAGTTGGCAAATACGACAATACGGATATGGCGTGGCACTAATTGCCACGCCATATCCGTATTATGTACAACTTGATGATTATTATTGCCTAACGGATGATTGATCTAAGGAAATCCCATCTGTTGTTCTCTACCTGATTTGCCGGTAGCACAGACACGCCTACGTCAGAGATGGCCGGCAAGGGGTTGCGGTGCATGAGGTGTGTGACGCATATTTCCCCATGTTGCCCTTTTGCGAGGTGTAGCTCCTTAGGTTGTGACACGTATTGCAGCAGGTATGTACCTGTGGAAGAGTCGGCGGGATGCAGGCATACAGTGTCACATAAGGTCATGTCTGGTGACGCAAGCCAGTGTTCAACTTTCAGGAACAGTTCTTCATACGGATAATTGTGGTCGGTACGTAGCATGTAGCGTTCGGCGTACTGTCCGGTTTCCCCTATGGGAGTTATAGACAATTTCACGGTGTCCTCAGCATACCACATTCTGTGGTCTATATGTCGGAATTCCTGTGTTGTGCTCGCCGTGTCCATACAAGCCGTGGTGAGTGCGAGTGCGGAGAACATACAGACGACAGCATGCTTGCATTTGCATTTCTTCTTGGCCAAATCCATGGTTATTCCGGATTTTGCGTACCTTTCTGTTTTTGTCCGTTAGGTTTTTTCTTTTTCTTCTTTTTCTTGTCAAAACGATGTAAATCGTCCTGTGCTGCAAGGTCTACGGCGCGGTTGGGTGCCTTGCGTCCTCCCTCTTCCAGAGTGTCAGGCTTGGAGCCTTCCTTGTTCATGGAGGCTATCTCAAGCGCACGTTTTGTGGGTATCGTGACCAGATTGGCGGCAATGCGTTTGTCCGTGGAATATGTAACCATCTGGCTCAGTATGTCAGCCTTGAAATAGTAATAATCCGCATCAAGGGTCTGCAGGACGATGTCACGTCCGGGAAGCTTGCGTGCCGCTTCTATGTACTGGTCTACCTCGTAGTTCATGCAGCACTTGAGCTTAGCGCATTGGCCAGCCATTTTCTGTGGATTGAGGCTGAGGTCTTGGAAGCGTGCGGCTCCCGTGCCCACGCTCACGAAATTCTTCATCCATGTAGCGCAACACAGTTCCCTTCCGCATGGGCCGAAACCGCCGATACGTCCGGCCTCTTGTCTGGCACCTATCTGTCTCATCTCTATCCTCACGCGGAAGTTCTCAGCCAGCACTTTGATGAGTTGTCGGAAATCTACTCTGCCGTCGGCGATGTAGTAGAAGATGGCTTTCCCTCCGTCTCCTTGGTATTCCACATCGCCTATCTTCATTTCCAGTCCCAGCTCCTTCGCTATTTGTCTTGACCGTATCATGGTCTCGTGCTCGCGTGCCTTGGCTTGTTCATAGCGTTCCATGTCGTTGGGCCTTGCTATGCGGTATATGTTACGTATCTCCTCATTGCTCCTCAGACAGGCCTTTCTCATCTGTAAAGGTACCAGTTTACCGGTCAGCGACACTGTGCCTATATCGTGTCCGTTAGCCGCTTCCACCGCTACGATATCTCCCTTCTCAAGTTCAAGATTGTTGATATTGTGGAAATAACCTTTCCTCGTATTCTTGAACTGCACTTCCACCAGGTTTGTGTCGTTGGCGTCCGCGGGGATGTCCGCCAGATAGTCGTATGTGTTGAGTTGGGCATAGTGTCCTGTATGGCAACTCTTGCCGCAGAAACCATGTCCTTTGCCTCCGGTTATATATCTATGTTCCATGTTCAGAATTATTGTTTCAGTAATATCGTCAGTTTGATGGCAAAGCAGAAGAATACCATGCGGGCGCTTACGTTCTGTGTGATGTCGCGTTCGGCTTTGGACAGTTCTTCCATAATGCCGGTCACATTTCTTTCGTTTATGAACGGAGCAAAACGGACGCAGAAGTTGGCTTCTTCGTTTGACAGGAATGTCATCTCGGGTCGGTGAAAGTTGTATACGAAGCTCTCTCTCGCCATCCTCTGGAAATACGCCAGAAGCCTCTTCTGCTTTTCTCTGCCTATGGAAGAGACGTGCTGTGCCCATTGGTTCATGTCCTTTATCTTCCTCATATAGCTGGCACGCATGATGGAGACGAAGAGGTCGAAGAACTCCTGCTCGTTCTCCCTTTCATACAGATGGCTCAGTGCCTTCGTGTAACTGCCGCATGCCAAGTGCGCCGTTTGCATGGCTATGTCAGCAGGTACGGAACGCTCGGTTTGCAGGGCTGCGCTTATCTCCTCTTCTGTCAGTGGCGGCACGTTTACGCGTTGCACGCGGCTTTGTATAGTGCCGAGCACCATATCTGGCTCGTCGCTTACCAGAATGAAGTGTGTCTTGAAGGGCGGCTCTTCTATTAGCTTCAGCAATTTGTTCGCCATCTCCTGACCCATCTTTTCGGGCAACCACATCACCACCACTTTGCGTCCTCCCTGACTTGGCTTGAGCGCCATCTTCCTCTGCAATGCGTCGCTTTCCTGCACATAGAAGGTGAGCTGCTGGTTGTCTGCCTTTATACGTTCCAGCCATGCGCTGGTGCTGAAATACACGTCTTCTTTCAGCTGCTGGTGCCACTGCTCTATATAGTCGTCGGAAACGGGGTGGTCTGACGACTTCTCCTTGCATACGGGGAAGGAGAAGTGAAGGTCAGGGTGAGACCATATCCCGGTCATTCGGCAGTCCGGACATTTCTCGCAAGGCTTGTCGTCCGCAGGAGTCTTACACAACAGAAATCTGGCAAACGCTAATGCCAGAGGCAACTTCCCCACGCCGGACTTTCCGCACAGCATGATGGCGTGCGGAAGACGGTCTTCCTCAGCCATCTGCAGCAGGTGGTGCTTTACCTCTTCTTGTCCTATTATGTTGTCAAACTGGAATGCCATGTATGTGCTGTCCTTTTATGGTCGGTGGAATACGGTGCTCAATATATTCTCTTCGCTATATGACAGATGCTCTCAACTGCGCTTACCGTGTAGAAGTGAATGCTTGGCACTCCGTTCTTCATCAGTTCCTTGCACTGCTCCACGCACCATTCTATTCCCAGCTGTTTTATCTCCTCGTCGGTCTTGCATTTGATGGCTTCACGGTAGAGTGGCTCGGGCAGGTCGCAACGGAAGGTCTTGGGTACTACTGTCAGTTGGCTCAGTTTTGCAAGAGGCTTTATGCCAGGGATTATGGGGACGTTTATGCTGGACTCTCTTGCACGTTTTACGAACGAGAAATATTTCTCGTTGTCGTAAAACAACTGTGTCACGGCATACTTAGCACCCATATCCACTTTCATCTTCAGCACTTCAAGATCTGCTTCCATGTTTGCGGCTTCCTCGTGTTTCTCAGGATAGCAGGCTACTCCGAAATCAAAAGGTGCGCCCGGATGCTTTATTGGCGATCCGTCCCAGAAATATCCCTCGTTGAAACGTTGTATCTGTTCTATCAGTCCTATTGCATGGGTGGGACCGTCACCAGAGGGTTGAAAGTAAGGGTCTTCCTTTGCCTTGTCACCGCGTAGCACCAACAAGTCGCTCACTCCCAGAAACTGGAGGTCAAGGAGCATGTATTCCAAGTCTTCGCGGTTGTTGCCGCTGCAGACGATATGCGGCACCACGTGCAGTCCGTACTTGTTTTGTATGGCTGCCGCGATGGCGATGGTTCCCGGTCGTCTCCTTATCTTCTGTCTTTGCATCAACCCATTGCCAAGGTCCTTGTAGACGTACTCGCTACGGTGTGTAGTGATGTTGACGTACCGAGGCTCAAATTCGGCCAATAGCTCTATGGTGTGGAAGAGGTTGCCTGTGCCGTTTCCTTTCAGAGGGGGCAACACTTCATAGGAGAAAGCCGTTCCCTTCTTGCTGTTTATGATATCTATAACGTTCATTTATCTGATTTTCTCACAAAAATGACTGCGGTCTCTGGCAGATGGCTGTCTTTAGTCTATAGTGCCACCATTAACCGTTTCCCAGTCTTCAAAGTCAAAGCTTACATTAGAGCTCTGAGAGAACAGGTAGGTGG
>CAVHNA010000050.1:7299-11450 GCA_963637205.1 Bacteroidaceae bacterium
AGGTGGTTATCTTCATTATTTTCGCCCTTGTCATTGTGATATTCTCAAGAGTTCGTGTGTAAAGGACTTTTTTGTCTGTGTCTAGAGCGGAAATAGTAATATTTGTTGTTTTTGGTGAGGATGCGAAGCAAGAAGTAATGCTAAAAGATGGGTCTGCACCAGTATTTTTCCATTCTTTCTCAAATTTACAGTCTTTTGCAGCAAATCCTGTGGTAGGGCTGAATGTGAGCGACTCTAATGTTCCAACTGTTGTCCCGGCTGCTGTTCCTGTTGGTGTTATTGAGATTTTGAAGTATTTTACATTCTCTGGGACATCGCCAGACAGTATTAACGTGAGTCTGCTAACGCACAGTTTCAACGTCATTGAAACGTTTGTTACGCCGTACACTCCATCGCTTACTGTTACTTCTTGCACGCAACTGTAAGTTTCGTATAGTGTCTTCTCATTGATACTTGCCTCTGTGGGTGAGGTTATGGTTGCCTGGGATGTTGACTCGGAACTAGAAGCTTTGTAAGCGACAGCTACAAAGGAATATTTACCAGAGGAAAGTCGAAAGCTGGGTATTGTTCCGAAACTATTGTCAGAGTTGGTCTGTGACAAGGTGTTTGACTTGGTGTCGCCGCTACCGAAGACTTGTACAGCACTTCCTTTAGAGTCAAAAACAGAGAATGTGATTCTTGTCACTTTTGAGTCATCAAGCGTCGCTCTTGTCAGAGGCATCTTGCGTGCGTCCGCTCCCCAGTCGCTTTCGCTCATGGAATATTGCAGGTTCACATTCACCTCATTGTTCTTAGTCTCTGTTGTCTTGGTGTCTTCGGGGTTCTCAACGAATTCCGAGCAGCCGCCAAAAAGCAATGCAGCGGCAAGTGTTGTCAGTAAAAGTCTCATGATGGTTATGTTTTTAGTGTGTTATTGTCCAAGGATTACCTTCTCCACGTACATGCGGTAGAGTAGGGTGCTGTATGAGGGTATGGTGCTAGAACCGTTCTCGTTGTACGCCAACTTGGCCGGGATGTACACCATCCAGTCGTCTCCTGCCACCATATTTTGCAATGCCGTCTGGAAACCTTCCACCGTTCCACCCACGTACATCTGCTGGGGGGCGGCTATCAAGGGATTGAAGTCGCCGTAGTATGTCTGGGTGAACACTTCCATGGACAGCTCCTTGTTGCCGCTGTCGTCCACCACGTATTCCGTAGGCATAAGCCATCCGCGGAAATGTATGCTCACACTGTCGGTGAAAGCGGGAGATACCGTTCCAGTTCCTTTGACCGTTATCTTGCATACGATGCTGTCTTGTGTAACTCCGGGCATGTCCGCACTGCGCATCAGGCTCTTGAACATACGCCACTCGCAATGTTTTTCCCATTGGTCGCCATAATCCGCTTTGGCTTTCGCTATGGCCCGCCTGGCTGTGTCGGCGGCCTGTTCAAACCATGCGACGTTGCGGGCTTGCCAGTCGTAATACGGGCTGTATGTGTCGTCCTCCTCTTTGCATCCTACCAGAGTCACGCTCTGGAGGATGCAAAGGAAGACGAGAAAATACGGTATGCTTTTTCTTGTCATGTACGGGAATCTTGTTACAGGAGTTTTTTCAGCAGGGAAGTGATGCTAACCTTATCCTCTATCGTAGCGCGCAGGTCGGCTATGTTCACGCGGCTCTGCTCCATGGTGTCGCGGTCACGCAGCGTCACGGTGTTGTCCTCCAGAGTCTGCTGGTCCACAGTCACGCAGTAGGGACAGCCTATGGCGTCCATGCGGCGGTAGCGCTTGCCTATCTGGTCTTTCTCCTCGTATTTGCAGTTGAAGTGGAACCTCAGTTCGTCTACTATCTCCTGAGCCTTTTCGGGCAGTCCGTCCTTCTTGGTGAGCGGGAACACCGCCAGCTTCACCGGAGCCAACGCTGCCGGCAGGTGCAGGACGGTTCGTGTCTGTCCGTCGGGAAGAGTCTGCTCTTCGTAGCTGTGACACATCACCGACAGGAACATACGGTCCACGCCGATACTTGTCTCTATAACATACGGAGTGTAGCTCTCGTTGGTTTCTGGGTCGAAGTACTCTATCTTCTTGCCGGAGTATTTGGCGTGCTGCGACAGGTCAAAGTTGGTGCGTGAGTGTATGCCTTCCACCTCCTTGAATCCGAACGGCATGCGGAACTCTATGTCCGTGGCGGCGTTGGCGTAGTGCGCCAACTTGTCATGGTCGTGGAAGCGGTAGTTCTCCGCTCCGAATCCGAGAGCCTGATGCCATGCCATACGTGTCTCCTTCCATTTGGCGAACCAGTCCAGCTCAGTGCCCGGCTTGATGAAGAACTGCATCTCCATCTGTTCGAACTCACGCATACGGAAGATGAACTGGCGTGCCACTATCTCGTTGCGGAACGCCTTTCCTATCTGCGCTATGCCGAACGGCAACTTCATGCGTCCGGTTTTCTGCACGTTCAGGTAGTTAACGAAGATACCTTGCGCCGTCTCGGGACGCAGGTAAATGGTGCTTGCGCCTTCTGCGGCGGCTCCCACTTCAGTCTTGAACATAAGGTTGAACTGACGAACGTCCGTCCAGTTACGTGTGCCGCTGATGGGGCATACTATCTCCTCGTCAAGGATTATCTGTTTCATGCCCTCCAGGTCTATTCCAGCCTCGGCGTTCATCACCTGTTGGTAGCGGTGGTGCAAGTTGTCGCGTTTCTCCGTCAGTTCCTGCACTTTGGGAGAGGTGGCTCTGTACTGGGCCTCGTCAAAGTTCTCCTTGAAGCGCTTGCGGGCCTTCTCCACTTCTTTCTCTATCTTCTCGTCGTATTTGGCTATCTGGTCCTCGATGAGAACGTCAGCGCGGTAACGTTTCTTGGAGTCGCGGTTGTCTATGAGGGGGTCGTTGAATGCGTCCACGTGTCCGCTCGCCTTCCACGTGGTGGGGTGCATGAAGATGGCGGCGTCTATGCCCACTATGTTCTGGTGCAGGAGCACCATGCTTTGCCACCAGTATTGCTTGATGTTGTTTTTCAGT
Organism: Bacteroidaceae bacterium; assembly: GCA_963637205.1. Classification (GTDB taxonomy): domain Bacteria; phylum Bacteroidota; class Bacteroidia; order Bacteroidales; family Bacteroidaceae; genus Physcousia. Next base: position 10,307 of record CAVHNA010000050.1, read on the forward strand.
TCCACACCGTTCTGTCCGTAGTCGTAGACAGCGCCGAGTCCATCGTAAATGTCGCTGCTGGGGAATACAAAGCCGTATTCTTTGCAGTGAGAAACGATTTTCTTGAAGACATCTTCTTGTTGTGCCATTTTATCTTTAATAATTTGTTATATGCGTTCTGCTTGCAAAGATAGCGTTTTTCTTTGAATAAAGGCCGCAAAGAGTCAATAAATATCATGCTTTCATGGATAAATGGCACTTGGGCACACCTCAGTCCGCAGCGCACAGACGCAAGAACATCTCGTGTACCCTTGTGTCATCCGTGAGCTCGGGATGGAAGGCGCATACCAACTGCTTGCCTTGCCTTGCCGACACGATATGTCCGTCAAGGACAGACAGTACCTCCACGCTCTCCCCGACCTTCTCTATGTATGGCGCTCTGATGAACGTCATGGGTATGGCACCTATCCCTTTCATCTCGTGTACGGCGCTGAAACTGCCCAGCTGCCTGCCGTATGCGTTGCGCTTCACGGTGATGTCCATGGTGGCTAGATGGCTGCCGTCCAGCATTATCAGTCCGGCGCATGTGCCCAGCACGGCCATTCCACGCCCGATGGCTTGGCGCAGCGGTTGCTCCAGTCCCAAGTCCCTTGTTATCCGCATCATGGCGGTGCTCTCACCTCCGGGTATTATCAAACCCTTGTTATGTGTGTCGCCGTCTCCGGTGTATTCCTCCCAGTCGCTGAGATTGCGGATAAGCACGTTGTGTGTGCCTATCCGCTCTATCATCTGTTGGTGTTCAAGGAAGGCTCCTTGCAGAGCCATCACGGCTACCGTGATATCGGTGTTCTTGTCCATGTCTTACTTGCCCCTCTCGGCCATCAGTATCTCTATCTCGTTCTCGTTGATGCCCACCATAGCTTCACCGAGGTCTTCGCTCAGTTCTGCCAGCATCTTGGGATTGTTGTAGTTGGTCACAGCCTTCACTATGGCTTGGGCGCGCTTCTCGGGATTGCCGCTTTTGAAGATGCCACTGCCTACGAACACGCCCTCAGCTCCCAGCTGCATCATCAGAGCCGCGTCGGCAGGCGTGGCCACGCCGCCGGCAGCGAAGTTCACCACGGGCAGCTTGCCGTTGTCGTGAACATATTTCACTAGGTCGTAG
>CAVHNA010000050.1:11460-14204 GCA_963637205.1 Bacteroidaceae bacterium
GTACGAGGTCGTATGGAACTCTCAACTGTTTGGCGGCTTCGTACAGCTCGTCGTCCTGCAAAGAGACGAGGCGACGTATCTCGCTCTGCATCATCCTCATGTGCCTGACGGCTTGTATGATGTCGCCGGTGCCCGGCTCGCCCTTGGTACGTATCATGGTGGCTCCCTCGGATATACGCCTCAGAGCTTCGCCCAAGTCCTTGGCTCCACACACGAAGGGCACCTTGAAGTCTTTCTTGTTGATATGGTACACGTCGTCGGCAGGGGAGAGCACCTCGCTTTCGTCTATATAGTCTATCTCTATGGCTTCCAGTATCTGCGCTTCGGCGAAGTGGCCGATACGGCATTTCGCCATTACGGGTATGGTTACGGCTTCCTGTATTCCCTTTATCATCTTGGGGTCACTCATCCTGCTCACGCCGCCTGCGGCGCGTATGTCTGCCGGTATCCTCTCCAATGCCATTACCGCACACGCTCCGGCAGCCTCGGCTATCTTCGCCTGTTCGGGTGTCGTCACGTCCATTATCACTCCGCCTTTAAGCATCTGCGCCAGTTGACGGTTAATCTGTGTCCTGTCTTCCATTGCCTTTGTGTTTTTATGAAATTCTTTCCTTAACTGTCGGCAAAGGTATACTGACATATCATGTTTGCAAAACGTCAGTTCGCATTATGTAAAGAATTGCACCCATATTACAAATATTTTCGGAAAGAGGCGATGAGAAACCGTATCAAACACGTACCTTTGCCGCATGAAAGGGAAGTTGCCGATATTGTGTGTCACAGGGTCAGACAGTACAGGGCTGTCCGGCATACAGGCTGACATCAAGGCCATCAAAGACCTTGGCGCATACGCCGTCACTGCCGTCACCTCGGTTACGGTGCAGAATACGGGCGGCATCCACACAATACATCACCTTCCTTGCGATGTGGTGGTGGGGCAGGTGAGGGATGTCTATGAGGATTCCTTGCCGAAGGCCGTGAAGGTGGGTATGATAGCCGGTGCGGATACCATCTGTGGCATACGCAAGGAAATAGAGGGATGCGCTTCGGTGGTATGTTCGCCTGGGATACTTTCCTCGCAGGGCATGAGGCTAATGGACGAAGTCTCTGTCAGTGCGTTGCTGCACAACCTGTTGCCGGTGTGTCGGTTGCTGATGCTGAAGTGTTCCGAAGCGGAACTGGTATTGGGCATGCGCATCAGCACCGGCGAGGAGATGACGACGGCTGCCAAAACCTTGGTGGGTATGGGCGCGGATTATGTGATGCTTCGCGGAGGATTGCATAGAGAAGGCAGGGTCAACGCACTTCTCTATGGGCACGGTAGCGAGAGCTTCTTTTCTTCGTACAACGTGGAGGGATGGCAGAGACATGGTGTCGGGGGTGTGCTGTCCACTGCTGTGGCCGTGCGTCTGGCGTTTGGCGACGACGTGCCGACAGCGGTGTCATGCGCTCACGACTATATACATTCGCGTGTGGTGTATGCGACGGATGACGACGGCCTTAACATCAGACCACGTGAGCTGTACGACCACTTCCTGAGTCTTGTCTCGGAGTGTTATCGTAAGCATCACGATGTGTCGTACTACGCCGGGCATCTGTTCATAACAACACGCTATCTGGCGCAAGTCACCAAGTCGGTGGCTGGCAAGAGTCCCAAACAGATTATTGACAGCCGATTGCTCTCAGAGTCCGAACGGTTACTTCGCTCTACATCGCTGTCCGTGCAGGAGATTGCCATGCGTCTGGGCTTCTCCTCACAGGTGGTCTTCGCACGTTTCTTCAAGTCTCTCAAACGATGCAGTGCCTCGGAGTACAGAAGCGACTCCGGAGATGTCTGTTGTCATTGGGGGCAACAAGAACTCCCACCATAGCCTCGACATCTCTTCTTTAGCTAATATTTGAAGCACACGCACTTACCCACGATTCGCAAAGGTGCTCGACTCGTCATTGCCATATAATAGTTTCACACGTTTGTGGAACTACTATATAACAATGTAATAAGCCCTTTATAATGGTGCAAGGATTTCGGTTTATTTATGTTTTAGCAATTGTCAGCAACTATTACGGCGGTTGTCAGCAACTATTACGGCAATTGCCAGCAACCATTATGACAATTGTCAGAAACCATTATGGCAATTGTCAGCAACCATTACGGCAATTGCCAGAAACCATTTGCATGTGGATTCTTACACCACGACAGTATAGGTTCTTACACTGTTATACGCCTAAGGAGCAACTGTCAACTTCTGTTGTATGTTTTCTTCTGAAGGACAAGCGAAGAGTTTTGAGCGTTAATGGTAAGGATTATACAAAGTTATTGAACAGACATTGCGTGCCCACTGGCGTTTGTGGAGGATGAAGTAACTATCTATACGAAACGTTACAAATTTGATTCGTTTTTGTCCTTGTTTCTTGCTTTTTCTGTCTTTTTGAGTCTAAAATCGCAAATTCTTCAGATTTTTTATCAAAGTTTCAGAATATTTTATTACCTTTGTGCCGTTTAAACCCACGCCGTGCTATCTGCAGAATGGCGGGACTTTGCTGAGGCAGAGTTGACCTAATGGTCGTGGGTGGGCACTACTTAATGTTAAAGCGTCATCGATGCTTTGTCTATTGGTTGATTGAAACCTGAGAAATTTCAAAAGAGAAATCCTGGGTCAGCGGATTTTCCCGGTGGGCAGCTGGATGGTTCAAGCGTAAAGTTTAGCTAGTCTATACATAAAGAACTTGATGTCGCCCACTCC
>CAVHNA010000051.1:0-7939 GCA_963637205.1 Bacteroidaceae bacterium
CCTTGGAAGGCCTTTCCAGGAAAAGGTCGCGCACATAGCCGCCGACAACGTAGCAGTCGAGCCCGAGCTTGTCAGCCGTCTCGCCTATGCGCCGCAGTATGGGTGTGCCCAAAAGGGAGGCCAGGTCGTTGTCGTTGAGGTGTCTCATGTCACTATATATATAAATGTATATGTGCCGTCCGCATGGCGGCGTATTATCTCTTCTTGTCCTCTTGCAGCTTGCGCTCGAAGAACTGCTTCTTCACGTGTAGCCTTTCCCATTCGTCGCCGGTGGCATCGGCCATGCTGTCCGCCGCCGCCTCCATCTCTATGCTGTCCAGAAGCAGGATGGCCTGCTTGCGCACCTCTATGGCCTCGGGGTACCTCACACGCATGGAGAGGATAGTGTCCTTGGCTGCGGCATATTGCTTTCGCGCAAGCGCATCCCTCGACTGCGCAAGCATGTCCGCCGCCTTGTCGTCGTACCCCGATGAACAGGACGCCAGCAGCGCAAGAGCTATGGTAAACTTCAGTATATGTCTCATGTCAAATCGTTTTTTGTCGCTTTATGTCCGGTGTAATAACACGCTCTACGTACAGTCCCTCGCCTCAGGGCGTCTGTCCGTTACCAGAACTTGTTATTCTCCTGGCTGTATTCAAATCCCGCGCTTGCCAACTTGGCAACCAACTCCGTCTCGTCAACGCCCATGGCTCGGCAGAACTCGTCCATGGAAGGAAACTCGTCGCGCAGCTTGGTGTTGACGAAGCTGAGCAGCATGAAAGCGTCTGAAGGTAACTGGTCCGCCATGATGTCAGAATCCGAACAAGGGTAAGATGAAGTTCCTGAAGTCGTTGCTCAGAGCCAGCAGCATTAGCAGGCAGAGTATGGTGAGTCCGATTTTCTCGAACCACTCCATAGCCTTGTCGGACGGCTGCCGTCCCGTGACCGCCTCGTAGAGGAGGAAGACGATGTGTCCTCCGTCAAGCGCAGGTATGGGGAGAATGTTCATGACAGCGAGGATGATGCTGATGAAAGCGGTGAGCATCCAGAACCTCTGCCAGTCCCATGTGTCGGGGAAGATGTTGCCTATGGTGATGAATGAGCCCACCGACTTGGCACCTTCCACGGATGCCACGTACTTGAGGTCGTTGACGTATCCCGACAGAGTGCGCCATCCCAGTTGCAGTCCGGCAGGAACGGCGGAGAAGATGGTGTAGTCGCGGTGTGTAGTCTCGAAGACCGGAACCTTGCGTATCACGCCCATCATGTAGTTCTCGTCAAGTGTGAGCACTGCCGTATCGGCGCACTCGCTGCCCTCTTTGGCGAAGACCACCTTCAGGGAGCGCATCCTCAGACTGTCCTCCGCTGTGCATCCCGGAGCCGAGAGCACGTCCATGCGGCGCAGAGTGACACCGTTGTCGAAGTCGGCCCACGTATGTATCTCCTTGTCGTTGACGCTCAGGATACGCGTGCCTTTGGCGATGCCGGCATTATAGGCGGCAGATCCTTCCATCACGCTGTCTATCTCCGCCGGAGCTACGGGAGTCATGAAGGCCGGCACCATCTGGATCATCTCCAACATGTTCAGCCCTCCGTCCGGCATCTGTATGTCCACGCTCTTGCCGTCGCGGAGCACAGACACCGTAGAGGCGTTGGCGATGTCCCTGTATATGGACATGTTGTACTCGGGTATCTTGTTTCCGTCGGTAGCCACGGGGATGTCGCCGTCATGGAATCCTATGCCTTGCGCAAATTCATTGAACTGGAAGCCGTCTTCTATGCTCTCCATCTCCACATAGTCCTTGCCCCAAGTGAACATCACGGCACTGTAGACCACCCATGCGGTGATAAGGTTCATCAGCACGCCGCCGAACATGATGAGGAAACGCTGGAAGACGCTCTTGGAGCGGAATTCGTCCTTCTGGGCGGGTTTCTTCATCTGGTCCGTGTCCATGCTCTCGTCCACCATTCCGGCTATCTTGACGTATCCTCCCAGAGGAATCCACCCGATGCCGTATTCGGTCTCGTTGTCCTTGAAGTAGGGAAACAGACGCGTGAACCACTTGTCGCGGGTGCTGAACAGGTGGAAATAAGGGTCGAAGAACATGAAGAACTTGTCCACCCTCACCTTGGCCAACTTGGCGAACAGGAAGTGTCCGCCCTCGTGCAGTACTATGAGAAGAGAAATGCAGCAGAACAGCTGCAGCGCTTTAATCAAAACTATATTCATGTATAAATCCGTTTTCCGTTTGTTACTCTATTCTTGTCCTTTAACTCTTTCCGCCTCGGCCGTGTGTCGGTCAGCCCTGTAGAAACTCACGCGCTACGGCACGGGACTCGGCGTCGCATTCCAGATATCCCTCCAGAGTCAGGCTGCCGGAGTGGGCGACCTTGCCCATGGTCTTCTCTATGATGTCAGGTATCTGAAGGAAGCCGCACTCGCCGTTGCGGAACGCCAGGTTCGCCACCTCGTTGGCGGCGTTGACCACACAACCGGCATTGCCGCCTTGCGCTATGGCCTCGTAGGCAAGCGCCAGACAGCGGAACTTGTCAGTCTGCGGTTTCTCGAAAGAGAGGTCTTTCATGTTCCACCAGTCTATCCTCGGGAAATCGCTCTCCACGCGCATGGGGTACGACAAGGCGAGCTGTATGGGCATCCTCATGTCCGGCATGCCCAGCTGAGCCTTTACGGTGCCGTCGGCGAACTGTACAGCACTGTGGACGATGCTCTGCGGATGCACCACCACCTGTATCTTGTCCGGCTCAACGTCAAAGAGCCACTTGGCCTCCATCACCTCGAACCCCTTGTTCATCATAGTGGCGCTGTCAATGGTTATCTTGGCTCCCATCTGCCAGTTTGGATGCTTCAGTGCCATTGCGGGCGTCACGTCGCGCAGCTGTCCGGCGGTGAAGTTCCTGAACGGTCCTCCGCTGGCCGTGAGTATTATCTTCTCCACCTCGCTCTGCTCGCCCATCAGGCACTGGAATATGGCACTGTGTTCGCTGTCTACAGGAAGTACGGCCACATGGTGCTTCACGCACAGTCCTGTGATTAGCTCGCCTGCCACCACAAGCGTCTCCTTGTTGGCAAGAGCTATCACCTTGTGAGCCTCTATGGCACTGACGGTGGGGCGCAGTCCGCTGAAACCGACCAGAGCGTTCAAGACAATGTCCACCGGACCCATACTTACCACCTGACAAAGAGAGTCCGGTCCGGTGTACACCTGTATAGGATGTTCCTTCAGAGCCTCCTTGACGTATTCGTACTTCGACTCGTCGGCTATCACCACTGCGGCGGGCTGGAACTTGACGGCCTGCTGTATCAGCATGTCCGCTCTGGTATTGGCGGTGAGCACGTACGCCTCGAAGAGGTCGGGATGCTCTTCTATCACTTGTAGTGTCTGGGTGCCTATGCTTCCTGTGGAACCCAGTAAACATATCTTTTTCTTCATTGTATCTCTAACAAGCCTTCAGGGAGAGACATGGTGATGGTTCTCTCGCGATGATTGATTTCCTTGACAAGGTTTTCCGCGGCAGGCAGCATGAGGTCGCCGATGCAGAAGAGGACGTTGGCAGTGGAGTCGTCCACGTGGTCTATACAGCCCAGCGGTCCCGCCTTGGTGTCTATGACCTTGAACCCCGTAAAGTATCTCCACGTATATTCCGTGTTCTCGTCGGGTGCTTCAGTAAGCGAGAAGGGAAAGTAGACGTCAGCGTTGCACAACTCCTGCGCATCGTCCGAATTGTCGTAGTCGGCGAACTTGATGAGGGCGGTAGTGTCGGAGCGGAACCTGTACTCCTCTATAAAGAAAGGTACCAGTATGCCGTCAATGCGCAATATCAGATAGTCGGCGTCGCACCTGTCCCACACGTCGTCGGTGAAGGACATTGTCACCTCGCCTTTCACTCCATGCGTACGCATTATCTTACCTATCTTATATACCTCGTCTTCCTTTATCATTCCGTTCTCGTTATTTTGGCTCCTAGAGAATTCAGACGGTTCTCTATGTCCTCGTATCCGCGGTCTATCTGCCCTATGTTTTCTATCCTGCTCGTCCCCGTGGCGCTAAGTGCGGCTATCAGCAACGCTATACCAGCCCTTATGTCGGGACTCGTCATTCGGCCCGCGTGAAGTTGTCTCTGGCGATCGTGACCCACCACCACGGCGCGGTGAGGGTCGCACAGGATAATCTGCGCACCCATGTCTATCAACTTGTCCACGAAGAACAGTCTGCTCTCGAACATCTTCTGGTGTATAAGCACGCACCCCTTGGCTTGCGTGCTCACCACCAGCAGCACGCTCAGGAGGTCTGGCGTGAGGCCTGGCCATGGTGCGTCGGCAATGGTCATGAACGAACCGTCCATGAACGTCTCTATCTGGTAGTGGTCTTGGCGCGGCACGAATACGTCGTCGCCGTGCTTCTCTATGCGTATGCCGAGTCTGCGGTACGTGTCGGGTATGATGCCAAGCGAATCGTACCCCACGTTGCGTATGGTCACTCCGTCTCCCACAATGGCTGCCATACCGATGAACGACCCAACCTCTATCATGTCGGGCAGGATGGTGTGACACGTACCTCCAAGTTCCTTCACGCCCTCTATGGTAAGCAGGTTGCTGCCTATTCCGCTGATACGGGCTCCCATGCGGCATAGCATACGGCACAACTGCTGTATGTATGGTTCACAAGCCGCATTGTATATGGTGGTGGTACCTTCGGCCAGCACGGCGGCCATTATTATATTCGCCGTACCTGTTACGGAAGCCTCGTCAAGCAACATATAGCATCCTTTCAGACGGTCCGCCGATATGTGGAAGACACCATTTACAGCGTCGTACTCGAAGCGTCCTCCCAACTTCTGTATTCCCAGGAAGTGCGTGTCAAGTCTTCTCCTGCCTATGTTGTCTCCACCCGGCCGCGAGACCTTGGCCTTCCCGAAACGAGCTATGAGCGGCCCTATGAGCATCACGCTTCCCCTCAGCTTGCCACAGCGTTTCATGAAGTCGTCGGAGCAGAACACGTCAGCGTCCAAGTCATCGGCTTGGAAGGTGTAGCGGCCTTTAGATAGCTTGTCCACCTTCACGCCTATGTCGTAAAGCAGCCTTATCAAGTTGTCTACGTCGTCAATCTCCGGGATGTTCTCTATGCAGACCTTTTCCGTAGTCAACAACGTGGCGCAAAGCACCTGCAGGGCTTCGTTTTTGGCTCCCTGCGGTGTGATGCTACCTCTGAGTCTGTGTCCTCCTTCTATTATGAATGATGGCATAGGTTCAGCGTTTCTTCTTGCGTTTGCCCTGAGATGCGTTTGTCTGAACGGTCGGTGTGCCGACCTGCGAGAATTTGAAATTGGCAAGGTCTATTCCGAGTTGTCCGTCAGTGTACCTTCTTATATCTTCCGCCACAAGTTCTTCGTCCATGGAGTCCCTGTTCCATACGTACAGGTCTTGTTTCATCTGGTTGGCTGTCATGGCCACCAATTCGTTCCTTTCCTCGCCTTCGGGCAGAGTCTGGGCGTAACGCAGAGACTCTTCCACCAGATAACCGTAGTGTCTCCTCCTGATATGTTTCATGGGGTAGTGGAGAGGCGCAGGATGCTGGGACGCCTTTTCCTCGGGTACTATCTCCACAGGATAGTCTATGTCCAGCTGGTAGTGCGAGATGTGTGCCACGTGGTTCCAGAGCTTCTGTTCCAGGTCTTCGTTGGTGGCGTTTTGCGACTGCACTCTCGCCATGACTGCGACTATTGTCTTGGCGCACGCCTGCCTCTCGCTCTTTGTAGGAAGCGACACCGCCAGCTTTATCATATTCTGAATGGATCTGCCATATTCGGGCATCACCAGTTGGTCTCTCTTTGTGTTATATTGCATTTAAAGTAAGTTTTTTGACTTTATCGCTACAAAATCCTTCAGATAGAACGGCTCGAAGTATGCCACGTCCCTGAAATCCTTCTGGGCGAAGGCCTTTTCCGCCAAAGGCATCATATACTTGGCCAGCGGGAGTACGTCGTCCACAAAATGTGCGTTGGGATGGTTTATAACTTGCTTGCATTTGGCTGCCCCGTTGCCGAAGAAGTACACCGGCCCGTTGTCCAATAGCTCTTTGTACGTATCCTCGGTTACGATGTCAGGCTGTACCGCTCTGTGTTCCTTCAGGCTGCGGTCGTAGACAGCCGCATACACTTCCATGCGGCGTGCGTCCACCATAGGCACTAACTTGGCGTTGTCCTCTATGCTGTCGTTCCTCAGAAGCAAGGGCACGCAAAGCAGTTTCAGCGTAGGCACAGCCAACAGCGGCAGTCTTCTGCCATAGCACAGTCCCTTCGCCAAAGACACTCCTATTCTCAACCCCGTGTAACTGCCGGGTCCTTCGCTCACCGCTATCCCGTCTACTGGAATGGCATGACTGTCGGCGAACGAGAGGGCCTCCCTGGCGTACACTCCGCATTGCTCGGAATGCGCATTGCCTTCAGTATCCTCTTGGTGGAAAATAACTTGTCCGTCTTCGCTCAACGCTATCGAGCAGACGTTGGTGCTTGTTTCAATATGTAATAAACAGGGCATTTCTAATTTTCAGACTCACTTTTGCGTGCAAAATTACAATATTCTGCGATTATTTACGTACTTTTGCACAAAATTGTTGATAAAAAAGGTATGATTCAGTCAATGACGGGTTACGGCAAAGCCGCAGCCGAATACAAGGGGAAGAAAATAATAGCGGAGGTGAGATCGCTCAACAGCAAAGCCCTGGACCTTTCGTCCAAAGTGGCGTCTGTTTATAGAGAGAAGGACATGGAGATTCGGTCCATGGTGGCGCAGGTGCTGGAGCGTGGCAAGGTGGAGTTTAATCTGTGGACCGAGCAACTGGACACTCCCAACGACTACACTATCAACGAAAAGACTATGGCCTCGTATTACGAACAGATAAAGACCGTGTCAGACAATTTGCACCTGCCACTTCCTTCCGATCCATGGGCGCTGCTCATGCGTATGCCTGACGTTCTGTCAAAGACGGAAGTGCAGGAGTTGTCCGACGAGGAGTGGAACGTGGCAAGCGGTGTGGTAAAGGAAGCCCTGGCTCGCCTTGTGGATTTCCGCAAGCAGGAAGGTGCGGCCTTGCAGGCTAAGTTTACCGAAAAGCTTGACAATATAGAAAGACTCTTGGGCGAGGTAGAAGTGTTCGAGAAGACACGTACACAGAAGATACGCCAGCGTATAGAGGAGGGACTCCAGAGCATACCCAACATAGAGTACGACCGCAATCGTCTTGAGCAGGAGATGATTTACTACATAGAGAAACTGGACATAAGCGAGGAGAAACAGCGTCTTGCCAACCATCTGAGGTATTTCCGCGAGACGATGGTCGACGGACACGGACAGGGCAAGAAACTTGGCTTCATAGCTCAGGAGATGGGTCGTGAAATCAATACTACAGGAAGCAAGAGCAACCAAGCTGAGATGCAGAATGTTGTTGTGATGATGAAGGACGAGCTGGAGCAGATAAAGGAACAGGTGCTGAACGTCATGTAAGAATGACAGGCTAAGAAATCATTTGGCCTCTACGGAATAGTATGAAAGGGAAATCAATTGTTTTCAGTGCTCCTTCAGGGAGTGGCAAGACCACCATCGTAAGGTATCTGATGGAAGAGCATCCAGAGCTGAATCTGGCGTTCAGCATTAGTGCCACCACACGTCTTCCAAGAGGAACGGAAAAGGATGGCGTAGATTATTTTTTCTTGTCGGACAAGGAGTTTTGTGACAGGATAGCGAAAGGCGAGTTCCTGGAACATGAAGAGGTGTACGGAGGGACGCAGTACGGTACGCTCAAGCAACAGGTGGAGCACCAGATGGAGCAAGGGCAGAACGTCTTGTTTGACGTGGATGTGAAAGGCGCATGTAACATAAAAGAGTATTACGGAGACAGGGCTCTCAGCGTATTCGTCATGCCTCCTTCAACGGAAGAA
>CAVHNA010000051.1:8066-14058 GCA_963637205.1 Bacteroidaceae bacterium
ACCTTGATGAGGCTAAGGCGGAGACGTTGAGGATAGTGAAGGAGTTCCTCGCATGATACATACCGGCATCTTCGGTGGGTCCTTCAATCCTATTCACACAGGACATCTCGCTCTCGCCAAAGCATTGCTGGAACAGAAAACCGTAGACGAATTGTGGCTCATGGTATCTCCACAGAATCCTCTCAAAGTGTCGCAGACCTTGCTTGACGATGACGTAAGGCTACGTCTGGCGCGTCTGGCAGCGGAAGGAATAAAGGGACTGCACGTGAGCGACTATGAGTTCTCTCTCCCCAAACCGTCGTATATGGTACACACGTTGGAGTGCCTGCGCAACGATTACCCTGACAGAGAGTTCTCGCTGGTGATAGGGGCGGACAATTGGGAACGGTTTCCCAGATGGTACCGTTACGAGGAGATACTCGCGCACCACAGAATTGTCGTCTATCCGCGGCCGGGCTGTGTGCTTGGCGACTTGCCACCACAGGTTTCTGTGGCCAACACTCCAGATTTGGACATCAGCAGTACCTCTATACGCCACAGTATCGGGTCTTCCTCTTATCAGGGTGAAGGTTTGCCGGTTGCGGTATGGAGAGAGATTAAGGAAAAAGGATATTATAGGACATGATAAGGGTAGGATTTGGATACGACGTGCACAGACTGGTGGAAGGTCGTCAGCTGTGGCTTGGCGGCGTGTTGTTGGAATACAGCATGGGACTTCTTGGACATAGCGATGCGGACGTGCTGATACACGCTATATGCGATGCTCTGCTTGGTGCCGCCAACATGAGGGACATAGGTTACCACTTCCCCGACAACAAAGAAGAATTCCACAATATAGACAGTAAGATATTGCTAAGACGTGTAGTGGAGCTGATAGGTACTAAGGGTTACCGTGTAGGAAACATAGATGCTACGGTGTGCGCCGAGCGTCCCAAGCTAAATCCTTTCATACCAAGCATGCAGGAATGTCTGGCCTCCGTGATGGGCATTGATGCGGACGCGGTCAGCATAAAGGCCACCACTACAGAACATCTGGGGTTTACAGGTAGAGAAGAAGGCATATCAGCATACGCAACGGTGCTGATAGAAAAATAGACGATGGACGCAATGGGGGTGAAGAGGGGAACAAAGTAATCTTACTTTCCGATGAATTCTACCGCCATACCTTTTACATTTTTGTCAACGGTCGTTCCGTTCCACACATGGTTGCCGTTGACGAAAGTATGTTCCACTCTCCAGTTCTGCGTTCTGCGTTCCAGAGGGCTCCATCCGCATTTGCTCAGGATACACTCTTTTTCCACTCTCCACGGTGTATGGCTCACCAGTACAAGGTCGGCATAGTATCCCTCACGCACAAATCCTCTCCCGCTCACTCCGAAGAGCTTGGCCGGATTGTGGCACATCAGTTCCACCACCTTCTCTATGCTTAGCACACCTTCGTCTGAGAGAGTCAGCATGGACGGGAGTGAGAACTGAACCATAGGCATACCGCTGGCAGCCCTCCTGCAACCGCCGTCTTTATCCTTCAGCAGGTGCGGCGCATGGTCGGTGGCGATGGTGTATATCGTTCCGTCGTTGCATGCCCGGCGCAGCGCCTCACGGTCTTCGGGAGTCTTGATGGCAGGATTGCATTTGATGCGTGTACCCAGTGTGCCGTAGTCGGCATTCGTAAACAGAAGATGAGCCACACAAGCTTCGGCCGTCACGAGAGGTGATGCGGCTATCATCTCCAGTTCCTTTTTCGTTGTCACGTGTGCCACATGCAGTCGCTGTCCAGTCTCTTCCGCCATCTTTATGGCCAGAGCTGTGCTTCTGACACACGCCTCTTCGTCCCTTATCTCAGGATGGTGACAAACATTGGGATCTTCACCATATATGGAAGTCACCTCCCTCATGCGTTCGTTGATGCGTTTGGTGTCTTCGCAATGTGTCACCAGCATAGAAGGGCAAGCCAAGAAGATTTTCCTGAGTGCGTCCTCGTCATCCACCAGCATGTTGCCGGTGCTGCTTCCCATGAACAGTTTTATGCCGGGTATGCGATGCGTGTCTACATTGGAAATGTCAGCGATGTTGTCGTTTGTGGCTCCGAGGTAGAAAGCGTAGTTGACATGGCACTTTGATGCGGCAAGCCTGTATCGTTCTTCCAGAAGCGACAACGATGTTGTTTGCGGAACGACATTGGGCATGTCGAAGATAGTGGTCACGCCACCTGCTGCGGCAGCCATGGACTCTGTGTCCAGATTTCCTTTGCATGTAAGTCCTGGCTCTCTTGTATGTACGTGTTCGTCTATTACTCCCGGAAGCAACAGGCATCCCGTGGCATCCAATATGGAGGTGTCGTTGTCCGCACATTGCGCCAGTTGCCTCGTCCCTGCCACCTTCTCTATAATACCGTTCTCTATCAGCAGGTCAGCATCTTGTCTCTTACCTTCGTTGACAAGCGTTGCGCCCGTTATGAGAATCTTGTGTTTGCTCATGCTTTACACGCTTTTTTGAACAGTCTTAGCTTTATCACGCCGAAGAGAGCCTCGCTGAATATGCCTCCGCTCATTTTGCTGGTACCGAGTTCGCGGTTAACGAAGACTACCGGAACTTCCTTGACACTGTATCCCAACAGGAGGGCCGTGTATTTCATCTCTATCTGGAAGGCGTAACCCTTGAACCAAACATTGTCCAAGTCCATCTTTTCCAGAACCTCACGTCTGTAGCAGACGAATCCGGCTGTGGTGTCTCTCAACTTTATACCCAGCATGATACGTACGTACGCCGAAGCGTAATAGCTCATCAACACTCTGCCTATCGGCCAGTTCACGACGTTTACGCCTGTAATGTAGCGGCTGCCCACAGCCACCCCATAGCCTTGGTTGGCACATGCGTCATAGAGTTTGGGAAGGTCGTTGGGGTTGTGGCTGAAGTCAGCGTCCATCTCAAAGACGTATTCGTAGCCCTCCTTTAGCGCCCACTTGAATCCGCAGATGTAGGCGGTGCCTAGTCCCTGCTTACCTTGTCTCTCTATCAGGTGTAGCCTCCCTTTCATGTCACCATCCATCAGTCCCTTTACTATACTTGCCGTGCCATCGGGACTTCCGTCGTCAATAATCAGCATGTCGAACTTGTTTTCCAACGCAGTGACGGCGCGTATTATCGCTTCTATGTTCTCCTTCTCGTTGTAAGTGGGAATGATGACTATGCTATCACTTCTCATGCCTGTGCTCAGTTATATTTCCTTGATAATGCGGAACAAAGGTAGCATAATATCCGCACATTGCAAAATTAGCGTCTCCTTTTTTGCTTACGTTAAGAAAATAAGACGTATCTTTGTGGTGAAAATCAAACAATACAACAAAAAGATGCAACAACAGAAGATAATCATTCTTGACTTCGGCTCGCAGACCACCCAACTTATAGCGCGACGTCTGCGCGAACTGGATACTTTTTGCGAGATTCTGCCATACAACAAGTTCCCCGCTGAGGACAAAGACCTGATAGGTGTTATTCTTGCGGGTTCGCCTTACAGTGTCTACGACCCTGAGGCGTTCCGCGTAGACCTTAGTCAGTTTATCGGCCGTCTGCCTGTGCTTGGGATATGCTACGGTGCACAATACATATCTTATACCAACGGAGGCTGTGTGGAGTCCGCCGGCAGCCGCGAGTACGGTAGACAGCATCTTACAAACATAGACCGCGAGTGCCCTCTCATGAAGTGTATTGACGACGACAGTCAGGTGTGGATGTCGCATGGCGACACCATAACGGCACTTCCGCGTGGAGCCAAGAGGGTAGCTAGTACAGCTTCTGTAGAGAACGCCGCCTATTATATCCCCTCGTTTGAAGGTGGGTGTCCTGTCTTCGGCGTGCAGTTCCACCCAGAGGTGTTCCATAGTGTGCAGGGAACACAGTTGCTGAAGAATTTCGTGGTGGACGTATGTGGCTCCAAGCAAAACTGGAGCGCCGACTCTTTTGTGGAGACTACCGTGGCTGAGCTGAAAGCGCAGTTGGGCGCCGACAAGGTTATCCTCGGTCTTTCTGGTGGTGTGGACTCCAGTGTGGCCGCTGTATTGCTCAACAAGGCTATCGGCAAGAATCTTACTTGTATCTTCGTCGACCATGGCATGCTTCGCAAGAACGAGTTCCGCGATGTGATGCACGACTACGAGTGTCTCGGGCTTAATGTCATCGGCGTGGACGCTTCGGAGAAGTTCTTCTCCGACCTTGCCGGCGTAACGGCTCCTGAACAGAAACGCAAAATCATAGGGCGCGACTTCGTTGAGGTATTCAATGCCGAGGCCAAGAAACAGACTGGAGCCAAGTGGCTTGCGCAAGGTACCATTTATCCTGACCGCATAGAATCTCTCAACATCACGGGTAAGGTCATCAAGAGCCATCACAACGTGGGCGGTTTGCCCAAGGAGATGAACCTGAAGCTGTGCGAACCTCTGAAATGGCTTTTCAAGGACGAGGTGCGCCGCGTCGGACGCAGTATGGGTATGCCAGAGCATCTTATTACTCGTCATCCTTTCCCCGGTCCTGGACTTGCCGTGAGGATATTGGGTGACATCACGCCCGAAAGAGTCAGCATACTTCAGGAGGCTGACGACATCTACATCAGGGAGATGCGCAAGTACAAGACACGTCTCTCTGGGGAGGAGGCTCGCAGAGTTCTTGCCGCGGGAGTGCCTGCTGACATGGAAAACGGTGAGATAGAGGTGAGTCTCTATGATCAGGTATGGCAGGCAGGTGCGGTGCTCCTTGCCACGGTACGCTCTGTGGGCGTGATGGGCGACGAACGCACATACGAGCACCCCGTGGCGCTGCGTGCCGTCACTTCCACAGACGCCATGACGGCAGACTGGGCACGTTTGCCGTACGACTTCATGGCCAAGGTGTCTACGGAGATAATAAATAAGGTGAAGGGAGTGAATCGCGTCTGCTACGACATTTCCTCAAAACCACCTTCAACAATAGAGTGGGAGTGATTGACATGTCGGCAAGAAACAAAAACAGCGCATAACCTTTTTGCGCTTGTGCGATTATTCGTACCTTAGCGGCGTAAACTTCAAATCCTGAGCGATATGACGACAGAAATTGTAAACATTTACCCGATAGGCATACAGACTTTCTCAGAGATACGCGAGAAGAAGTATCTGTATGTAGACAAGACGAAGTACATCGCCGATTTCCGACGGAAGGGAATGAAGTATATCTTCCTGAGCCGTCCTAGACGGTTCGGCAAGTCGCTCTTCGCCTCCACACTTGCAGCGTATTTTGAGGGCAAGAAAGAGCTCTTTGACGGTCTTGCCATAGCAGATTATGAGAAGGAATGGGTGAAGCACCCTGTGCTGCACTTTGACATGAGCGGAGCAAAGCACATGGACAGCGAGGCACTGAAGCGGTATCTTGACTTTATCCTTTTGCCTTACGAGAAAGAATATGGCAAAGGCGAGAGGGAGGAAGACCCCAATACTCGCTTGATGGGAATCGTGCAACGCGCCTACGAGCAGACAGGACAGAAGGTCGCCGTCATCATAGATGAATATGACGCTCCTCTCCTTGACGTGGTACACGAAAAGGAGAACCTGCAGCCGTTGCGCTTCATCATGCAGAACTTCTACAGTCCGCTCAAGAAGCTCGACCCATATCTGGAGTTCGTCTTCATCACCGGCATCACCAAGTTCTCGCAGCTAAGTATTTTCAGCGAGCTGAACAACCTTGACAATATCAGCATGTATGACCAGTACTCCGCCATCTGCGGCATCAGCCAGACGGAACTTACCTCTGTGATGAAGCCCGACGTGGCGTGCCTTGGGCGTGCCTTGGGGCTCAACTACGAAGAGTGTCTGGAGAAACTGCGTGAGTACTACGACGGCTATCACTTTAGCGAGCAATCGGAAGATGTCTACAATCCGTTCAGTCTGATAAGGGCATTGAGAAGTCAAAAGATAGAATCCTACTGGTTCGGGTCGGGCACGCCGAGCTACATTATCAACGTACT
>CAVHNA010000052.1:0-14058 GCA_963637205.1 Bacteroidaceae bacterium
TCTGCTGCATACTGTGTCATTTGTCTTCTGCTTAACATGAATTTTAACCTTTCGGCTACTTGAATCCCGGCAAATTGTCAAAAGTATAGACAAAGGACATGAAAGTATGTGGTACATTATAAAAGGTAAAGGTACATCCAAAAAAGAAAAGCCAGACAGCCAAGCAAGCCTTCGTGCGACGCTTGGCTTGTTTACAAAAGGAAATGGGCTGTCCGAAAGAGAATAGTTGCCTGTCATGCATTATGCCTGACGAGCAACCTTCTTCTGTTACTTAGGGCTTAGTCATAGATAAGCACATTGTCCCGACCTGGCGAGAAACCGTTACTGTCTTTTTACAACCTTTCCTAATTTATTGCCATCAGCATCTTTCCAATCATCCCAACCATTGCTTGAACGACCGAGAATTATTCCGCTTGCACCACTTGGACTATCCATAGGGACATCATGCAGAAGGATGATTTGTCCCTTTTCTACCTTACAATGTTCGTCGATGAATTTTTGGCGTGATGCTATAGGCTTATAACTTGGAGCCACATGGCTGGCGACAATGCTATCTTTTACAAGAACCATCCGTTTCGAGTTCTCATCGTAATAACCGACACCTTTAGCAGGACGGTCATTAGCCTGAACATAAAACAGACGTTCCGGTTGAGGTTTTGCGACAGGTACGTCAAATATGCCGCATCCATAGAAGCGAGTTAGCAACTGTATATCGCGGAAAAAAACTTCCATGTCGTTGACACGGTAGGTAGCAATGTTTGGCTTACGTGGGTTTGCACCATTGAGCAATGTGAATGAGTCTACACTTTGGGCGGACTCAATGCCAAGGTATTCCAAGTATTTCACATCGTCTCCATATATCTTGTGATTGTCAGATATAAAAACGAGAGCCGTTTTCCAAAAGTCTTTCTTTTGAACATGGTCATTCTTGCGATTGGCAAAGTCTGTCGTTTGGCCGATGTAAGCTTCCGGCTTTAAAGCATTGACATCACCAAGCAAAATATAAAAGGCTGGTTGTCCTGCAATATCTGTTATGCTGTTGGTTATGTTTATTTCGTCTCGTGGTATAACGTAGAGATGACAAGTGGAATTTGCCCCCATATAGATATTTCTAACTCCGGATAGAGTACCATCTATCAATTCCGTATGGATTGTGAATGCGCTCTTTGTTTTCATAACTTTGACCTTATTCTAATAGGTTTTGTGCAGTTGAAATATTTTTATTTATTGGATTGCATAGGAAAATACATCCATCTACTTTCCGATGCAGAAATGAGAAAAGACGTTTTTTAGGACATCCTCTGTCGTTATCTGGATACCTAATATCTCGTTGAGGTGTGTGAGGCACTGCCGTATGTCTTCAGATACTAAATCTGTTGGGGTGTCTGTCTGTATGCCCGATATGGCTTTCCGTATGTCTTCAAGGGCGCTTTCCAAGACTTCCTTATGTCTGGCGTTGGTTATTATCAACTGTTTGTCGTTGATGTTTCCAACGGACGATACCAGTTTCTCCTCCAGTGCATCCACGCCTTTTCCAGTGAGTGCCTGGAACTGCTCAGTCTTGTTTACCAGCTTTATCACTTTTTGGAAATCCTGCACCTTCAAGTCGGGAAACTCTTTGCCAGGCTCTGTCATCATTATTATTATGAGAGCTTTGCTTGCCGCTTTCCTTGATCGCTCTATGCCTATACGCTCTATGGTGTCGTCCGTGTCCCTTATTCCGGCTGTGTCTATGAAACGGAAGAGTATTCCGGAAATGTTGACAGTGTCTTCTATGGTGTCCCTTGTAGTACCGTTTATGTCACTCACTATGGCTCTGTCTTCGTGTAGGAGACGGTTCAGCAGCGTTGATTTACCTACGTTTGGAGCTCCCACTATCGCCACTGGAACGCCATTCTTCAAGGCGTTTCCCATTGTGAATGAAGAAACAAGGCGTGATATCTCGTTTTCTATACTCTTGGCCAGCTGAAGTAGTTTTCCCCTATTGGCGAACTCCACGTCCTCTTCCGAGAAATCCAGTTCCAGCTCCAACAGTGATGTCATCTGTAGCAGTTCGTCTCTCAGTATTGTTAGCTTGTTGGAGATACCGCCCCTCATTTGCGTCATCGCCACACGGTGCATAAGTTCTGTCTCCGAGGCTATAAGGTCTGCCACGGCCTCAGCTTGCGATAGATCCATCTTACCGTTGAGAAACGCTCTCTGGGTGAACTCTCCCGGTGCCGCCATCTCTGCTCCGTTAGCTATAAGCAGCGACTGTGTCTTTTGCAGGATATATGATGATCCATGGCACGATATTTCCACGCTGTCTTCCCCTGTATATGACCTTGGAGCCCGGAAGACAGAGACAAGTACCTCGTCTACCTCTTCTTCTCCGTCCATTATCTTCCCGAAGGAGACGGTGTACGGACTGACGGACGCAAGTCTGTGTCTGCCGCGGAATATTCTGTCCACTATACTTATGGCGTCGTCTCCGGAAACGCGTATCATGCCTATGGCACCTCCGGGAGCTGTAGATATAGCACAAATATTGCTCATTGTGTAAGAGAGACGATTACGTTGTCTTGAATATACACACCGTTACCCCCTATGTCTGTGGTGCAATCTGTCGTATATATATAATGTATGTTACAAACTGTTTTCAGCGTTTCTGATTTCCTTTTCCATTTTCTTGACGGACCCTGACAACTCCACCGCCTTGTTTTCAAAGATATTTATCTGTCCCGACATTTCCTGTTTCTCCGAGTCTTTAGCCCCTGCGTATTTTTCTCGCAGTGTTTCCAGTTGTGAGAGCGTGGAGTTCAGGTCTTTGAGGTTCTCCGCCCACAATTTTGCGTTCTTCTTGCCGTATTCTGACCTGAAGTCGTTCTGCGATGTGTAGGTAACGTTGTCGTTCACCACGAAGTTGAACTCGTGTGCCGCCATGCTCTTGCCAGTGTCTATGTGCAGGGATTTCAGCCTCTCCTTCGCCTTCTGCGCTTCAGCCTCATGTCCTTTCCATGTCTCTTTTATACTGGCTATACGTGCCAGTCGCGACAGCGATTCCGGCTCAATCTGATCCACGTTGTAGATACGCCTTGTCTGGTTGGGGATAAACGTGTATATGCACACCTTTCCTTTCGGCTGGCAACGGTCTGTGGCGAACCATCCCAAGTTGTTCATCTCGTCCACCACGTACATATAGTCGTTGGAGGGTGAGTTGAAGGGCATCCCTATGTTCTCTGGGGCGAGGAACGTCTTACTGTCTACGTCATATCTTGTCATGTATATGTCGTAATTGCCGAGTCCCTCCTCATCGTTCACCGCTGCGTAGTAGAGTGTAATGCCATCGTTCATCATGAAAGGATAGTTCTGCAAGCTGTCGTTTTCGCTCAGTCCTTGTAGTGGGGTAGGCTTGCTCCATTCCCCACCTATCTTGTTGGAGCTGAACAGTCTACTCATACCTTTTCCTGTTGGCATGGCGAAGACCGACTGGTTGCCAAGCTCGTTGCAGAATAGGGTGCAGTTGAGAGTATCTTCCATCTGGAAAATACCTGATGTTTTGCTTACGCTTCCCCATTCATTTCCTGCCTTGAAAGCGTTAAGGAAGTCGTTCTTGTCCATCGTCACGCTGTCTATGAATGTCACATCCTCCGTTGCGCTCATCTTCAGCCGCATGGCCTCTACGATATCCATCAGCTTTTCCTCGCGGTCCGTTGACTGTCTTTTCCTTTCCAGTGTGCTCATGCGCGTCTCCAGCATCTCGCTTGCTTGCTCAAGCCAGTAGTTATCTATACATTCCTCTATCTCCTCTATCTCAGGCACACGTCCTTTCTTTTGTGCCAAAGAGGAGAATACAGTCAGGCTTGCCAGAAAAAAAGTGAACAATATCCTCATACCTATAATCTTATTTGAATATAAAATAAACAGCAAGGATTAGACAGATGAAAGCCGCCAGATGGTTCCAGTGCAATGCCTGGCCTTGGAACATGATGTTGGCTATTGTACAGAATACTATCAGTGAAACCACCTCCTGTACCACCTTCAGTTGCATTAGCGAGAACGGTCCACCGTTGCCCTCAAATCCTATTCTGTTGGCCGGCACCTGACAGCAGTATTCCAGAAAAGCGATAGACCACGAGAACGTTATCACGGCTATGAGAGGCCATTTGGCACTCCATCCGTTCTGTTGAAGTTTAAGATGCCCATACCAAGCGAGCGTCATGAAGACGTTGCTTGATATGAGCAGCAGTATGGTGTACAGTCCTTTTGAAATCATTTCGTCAGGTATTCGTTCATCGCGGCGGCGGCTCGTCTTCCGTCACCCATGGCGAGGATAACTGTAGCCCCTCCTCTCACGATGTCTCCACCGGCGAAGATGGTCGGGATGTTGGTCTGCATCTGCTCGTTCACAGCTATCGTGTTCTTCCTTCCCAGCTCCAGTCCCTTGATGGATGTCGGCACTATGGGGTTGGGTGACACGCCCACCGCCACTATCGCTTGGTCTATAGCCACGGTCTCCGTAGCTCCTGGGATAGGTTGGGGTGAACGACGTCCCGAAGCGTCGGGCTCACCAAGCTCCATCTTCTGCAGCACCACTTCCGTAAGGTTGCCCTTTTCGTCGGCATGGTATTCAATGGGGTTGTGCAGCGTGAGGAACTCTATACCCTCTTCCTTTGCGTGTTTCACTTCTTCCAGACGTGCAGGCATCTCCTGTTCACTGCGTCTGTATGCTATGAACACACGCTCGGCTCCTAGTCTCTTGGCCGTACGGCAACTGTCCATGGCGGTGTTACCGCCTCCTACCACCATCACGTTCTTTGTCTTCTTCACAGGCGTGGCGGCTTCCGGGTTCGAGGCATCCATCAGGTTTACTCGTGTCAGGTACTCGTTGCTTGACATCACGCCGTTGCTGTTCTCGCCTGGTATACCCATGAAATTGGGCAGGCCTGCGCCCGAAGCTACGAAGATGCCTTTGAAACCTTCGGTCTCCAGTTCCTCCACGCTTATCGTCTTGCCCACGACGCAGTCCTTCACGAACTTTACGCCTATCTCCTCCAGATTCTGTATCTCCACGTCCACGATGGCGTTGGGTAGTCGGAACTCGGGTATTCCGTATTTCAGCACACCTCCTATCTCGTGCAGAGCCTCGAAGACCGTCACGTCATAACCAGCCTTGGCCATGTCTCCGGCGAAGCTCAGTCCGCTTGGGCCGGAGCCCACGACGGCTATCTTTATGCCGTTCTTCTCCGCTGTCTCTGGCAGAGTCATCATGCCGCTGTTGCGCTCGAAGTCCGCAGCGAAACGCTCCAGATTGCCTATCGCCACGGCCGGTTCGTTCATCTTCAGGTGTATGCACTTGCTCTCACACTGTTTTTCCTGAGGGCATACGCGACCGCATACGGCGGGCAGGGCAGAGGTGCTCTTCAGCACGCGTGCGGCATTGAGGAATTCTCCTCTTTCTATATTCTTGATGAACGAAGGTATGTTGATGCTCACTGGGCAGCCCTGCATACAGGTGGGGTTGGCGCAGTCAAGACAACGTTTTGCCTCTGTCAGCGCCTGCTCTACGGTCAGTCCTTGGTTCACTTCCTCCGTGCGTGTCGTGGCGCGGTAGACTGGATCCAACTCGGGCATCTTGCAGCGTTCAATCTGTGTGCGCTCCTTGGCCTTCATGCTTTTCCTCAGCTCTTGTCTGTACTCGGCGTCCCTGTTTGTCAGTTCCGACACCGGAGTCGTGGTGTCCATCTTCGACGCGTCGCACAGGGGCTTCGTCTTCTGCTCGCTTTCCTTCTTGCCGCCTACCATGGCGTCGTGTGCTTTCTGGTACGCTGCCATTGCCTCCGCCTCTTCCGCCTTGAAGGCTCCCGAGCGTTGCAGCATCTCGTTGAAGTCCACTTGATGCCCGTCGAACTCTGGGCCGTCCACGCATACGAACTTGGTCTTTCCGCCCACGCTGATACGGCATGCGCCGCACATACCTGTACCGTCCACCATGATGGTGTTCAGCGACACGTCTGTGGGTATGTTATAGTTCTTGGTGAGCAGACAGCAGAACTTCATCATGATGGCGGGGCCGATGGCGAACACCTTGTCCACCTTCTCGCGCTTTATCACCTCTTCTATGCCTACCGTCACCACGCCTTTGTTGCCGTATGAGCCGTCGTCGGTCATTATTATTACCTCGTCGCTGCTCTTCCGTACCTCATCCTCCAGTATTATCAGGTCTTTGTTCCTGCCTGCCAGCACGCTTATCACACGGTTGCCAGCTGCTTTCAGCGACTGTATGATGGGCAGCATGGGTGCCACTCCTACGCCTCCGCCGGCGCACACCACTGTTCCGAAGTTGTCTATGTGCGTCGCCTTGCCGAGAGGTCCCACCACGTCAGTGATGTAGTCGCCTTCGTTCAGTGAGCACAGCTGTGTAGTGCTTGCTCCCACAGTCTGCACCACCAGTGTTATAGTACCTTTCTCCACGTCGCTTCCGGCTATCGTGAGGGGAACGCGTTCTCCCTTTTCTCCTACTCTCACAATGACGAAATGTCCTGCCTTACGTGCCTTCGCTATCAGCGGTGCTTCCACGTCCAGACGGAAAACTTTCTCGCTGAACTGTATCTTCCTTACTATTTTGTTCATTTGTTCATCGGCAAGCCCTAAAGAGCTTTACCCTTTCTTCTTGTATTTCTTGTTGATGTAATCGTTTGTCTTACTTTATCATGTCGCCACCCATATACGGCTGCAGAGCCTTTGGTATGCGTATGCCTTCTTCAGTTTGGTTGTTCTCCAGCAGTGCGGCCACTATACGCGGCAGAGCCAGTGCCGACCCGTTCAGCGTATGGCACAGCTCCGTCTTTTTGGTCTCGCTGTTGCGGTAGCGGCATTTTAGACGGTTGGCCTGATAGGTGTCAAAGTTGCTCACCGAGCTTACTTCCAGCCATCTCTTCTGCGCCTCTGAATACACCTCAAAGTCGTAGCAGATGGCTGACGTGAAACTCTGGTCTCCGCCGCAGAGTCGCAGTATACGGTACGGCAGTTCCAACTTCTTCAGCAGTCCCTCCACGTGGGCTAACATTTCTTTGTGGCTCTCGGTCGAGTGCTCGGGCTTATCTATACGTACTATTTCTATCTTTGAGAACTCGTGCAGCCTGTTCAGTCCACGCACGTCTTTGCCGTAGCTGCCGGCCTCGCGGCGGAAACACTGCGTGTAGGCGCAGTTCTTCACTGGCAGGTCTTTCTCGTCCAGTATCACGTCACGGTATATGTTGGTCACGGGCACTTCCGCCGTAGGTATCAGATACAGGTCGTCCACCTCGCAATGGTACATCTGTCCTTCCTTGTCGGGCAGCTGGCCTGTGCCGTACCCCGAAGCCTGGTTCACTACTGTGGGTGGCATTATCTCTGTGTATCCGGCCGCCCGCGCTTCGTCAAGGAAGAAGTTGATGAGGGCTCTCTGAAGTCTGGCACCCGCACCTATGTAGACAGGGAATCCTGCACCTGTAATCTTCACGCCCAGGTCAAAGTCCATGAGGTTGTATTTCTTTGCCAATTCCCAGTGGGGCAGCTTAGCAGTCTCCACTACTGGATTAGCGTCCCAGTTGCCCACGGTATCCTTCCCTATGGTACACTCTTTCAGATTTGATTTCACCACCCAGTTGTCCTCGGCGCACGTGCCTTCTGGCACTTCGTCGTAGGGTATGTTGGGTATCTGGCACAGTTTGTTCACCAGTTCCTTCTCGGCGTTCGACTTCGTCTCCTCCATCGCCTTGCTCTTCTCCTTCAGAGCGGCCACTTTGGCTTTTGTCTCCTCCGCCTCCTCGCGCTTGCCCTGCTTCATCAGCATTCCTATCTCGCCTGCCAGCTTCTTGGCCTGCGACAGGTTGCTGTCCAGCTGGGCTTGCGTCTCACGACGTTTCTTGTCTATCTCCAGCACCTCAGCTATTGACTGTGCGGCGTTGTTGAAATGTTTTTTCTCAAGTCCCTTTATTACCTTCTCGGTATCTTCAGTAATGAGTTTCAGTGTTAACATTCGTTGTCGTTGTTTATGTTTGTATACTTTCTTCGCAAAGGTACGCCTTTTTCCCCATACGGCAAAGGGAAAGCATGAAAACGTTTTTCCGCCCGTATCCTTTTCTCCCGATGCATATGTCGTCGCTTCCAATGCTGTCCGTCAGCGTACGTATGAAAGCAGGGCGACACTGATGTGCCGCCCTGCCGAATTTCTTTTTCCTGTCAATCCTTACGCCTCTGCTACAGGAAGTACACTTACAGTGCTGCGGTCAAGACGACCCTTCTTGAACTGTACTGTACCATCCACCAAAGCATAGAGAGTGTTGTCCTTGCCCATACCCACGTTCAGGCCAGGGTAGTGGCGTGTGCCGCGCTGGCGTACTATAATGTTACCGGCCACGCACTTCTCGCCGCCGAATATCTTCACACCCAGTCTCTGTGCTGCACTCTCGCGTCCGTTCTTAGAACTACCAACACCTTTTTTATGTGCCATTTTCCGTTCCTCCTAATTTAATTAAGCAATAACTTCCTTGATAGTCAACTCCGTAAACTGCTGGCGATGGCCATTGAGCTTGCGGTATCCCTTGCGGCGCTTCTTGTGGAACACCAGCACCTTGTCACCCTTTACGAGCGGTGACACCACCTCTGCTACTACCTTCGCTCCCTCCACTGTGGGAGTTCCCACTGTGACGGAACCTTCGTTGTCTACCAACAACACCTTGTCAAATTCGACAGTCGCATTAGACTCTACCTCCATGTGGTGTACGAAGAGCTTCTTGCCTGCCTCAGCTTTGAACTGCTGACCGTTAATCTCTACGATTGCGTACATTTAATTTATTTGTTTAAACGGGTTTTACCGTAAGGCGAAGCCGTCGTGCGACTCGCTTTCTTGGCCTCCGCGGCATAATTCGGGTGCAAAGGTATGTCTTTTTACCGAGAAGGACAAACTTTTTCAGCATTTTTTCACTATTCTGTCTATCGCCTCCTCCAGCGTGGCCCTAGGACACCCTACGTTCATCCTCATGTATCCCTTGCCGGAAGGCCCGAACATGTCGCCGCTGTTAAGCCCTACGCCTACATCCTTGGCGAAGAAGTCGTTGAGTTGTTCCTGTGTACCGAAGCCCAGTCCACGGCAGTCCAAGAATATCAGGAAGCTTGCCTGCGGACGTATGGGGCGTATAGCTGGTGCCTCCTTAGCCAGCCTTTCACATACGTAGTCTACGTTACCTTTCACATAGTCAAGCATCTGGGTCTTCCACTCCAGAGCTTCGTCGCTGTAGCAGGCCTTCACACAGTCGCCTGCGAAGACATTGCCCAGATCCATGTCGCACCCTTCTATGTACGAGAAAACCTCCTCTCGCATCACATTATCATATATTATGGCCTGCGACGCCACCACACCAGGCATGTTGTACGTCTTGGTGGGAGCCTGCAGCGTGACGCTTATCTCTCTCGCCTCGTCGCTCACGCTTGCCAACGGTATGTGCCTTCGTCCTCCCAGCAGCATGTCGCAGTGTATCTCGTCACTTATCAGCGCCACGCCGTTTTCGGCGCATATATGCGCCACCTCCTTTAGTTGTTCGCATGCCCAGCATATCCCTCCTGGGTTGTGGGGATTGCACAGTATCATCAGCTTGCAACCTTTTATGTCTTCTCTCAGGACGTCGAAATCTATGTCGAACGAGTCCGTCGTCCTCTTCAGCGAGTTCATCACCACTTTCCTCTGACATGTCTCTGGCACTATCCTGAACGGATGGTAGACTGGCTCCTGTATTAGTATCTTATCCCCGGGCTTCGTCAGGCTCTGCACGACAAGGTATATGCCGCATACCACTCCGGGCACGTAACAGATGTCCTCCGGCTTCACTTCCATACCGTATTGCTCTCGGTTCCACCGGCAGATGCTTTCGTAGTAGCTGTCGTCTCGGCGTGTATATCCCAGTATGCCTTGAGTCAGTCTTTTCTCTATGGCTCTGATGATGAACGGCGGTGTTCGGAAGTCCATGTCAGCCACCCAGAGAGGTATGGCTTCGTCGTTACCGCACGCCTCGCCCACACAGTCGAACTTTATGGAGTCCGTGTTCTTGCGCGATATCGCTTCGTCAAAATTGTATTTCATGTTCCTTGTGTTATTCTTGATGCAAAAGTAGCAAAAAATGCCGTAACGGCTTATATCGGACATAGCGATATTGCAATGTGTGGATGACAATTCGCTTTATTTTGTCTAAAATAATATTTTGTCGCATTTCGTATTATTTTTTTCCGTAAATTTGCATGGAAAATTTCTTAACTAAATTAACGTTATTGTAAACAGCATGAGAAAACAATTACTCACTTTGACAGCGGCGTTGTTAGCTACGACCGCCGGTTCTCAGGGTATTGTGCATGTCGGAGCCAACATCACTGTCCTTCCGTCTTCCAGATGGAGCAATGAGGTGTATTCGGCCAAGACATTGGTTATTAACCCTGGCATCGCATATGGCGATGACAACACGTCAAACCCGTACTTCAATCAGATTCTTGGCACTCCGGCGGATGACGCCAACGGCAAGCAGTGGTTTGAGCCTGGTTATGACGAGACAACTACAACGGAGAATGTCTACGGAGACAGTGCGTTCGTATGGGAGGAGCACAACTCTCCGTTCTCCAGTGACGAGACATGGGGCGACAACCCTTCTTACCGTTGGACCACCAGTGGCATCATGGCCGACTTGTACCTCCGTCGTACGTTCTCCACAGACAAGTTGCTCTCTGGCGACGTATACCTGGCTTGCGGTCACGACGACTCCCCTTGCGAGTTCTACATCAACGGTACTCTCGTCTTCTCGCGCACCGGCTACGAGGTTTCCAGCTGGAACTACACCAAAGACGAAGAGACAGGCGAGATTATAGACTCCACCGCCGTCTATTTCAATGGCTGGAACAATGATGAGGTGATTAAACTCACCGACGAGCAGAAGAAGCTCATCAACCTTGGCGGAGAGGAGAACCTCATCGCTGTGCACGTTCACCAGAACTGGGGAGGCGCTTTTGCCGACTGCGGTCTCTACACTCTCGTGGAGGGTGGCCTGGAGATGGGTTACGTTAAGTCATGGGACGGTAAGGTCATCTTTAACAACCAGGGAGGTTACGGCAACAGCAATCGTCAGTGGTCACCTCTCTACGAGGCGCAGGCAGGCGACGTCTACACGGTGCATATCGACAACGCTACGCCCGCTACGTTCAACGAGGAGACGTTTGCCGGCAGCAAGATGGAGTTCAAGACTCCCATCAACACCGTTGCTAATCATGACTACCTCTTCAAGGCTAACCTGAAGCCTTCGTGCGACTTCTCCGATGTCACAGTGACTATTACGCAGAACGACAACGAGGACATCATCGTACTTGCTGAGAACATAACACTGTCAGCCGATCAGGACAACGAATTTGAAGGCTCTTTCGCCGGTGACGCTCTCACCAACGCACGCATCATCTTCAACTTTGCTGGCGGCGAGGACAGCGCCACAGTCGCTATCTCCGACATGTCACTCCTTGACGAGACCGACAACAAGGAGCTCTGGGTAGGCACCAGCTACTTCAACAACTTCTACATGGCTAAGATAGCCACCAACGAAGAGACCGGCGAACAGACCGCTTCGGAAGTGGCATGGCCCGAAGTGGAGGGACGTACAGAGACTAAGGCGTGGACTCTTCCCGACTTCGACGACGAGATGTGGGATACGTGGGCAATGCCTGTGGGTAACTCCGGCTACATGAATGAGGTGAAGACCATTTGGCCTGGCGGCGACAATACCAACCTCTGGGTACGCCGCACGTTCGAGATGGACAAGGTGAACGAACGTCTCAGCTACGCCCTCAACGTATGTCATGACGACAACTACGAGACATACGTCAACGGCCATCTCCTGCAGAAGAACACCGGTTGGACCGATGGCAAGAACCCCGTACAGGTTCACATACCAGCCAAGTATCTCAACGTGGGCAAGAACGTCATCGCCACTTATATCCAGCAGAACTGGGGAGGCAAGTTCTACGACTGCGGTATCAACGTTGAGGAAGTCAACTACGACGAGTGCACTGATGAGCTCAAGGCTGCTATCGCTCTTGGCGAAGCTGAATATTCCAACCTCACCACTGCCATGAAGGATTCTCTGGCAACCCTCGTGGCTGCAGGTAAGACGGAGCTTGAGATTAACAAGGATGCCGCCGAGATCAAGGAATATGCCAAGAACCTCAAGAGCAACATCAACGTGTTCGTCGACCTTAACAAGGGTACGCTTCAGGATCTGAAGAACACGAAGACTCTCTTCCAGAAGGAGGACAAGGGCACGTACACCGATCGCTTCAACGCCGCTTTGTCAGGTCTTGATACATGTGTTACCGGCGACGAGGTGAGCCAGGTTCTTACCAACGTCCGTGTGGCACGTAAGAGAAACGCCGCCGAGCGTCGTACCGAGAACTTCGTGGGTTGTGAGCCCGAGATGAATGTATTGTACTATATATATAATGTAGGTGAGAAGAGATTCCTCGGTGGTGCCGAGTCATGGGGAGCCCACGCCGCTACGGAGTATGAGTGCATACCTATGGAGCTTGTCGCTGAGAAGAACGACGGAACAGCGGTAGAGAAGGGATTCCGCATCCATACGTTCCGCAACAACGGAGGAAACTCTGAATATCTCAACTACGGCGGTTTTGTAGACTGCACTACTGACGACCTGTGGGAGGCTGTTCCTGTGGAAGGTAAGAAGAACGTTTATAACATCGTCCGCATTAGCGACGAGTACGAGGAGACGCTTACCGACTCTCAGGGTAACGACAGCATTGTGGTTCGCCATTCCAACACTCGCGAGGACGGTTCACGCTACTATCTGGGTCTGCGTGACGGCGACAACTCATACACAAGCATAGGCTTCAACCAGTGGAACGTTGTTGATACAGACAATAAGACCGCTTCTCTGGAGTTCAACCAGTGGATGTTCATCACGGAAGAGGAGCGTGCAGCTTTGGTGGCAACTGCTTCCTCTGAGAATCCTGTGGACGTTTCATACACTATTCCTAACCCGGGTTACGACCAGCGCGTCAGCATCGACGAGTGGACTTGTATCAACGTGGACGGCGGCGCAGGTGTCTGGGGGCGTAACAACAACTATGTAGACTTCGTTTACGAAGGATGGAACACTCAGTCGTTCGACCTCAGCACCACCATATACGAACTTCAGCCGGGTGCTTACAGGCTCAGCGTTCAGGGTTATTATCGCGACGGTCACTACACCACACACATGCGTAAGTACGTGCAGGGTGAGGAAATCAACAGATTCGCCAATCTCTACGTTCTTCCCGAAGGCGGCTACCGCGACGAGGCTGCGAAGGTGTTTGAAATTCCTCTCCGTTCCTTCTCCGATGGTATCAACAAGGTTCCGGGTATGGGTCGTCTTGACGACTTCACTGTCAAATATTCCGACGAGGACGGCAATGAGAGGTCTTATAAGGGTCCTGGCGTCAACAGAGTTCCGGACGCTTGCTGGAGCGCAGCTGAGGAATACTTCCAAAACGGACTTTACTGGAACGATTTGTACTTCATAGTTCCAGAGCACTCCACAGAGGTTGTCATCGGTGTCTATAAGGATGACGCTTCCAGAAACGAAGGCGACTGGATTGTTCTTGACAACTGGCGTCTCACCTACTACGGTTCTGACCCCACAGCAATAAGTTCAGTCTCTGACGGTTCCGATGCTCCTGCCAAGGACGGTGGCATCTACAACCTCTCAGGTCAGAAGCTGCAGAAGGTTCAGAAGGGTGTCAACATCGTCAACGGTCACAAGTTCGTTGTCAAGTGACATAGTTCTGACTACAAATATGGATAAGCCCGTCGCGTTTGCGGCGGGCTTTCTTTGTAGCACCCGGAACGATCGTTGTCTGACAGATTCTGTCAGTACGTACATACGGTGTAAGAAGCACTCTGTAATGATGTAAGAATACACATGTGATGACATTTTGGCAATTGCCGTAATGGTTGCTGGCAATTGCCGTAATAGTTGCTGACAATTGCCGTAATAGTTGCTGACAATTGCCGTA
>CAVHNA010000053.1:0-14009 GCA_963637205.1 Bacteroidaceae bacterium
GAAACGATTCATCATATCGGCGTGGGCTCTGACGTTGTCTGTTCAACAATAATAGGCGATGCTAGAGCCTCGGTTCGTGGAATAGACAACGGTTCGATTCCACGCTTTTTGTTGCCATATAATGAAGAAAAATAAGCGATTAACAAAACAAATATCATTTGAAATTATGAAGAGAAAACATTTCTTA
The DNA here is from genome assembly GCA_963637205.1 of Bacteroidaceae bacterium. Lineage (GTDB taxonomy): Bacteria > Bacteroidota > Bacteroidia > Bacteroidales > Bacteroidaceae > Physcousia. The sequence continues at coordinate 188 of CAVHNA010000053.1, forward strand.
TTCGCAACAGCCGCCCTTGTTATGGCAGGTTGTGCAAACGAAGACTTCGTGGGAGAAGAGGTTCAGAACCCTCTGAGCGGAGAACAAGCCATCGGGTTTAATATGAATATGCCGGCAATGACGCGTGGCGGTAGTTCTACTGATGCTGGCAAACTCAGCAACATGTTCATCGTTTGGGGTGAGAAGAATGAGACTAACGGAGTAAAGGCTGGTGCCGCAAATATCGTGTTCCAGAACTATGTTGTAAAGTATACCGATAATACGGCTAACACAACAACCAGCAATACCAACAATTGGGAGTATGTAGGTATTGACCATGGGGACTTCGATACTCATGTAAAGAATACCATCGGCTCTGGCAAAGCCCAAACAATAAAGTATTGGGATGACAACGCTACAAGTTATACCTTTACCGCTGTGTCTGCTTTACAGAGTGATATTAAGGACGGTAAAGTCATAATTGAGAAGACTGTTGGAACAGATGCAGAGACAGCTGGAAAGACTGCTTTTGACAAGGGTTATACGATTGAGGTGAAGTCTGGCGCCAACACTGGTAAGATTTTCTATGCTGACCGTGTGAATATTGCAAAAGGCACTGGTTATACCCACAATCCTGTTGAACTGACTTTCCGCAGTTTTGAGTCAAAGGTACGTTTCGGTATCTATGAGAACATCCCAGGATATCATGTGGTAATCACCAATGTAAAGTATAACAACGCCGACCATACAAATACCTCTGGAGCATCAAGTTCCGCTGACAAGTTCGGTGTTGATGGAAACTTCATCGTTGCTGGCGATGCTACAAAGTATACTGTTACATACGAGAATGCTTCAAGCAACAATCCGAACAAAGTTAAGGTTACTGCTAATGGTTCTAATACACAGAGTTATTTCGTAGGTGGTACAGGCATTCTTTCTACAACAGACGCCAATCCTATTGGTACAGCGGCTAATGCCCCTACATGGGACAAAGGAACAACTGCAAGTCCTGAGTACACGGCCATTCTGCCTAACCCCAGCAACGATAAGAATATGAAGTTGACGGTTTCGTACAACTTGATTTCTGACGACACCAAAGAGGTTATTGTGGTTGAGAATAAGACCGCCGAGGTTCCTGCGGAGTACTGCCAGTGGAAGAGCAACTACGCATACTCTTACATATTCAAGATTTCTGACAAGTCCGCAGATCTCTATCCTATCACCTTCGATGCTGTCGTAGTTGATAGTCAGATTGGCAACCAGGAGACAATTACAACTGTTAGTGAGCCTTCAATTACAACATTCGCAACAGCTGCTGACGGCAAGTCTTACAAGACTGGTGGAAACGAGTACGCCGCTGGTGATGTAATTTACGCTACTGTAGTAGAAGGCGGCAAGGTCGTTACACTTGACAACAATACAAGTGGCAATGTTAAGCTCTATACTGTAACTACTTCAAATGCAACTAACTTCCCAATTACAGAGGCTTCTGTCGCTCATGCATTGGCACAGACTGCAGGTGCAACGACCAATGTTAAACCTGTGGCTGCTACTGTCACAAGTTCAACCACGACATCTGTTCCGACAGAAGATGGACAGACTATAACATTGTCTAACAGTGGCACGGCATTGACTTGGACTGCAGAAACTGATAAAGTTTACGCAGTAGAGTACACATCAACATCTGGTGATAAGATTTACAAAGTTATCAAGATTGGTGGTGCCACTGGTCAGCAATAAAGCATATCTATAGAGATTACAAATAGTTTTTTTTCATAAACACAAAATTATTTTGATGGAGCCTCTGGTACGTGAGTATCGGAGGCTTTTTTATAGATGCCCTTCGCAAGGAAAGATGTTTGCCTTGAGTGCGAAGGTCGCACTTGACGCAAGTGCGACTCCTGTGGTTACCGCTGTTTGCTTGAGGGGTGCATCACAGAAATATGCGCCTACGCCAGTTTTTTTCCCATGACGCGACATTATGTCGTGCAACAATGCTACCTTTGCGCTTGAAACAACAAAAAAGAACAAGATGAAATTTCCGGAGATATATTCAGCGTCGGGGCTGATGGACCTGATAAAGGAGATTGGTTTCCTGCCCTTGCTCGACAGCGGCATAGAGGGGTTTTCCGCCGATGCCATCGTGGACGAAGACTGCGGCTATGTGACGTTCCCCGACGGCGGATGGGACTGGCCGCTGTGGAAGTGGAAAGGCGCCATCGTCACAGAGATGCCTTGCTTGTACGGCAAGTTCTTCAACAAGAAGGCAGGGTTCATCAGCCGGGAGTGGTGGCCGGACTTCTGCAACTACCGCCGCAGCAAGTGGCCACGTCCGGAAAGCGAGTCCATAGAGGGCACCGTGCTAGAGACGCTACGGACTACGGGCAACCTCATCACCCGTGAGCTACGTGCGGCCTGCGGATTTCAGGGCACAGGCATGCGAAGCAAATTCGACAGCTACCTGACGCATCTGGAGATGGGGACATACGTCGTGACCGAAGACTTCGTCTATCCGCGCGACAAGCACAACCGCGAATACGGCTGGGGATGGTCGCTGCTGAGCACTCCCGAAGCCTTGTACGGCCGCGATGCCTGCAAGAGTGAGCGTACTCCAGCTGAGTCTTACCGTAGCATCTTCAATCATCTGAAGAGCCTATTGCCCGAGGCCTCGGACAAGCAAATAGCGAAACTGATCGGATAAATCGAGTTTCGCCAAAATACAAGAGGAGCACCTCTCCGAGGCACAACCCCTAGGAGGAGCGTTTGCGGCAAATGCGACCCAAGAAAGGAATCAACGATAAACATTCGCGTGCAAACAGTAGCAAGGGTCGCGCCTCTGAGATACGCTCCTACTACCCGACGCGGCGTTCTCCAGCAGTCCTAGCGGGTGCGCCGACTTCGCCGCACCCGCTAGAGCCCCTGGAAGCCGGACGGCGAACGGGCCCCTACTTCAGGTCGTGGTGCAGCATGCGGAACTCCGCCATCTCGGCGTAGCGCGTGCCGGGACGGCCGTAGTTGGCATACGGATGTATGCTGATGCCGCCGCGCGGAGTGAAAAGTCCAGTCACCTCTATGTACTTGGGGTCCATGAGGCGTACCAGGTCCTTCATTATCTTGTTCACGCAGTCCTCGTGGAAGTCGCCGTGGTTGCGGAAGCTGAAGAGGTATAGCTTAAGGCTCTTGCTCTCCACCATCCTGGCGTCGGGGATGTAGCTGATGAGTATCTCGGCGAAGTCGGGCTGCCCCGTGATGGGGCACAGCGAAGTGAACTCCGGACAGGTGAACTTCACCCAGTAGTCGTTGTCGCGGTGCTTGTTGGCGAACGTCTCCAGCACCTCGGGCGCATAGTCGGCGGCGTACGAGGTGGTACGGCCCAGAGCTTTCAAGCCCTCGTCTTCTCTCTCTTTCATAGGAATGTTTGTTTTGGGTTTTATGTCTTGGAGTTCTGTGTTCCCTCGTCACAGCTGCGATATCTTCAGCGGGTTGTACGACACGTCGGTGTCGTAGACGTCAGTGCCCTCATATCTCTTCACGTAAGCCACCACGCGCACGGTCAGCGGCAGAGCCACCACCTCGTATAGCGTCTTGGCCGCCACCTGCAGCGCCATCAGCTTCAGCAGGTCGGCCACAGGCATCATCCCACCGAAAGCCAGGGGGAAGAACACCAGGCTGTCCGCGCTCTCGCCCCACAGCGTGCTCACCACGGCACGCAGAGAGAAGTGCCGGCCTGCGTGCGAGAGTTTCATGCGGCTCATCACGTAGGCGTTGGCAAAGCTGCCCACCACGAACGCCGCGAAGCTGGACGCGGCTATACGCGGAGCCAGTCCGAAGACGAAGTTGAAATGGTCCTCGTTGGCCTTCCAGTACTCGGCGGCCGGCAGTGTCACCGCCAGCTGGCCCAGAGCCACCACCATGAAGTTCATGAGGAACGCCACCCAGATGATTAGGCGTGCCTTGCGGAATCCCCACACCTCCACTATACAGTCGTTGAGGATGTAGGAGACTGGGAAACAGAGCGCGCCGGCCGTCATGGTGAACTCGCCGAACTGAAGCACCTTTGTCTCCAGCAGATTGCTGGCGATAAGGCACGTGCAAAATACCATGCCCATGAGCATGAACACTACGGATACAGTTTTTCTTTCTTCTTGCATATTCTTGTTTTTTTAAAAAGAGGTTACCAAGCACTCTTGTTGTCTGTACGACTGTACGACGGCGCGAAGATACGCCGATTTCTCCGTTTACGCAAGCCCTGAGGCCGACAGGAAACGAAAAAGTGCCGCCGACGCATACAAAATGCGCCGTGCGATACGTTATTGTTATTGATGAGAAGACTATACATTATATTTATATGCCTCGTGTGCGCGGCGGCGACGACACGAGCCCAGGACACAGCCGCCGATACCACGAAAGTGTATCTGAAGGGACGCGTCACGGACGAAAGCCAAGACGCCGTGCCGTTGTGCGTGGTGAAGGTGGAGGGCCAGGGCGTGGCTGCCACCGCCAGCCTGGACGGGCAGTACTCCCTCACCTTCTCCCCCGCCGACAGCGCGGTGATAACGTACAGCATGATAGGCTACGAGACGCGGCGCCGTGTGCTGAAGAAGCCGCGCGGCAAGCTGACGCTGAACATAGTGATGCACCCCAAGTCAAAAGAGATGAGCGAGGTGACGGTCACCGACGTGAGGCGGCAGATGGGCAGCACGCAGGAGCTGAACACCAGAGACCTCAAACGCATGCCCTCCACCACCGGCAACGCCGTGGAAGAACTGGTGGCCACACAGGCCGGAGTGAGCACGCACAACGAGCTGAGCAGCCAGTACAACGTCAGGGGCGGCTCGTTCGACGAGAACTGCGTCTACATCAACGGCGTGGAGGTGTACCGCCCACTCCTCGTCAGCAGCGGACAGCAGGAGGGACTCTCCGTCATCAACAGCGACATGGTGGAGAAGGTCAATTTCAGCGCAGGCGGCTTCGAGTCGAAATACGGCGACCGCATGTCGTCCGTGCTGGACATCACCTACGCCAAACCCAAGCGTGCCGAAGGGTCATTGCAGGCCAGTCTGCTGGGTGCCAACGCATACGCAGGCTACGGCAACAAGAAGTTCGCCTTCAGCAACGGCCTGCGCTACAAGACCACGGCCTACATGCTCGGTTCGCTGGAGACCAACGGCGAGTACAGCCCGCAGTTCCTCGACTACCAGGCCTACGCCAGCTGGATGCCCTCCAGCAAGTGGAGCTTCGACGCCATAGGCTACATCAGCCGCAACAACTACAACTTCACTCCAGAGGACCGCGAGACCAAATTCGGCACCCTGGAGGACGTGAAGACCTTCAAGGTGTACTTCGACGGCAAGGAGGAAGACCAGTTCATGACGTTCTTCGGCACGGTGAAGGCCACACGCCACATAGGCCAGCGCCACAAGGTCAGCCTCATGGCCTCCGCCTTCAACACACGCGAACGCGAGACGTACGACATACAGGGGCAGTACTGGCTCAACGAGACCACCGAAGAGGAGCAACTGGGAGTGGGCACGTATATGGAGCACGCCCGCAACACGCTGCACAGCCGGTCGCAGGCTCTGAAGACCACGTACGAGGCACGGCTGGGCAAGCACGCCCTCGCCGCCGGACTGGGATGGAGACACGAGTCCATAGAGGAGAACACCAGGGAATGGGAATACCGCGACAGTAGCGGATACAGCGTGCCGCACACCGGCAACACGCTGAACGTGATATACAATCTCAAAAGCGTCAACGACATCAGCTCGCACCACGCCGAGGCATACCTGCAAGACACGTACCGCACCGAAAGCAAGGCCGGCATACTCAGCGTCAACTACGGAGCCAGGCTCAGCTACTGGAGCTGGAACGGCGAGTGGCTACTGAGCCCGCGCGTAAGCCTGGGCTTCGTGCCATCCGCCAACGACAACTTCACCTTCCGCCTGGCCACGGGTCTATACTACCAACGCCCCTTCTACAAGGAACTGCGCGACACCGTCAACACCGACGGCAACACCGTGGTGCAGCTCAACAAGGACATCAAGTCGCAGCGGTCGTTCCAGGTGGTGGCTGGCATGGAATACAAGTTCAAGCTGGGCGGACGGCCCTTCAAGTTCACCGCCGAGACGTACTACAAGGCGCAGGGCAACCTCAATCCGTACAACGTGGACAACGTGAAGATTGTGTACTACGGCAACAACTGCGCCAGCGGCTATGTGGTGGGGGCCGACGTGAAGCTCTACGGCGAGTTCGTGCCGGGCACTGACTCGTGGATAAGCTTCGGAGTGATGAAGGCACAGATGAACCTCAACGGCAAAAGCATACCGCAGCCCACCGACCAGAGGTTCAACATGAACTTCTTCTTCAGCGACTACTTCCCAGGCACCACCAAGTGGAAGATGAACCTCAAGGCCAGCTTCGCCGACGGACTGCCCTTCGGCCCGCCACACACCGGACTGGAGAGAAACGCCTTCCGCACACCGGCGTACAAACGCGTGGACCTGGGCATGAACTACCGCGTGATGGACAACGAAGACCGCCACCGCAAACACAACGCCATACGCAACCTGTGGCTGGGAGTGGACTGTTTCAATGTCTTTGACTTCAACAACGTCAGCGGATACTACTGGGTGACGGACATCAACAACCGCCAGTTCGCCGTGCCCAATTACCTCACCGGACGTATGCTAAATGCACGTGTCTTGTTGGAATTTTAGCTGAAAACCTTTGGAAGGTAATGCAAAAGGCCGTAATTTTGTACGCGTAACAAACAACATTTTTCAATAACACACTTAAAAAATACACAAAAAGATGAAAATTTCACGTATTGAACATTTGGGCATCGCCGTGCAGAGCATTGATGCCGTACTGCCTTACTTCCGCGACGTACTGGGACTGGAAGTGTACAAGACCGAGACAGTAGAAGACCAGAAGGTGAAAACAGCCTTCCTGAAAGTGGGCGAGGTGAAGATAGAGCTGCTGGAGCCCACATGCCCCGAGAGCACCGTGCAGAAGTTCCTGGACAACGGAGGCCGCGGCGTACACCACGTAGCCTTCAAGGTGGAAGACGGCGTGAAGGAAGCCCTCGCCCTGTGCGACGAGAAGGGCATACGCCTCATAGACAAAGCCCCGCGCAACGGAGCCGACGGTCTGCACATAGCGTTCCTGCACCCGAAGTCAACAATAGGAATTCTCACCGAATTATGCGAAGAATAATCAGACACATGGCACTGGCAGGCACTCTTATGCTTGCCGGCGTCGTCTCTACGCCTATGCAGGCCGAGACACTCACACCGGAGAACCAGCTCATAGCGCTGCGACACATCATGGAGCAGAGCGGCGACACAGAGACCATGCAGTCGACCCTGAGCCTCATAGCCGGCACAGGCACGTACCAGGCCATGATGTACGCCGCACGCTACATGGAATATCCGCAGGTGGCAGCCGACGCGGCCAAAGCCGTGGCGGACATAGCGCTGCAGCATCCCGCATACAACGGCGAGGACACGCGCGCACTGCTGACAAAGGCCATGCCGCTGCTCGACAAGAAGACACGCAAGGCCGTCAAGACCTGGCTCGCTTCAGCCGACACCAACGAGAAGGGATACGTAAGCATGTTCAACGGCAAAGACCTCACCGGATGGAAAGGACTGGTGGAGAACCCCATAGCGCGCGCCGGCATGACCAGGGCGCAGATTCAGGAGGCACAGGCCAAAGCCGACGAGCAGATGCGCAAAGACTGGGTGGTGGAGGACGGATACCTCACTTACGTAGGCTCCGGATTCGACAACCTGTGCACCGTGGAGCAGTACGCCGACTTCGAGATGACGGTGGACTGGAGACTAGACCCCAACGGAGCTGAGCCCGACGCCGGCGTCTACCTGAGAGGCACGCCACAGGTGCAGATATGGGACATCCGACGCACCGACGTAGGAGCGCAAGTGGGCTCCGGCGGACTGTACAACAACCAGAAGAACGAGAGCAAGCCGCTGTGCGTGGCGGACAACCGTCTGGGCGAATGGAACACGTTCCTCATCCGTATGCAGGGCGAACGCGTGACGGTGAAACTCAACGGTGTCACCGTGGTGGACAATGTAGTGCTCGAGAACTATTGGGACCGCTCGCTGCCTATCTTCCCCAAGGAACAGATAGAGATGCAGGCACACGGCAGCAAGGTGCAGTTCCGCGACCTCTACATCAAGGAGCTCTAACCCCTCGGCGCATGACCATAGACAAGCAGACACTGGACACGCTCTACGCCGAGAAGTTCAGCGCAGAACGTTTCTTCCAGACAGACCCCTGCGGCATAGTCCGCGAACTAGCGGAACACAAAGTCACCCAACTCGACCTAGAGTTGGGTGCTTTGTTCGTGGCCGTCATCTCGTGGGGCAACCGCAAAGCCATACGCACCGCGGCACGCCACATGCTGGCCGACGAGATGCAATGGCAGCCCGCCGCCTTCGTGATGGACGGACGCTACGAACACAGCTACGCGGACGCACGCAACGAATGTGTCTACCGCACGCTCAACGTCCCCACGTTCAAGACCATGTGCCAGCGTATACGGCAGGGCATAGGCAAACACGACACCATGAAAGACACACTGGCCGGACTGTCAGTAGAAGAATGTATAGAGACCATAGCCGGCTGGCTCTCCCCTGCCCGACTAGGCACGCCGTACAAGTCGAGCTGCAAGCGCATCTGCATGTTCCTGCGCTGGATGATAAGACACGAAAGTCCCGACTTCGGACTCTGGCGACAGTGGCCGCAAAACCAGCTCTACGCCGTCATGGACGTACACGTGTGCCGGCTCACAGCACCTATACTCACCGTCAGACAGGCCAACTGGAGAGCCTGCGTCCAGCTGACAGACATCTTCCGCAGTTGGGACGCGCACGACCCTCTGAAATACGACATCGCCCTTATGACACTGGCCGACAACCCACCCGCTTCCGCCGCTTTTTGAGCTACGCGAAACTGCGATAAGTCGGCTGTCAGCTAACCAGAGAGTGTGTACTTTGTAGGCGCATTTCAAGCACTTGCAAGCGTCTCCTTCACCGCCGAGCTGACGCAAATACTCCATGTAGGAGGCGCATTTGAGTCAAATGCGCCCTCGCAAAGAGGGAGATTAGCCTTGCCTACTGTGGGTCGCGTTTGACGCAAACGCTCCTACTAGCGCATTCGCGACAGCACAGCGACATAGGAGGCGCATTTGCGTCCGCTCGGCGACGAAGGAGACGCTTGCCAGAGCAAGAAATGCGCCCTCGCAAAGAGGGAGATTAGCCTTGCCTACTGTGGGTCGCGTTTGACGCAAACGCTCCTACTATCGGCCGTCGCTCGCAATGTACAACTCCACAAAAAAATGGAAGAATACGTCAACGCGTAACCCTTACTCCATGCGGAGCCGTTTGAGCCAAGAAACGGCGTTTCCTGCGTCACAGGAAACAAAATGGAGCCAGAAACGCACGTTTCTTCCTTCACGGAGAGCGAAATGGGACTAGAAACGGCGTTTCTTGCCTCTCGGAAAACGACATGAAGCCTTCGCACTGCGTTTCTACCTTCACGGAGAGTAAAAAGAAGCCGGAAACGGCGTTTCCTGCCCAAAAAAGGGTCAAAAAATGCCTTCGACGCACGTTTCTTCCTTCACGGAGAGCAAAAAAAGGCAAGAAACGCCGTTTCTAGCCCCCAAAAAAGCAAAATGAAGCCTTCGACGCGCGTTTCTTGCTTCACGGAGAACCGGATGAAGCTAGAAACGGCGTTTCCCGTCATCCACGAAGCCGGACGCACCTTTCGCATGCGCAATCCTGCCTCCCCGAGAGGCGGACGAAGGCTTCGAATGTGAAATCTTGCAAGGGTGACGTAGGAGGCGCATTTGCGTCCGCTCGGCAACGAAGGAAACGCTTGCCAGAGCAAGAAATGCGCCCTCGCAAGGAGAGAGATTAGCCTTGCCTGCTATGGGTCGCGTTTGGCGCAAACGCTCCTACTAGCGCATTTGCGTCCGCCCGGCGACGAAGGAGACGCTTGCCAGAGCAAGAAATGCGCCCTTGCAAGGAGCGAGCTTAGCCTCGTTTGCTGGGGTCGCATTTCACGGAAACGCTCCTACTATCGCTTATAAATTGGCTTCGATATTGTCGAGCTGGGCGAAGAGCTGCTCTATCCTTTCTACTATGCGGCGCTGCTCGGCAAGTGGGGGAAGGGGAATCGCAATTTTATGAAGAGCGTTTGATGAAAGTCCAAGAAGTCCAATACCCTTACCCCCTATTAGATTGTTCCTTTTCAAATAGTTCAAGACGTAATAAAAGAATGTGACAGACAGATTTGTCTTGGGACGCAATCTGTGTATGTGATTTTGAATACATATATCATAATCATAATTCCATATAGCGGCACGTCCGATGTCACCTCCTTCACATACGAGCAAATCACCTTTTGTTACAGTACATTTGTCCAGCTCGCTTTCTTTGAATAGCATCTTCTTTACGACAGAAAAATCAAAAGCGTTCCAATATACATTGGATGTTGTAAGATAGTCTCTTAATACTCCTTCTTTATTTGAAGCGTTTAACGCTTTGCCAGTATTGTGGTCAAACGCTTCTCCAAGTATAGTTACGCACCAACCCTCCGGCACCTCCCCGTACGTTTCGTTATTCGAAATGGTTTGTGCTTTTGGGTTGATGCGCCGGAGCAGTGCTGAGGCCGGCTCGTCGTTGGGGTCTTGCGGCACGAGCTTGCCGTGGATGGCGAGGTCGAGGATTTTGCTCTTGGCTTGCTGCACGGTGGACTTGAGGCTCGCCTTGCCGGCCTCTATGGAGTCTATCCACCCAAACCATCGCTCTATCTCGGATACTATGCGGTGTTGCTCGGCAAGTGGGGGAAGGGGGATTTTGTAATTTTGTATCTTCCCAAGACTCAAATTAGGTTGGTTTCCGCCCTCTGCTAATGTTCGTATATGTAAATAATTACCTTCGAAAAACAACTTTAGATATTCCTTTGTAGCCTCAAAATATGGTAGCACTGCTGCACAAGCTTGATTAGTCGCTGCTTCTATTAGAAGTTCACTAACCTGTCCTCTCGTTTTCCCCTCTCCATACATAGCGATTATTAGTGTACCTTTTGAATAAACCGTACAGTTGGTTTCCTCAATAGCTTTTTGAGTAATGTAATTTGAAGCTTCTGCAATGAATTGAGCTTTTGTTGAGCTACTATTTATCCATGCTATGTTTCCATTCTCGTAATAGTCTCTATGAGCGGTTAGTGGCGTTGCGCCAGTTCCGATATATGCAATATCTTCTATTTTACACCATTCCCATCCTTCCGGCAGTAAGTACGGATAATGGGCCGTATCAGAAGTGTCTTTTGACTTCTTTCCCTTCTTTGTTTTCCCCTCTTTGGCGAGCCGTTTCTTCTCCTCGCGGATGCGCCGGAGCAGTGCTGAGGCCGGCTCGTCGTTGGGGTCTTGCGGCACGAGCTTGCCGTGGATGGCGAGGTCGAGTATCTTCTGTCTTAATGCCTTTGTGTCCATTTGCTTCAATGTTTTTGCTTGCCAGCTTTCTTCTCTGTCAAGAAGAATTGGCAAAACTCGTTCAACTGCTCCTGCATCCGTTCCTGCGGTATGAGGATGCGCTTGTACTGTGCAATCATTGTCGGGCTCATGCTTCGGCTCATTGCGTATTCCACAACTACGCGGTCTGCTTCAGGGCATAGAATAATGCCTATCGAAGGGTTCTCGTTGGAACGTTTCACGTCCCTATCCAACGCTTCGAGATAGAACTCCAACTGTCCGAGGTCACGAGGGTCAAACTTTGTCTTCTTCAGTTCCACAGCAACGAGAGCTTGCAGCCCGCGATGGAAGAACAACAAGTCTGCTTTGTAAGTTGATGCACCAACTGTAAGCGGATATTCCTGGTCCATGAATATGAAGTCCTTGCCCAATTCAAGGATAAATCGCTTCATGTGCTCTATCAAGCCATTCTTCAACTTGCTTTCGTTATGCTTCTTTGGCAGACCGAGGAAGTCGAGGAACAAAGTGTCCTTGAACATAATCGGAGCATCGGGATATTGCTCCAGCAATCCCTTGGACATACTGTTTTTGCTGCTAAGTAGTGAAGAGTATGTATCATTGGCAATGCAACGCTGTATCTCCTTGTATTTTAGATGTTCTTTATGGGCATAGAGGATGTAGAACAATCGTTCTTCTTGTCTATTGCATCGGCAAAGAATCTCAATATGGTTAGACCACGTGGTCATATTCAATACGCTCGGCATTTGTCCAGACGACATCTGGACAAATTGTGCAGACGGCATCTGCACAATTACCCTCTCATCATTTTCTACAGTAACATCAACCCCTGTTTGTCCAACCATTGGCTGGACAAAGTTGGAATTTAGGAATTTCTCTACTGTATTTGCGAAAGCTTCCGATGAATATTCATCATAGAACATCACCATGTTATAGATACTGCTCCTGCTGTATCCCTTGATGTCAGGCCGCTGCGAGCGAATGTACTCAGACAGTTGGGTTACGACTTTGCTTCCCCATTCCTCGCTTTTCAGTTTGCTTGAGACATACGAACCCACATGCCAAGCAGTAAGCAACGCTTCTTCGTTAACAACTCGCGAGGCGTGGCTTCGATGCAGGACAATAATGTCTATCACCTCTGCAAACTGCCGCTCTTGCGTTGTCACTGTCATATTCTTGTCCATAGACTAATCTTCGTCTATGTTTGCCAATAGTTTTCCCAATTCACCAACAGCCTCGCTGATGCTCCGGCTCTGCTCCCTGATGTTGGCCATGAGTTGGCTGAGGGGCAGGTCTTCGGTGTCGTCGCCCTGCTTTATCCATGTGATGTCGAGCGAAGTCTTGTCGCGAGCCATAATCTCGTCTATGCCGTACTTGCGCCAGCGGCCCTGCGGGTTCTTCTGGGCGTCGTAGGCCTCGGTGCGGGCGGCGATGTTCTCCGCGTGATAACAGCTGACGAAGTCGTCGAGATGACGGCGTTCCAGCTTGTTGGTGGCGAGCGTGTGCTTCACGCCGGTGCGGTAGTCGTAGAACCATATTTCTTTTGTAGGCTGCCCTTTGGTGAAGAACAACACGTTGGCCTTTACGCCCTGTGCGTAGAAGATGCCGGTGGGCAGGCGGAGGATGGTGTGGAGGTTGAAGTCGGAAAGCAGCTTCTTGCGTATGGTCTCTCCGGCGTTGCCCTCGAAGAGTACGTTGTCGGGGAGCACGACAGCGGCACGGCCGCCAGTCTTGAGCATCAGCATCATGTGCTGCAGGAAGTTGAGCTGGTTGTTCTTGGTCTCCACGTAGAAGTCGGGGCGGTTTATCTCCACCGACCCTGCAGGACGCGTACCGAAAGGCGGATTGGCCAGGATGACGTCCACCAGTGTCCGCGGCTCCTTCTCCAGAGAGTCTTCGCACACGATAGGGCTGCGGTCTGTACCGATGCCGTGCAGGTAAAGGTTCATGGAGGCGAGGGTGACCACGAGCGGCGTGTTGTCCACGCCATGCAGCGCCTGGTTGTTGAGGAAGTCGAGTTTGTCGCGGTTCTGGCTCTGCGGCTTCATATAGTCGTATGCCGTAAGGAGGAAGCCTCCCGTGCCGCAGGCGGGGTCGCACACCGTCTCGCCAATGCGGGGCTGCAGGCAGTCCACCATGGCCTTTATCAGCGGACGGGGCGTGAAATACTGTCCGGCACCACTCTTCTTGTCTTGTCCGTTCTTCTCCAGTATGCTCTCATAGATGGCACCCTTGACGTCGCCGTCCATGATGAGCCACTGCTCCTCGTCAATCATGGTGATGACTTTCTTGAGATAGACGGGCTTGTCAATCTTGTTCTGCGCC
>CAVHNA010000054.1:0-13508 GCA_963637205.1 Bacteroidaceae bacterium
GAATATAACACACAAAACATAAAATACATCTTTCCAATGAGCATTTTCAAGGACAAGACATTGATGATTACCGGCGGAACTGGTTCCTTCGGCAACGCGGTGCTGAACCGTTTCCTCCGCACCGACATAGGCGAGATACGCATCTTCAGCAGGGACGAGAAGAAGCAGGACGACATGCGGCACGAGTACCAGGCCAAATACCCCGACGTGGCGCACAAGATAAAGTTCTTCATCGGCGACGTACGCAACCTGCAGTCGTGCCGCAACGCCATGCCCGGCGTTGACTACATCTTCCACGCCGCTGCGCTCAAGCAAGTGCCCAGCTGCGAGTTCTTCCCCATGGAAGCCGTGAAGACCAACGTCATAGGCACCGACAACGTGCTCACCGCGGCCATAGAAGCCGGCGTGGGTGCTGTCATCTGCCTCTCCACCGACAAGGCGGCGTACCCCATCAACGCCATGGGCATCACCAAGGCCATAGAGGAGAAGATTGCCGTGGCCAAGAGCCGCTACTCCGGCAAGACCAAAATATGCTGCACGCGCTACGGCAACGTCATGTGCTCGCGCGGCTCAGTCATACCCCTCTGGATTGACCAGATACGCAACGGCAACCCCATCACACTTACAGAGCCCAGGATGACGCGCTTCATCATGTCGCTGGAGGAAGCAGTGGACCTCGTCCTCTTCGCCTTCGAGCACGGGCAGAACGGGGACATACTGGTACAGAAAGCCCCCGCCTGCACCATACAGACACAGGCGGAAGCGGTATGCGACCTCTTCGGCGGCAGGAAGGAGGACATCAAGGTCATTGGCATACGACACGGAGAGAAGATGTACGAGACGCTGCTCACCAAGGAGGAATGCGCCAAGGCGGAGGACATGGGCGACTTCTACCGCGTGCCGGCCGACAACCGGGGACTCAACTACGACAAGTTCTTCAAGGAGGGGGACACCAAGCGTTCGGAGATCGGGGAGTTCAACTCCGACAACACCTACCGCCTCAACCTTGAGGAGACAAAGGCCAAGATAGCGTCGCTGGAGTACATCCAGAAGGAACTAAGCGGCGAGGGCAACTTCGTTCAGTAAGGAAGACATGAAGATTCTGGTTACGGGGGCGAAAGGTTTTGTAGGCAAGAACCTGTGCGCCCAACTCAACAACGTCAGGGACGGCAAGGCGCGGTGCTACGGCGACCTGCGTGTGGACGAGGTCTACGAGTACGACCTTGACTCCACTCCGGCACAGCTTGACGAGTGGTGCGCCGGGTGCGACTTCGTGTTCAACCTCGCCGGTGTCAACCGTCCCAAGGACACGGAGGAGTTCATGAAGGGCAACTTCGGGTTCGCCTCTACCCTGCTGGACACCCTGAAGAGGCACGGCAACACGTGTCCCGTGATGCTCTCCAGCTCGCAGCAGGCATCGCTCACAGGCCGCTTCGGCAACAGCGAGTACGGACGAAGCAAGAAGGCCGGCGAGGACTTGTTCCTGCGGTACGGCGAGGAGACGGGTGCCAAGGTGCTCGTCTACCGCTTCCCCAACCTCTACGGCAAGTGGTGCCGTCCCAACTACAACTCGGCGGTGGCCACGTTCTGCAACAACATTGCCAACGGACTGCCCATCACCGTCAACGACCCGGGCGTGGAGCTGGAACTGCTCTACATAGACGACCTCGTGGACGAGATGGCCGGAGCGCTTCGTGGCCACGAACACCGCTGCGAGTTCAATGGACTGGAGGTCGTGCCTTCGGATGAAGGCGGATACTGTTACTGTCCCGTTACGCACAAGGCTACTCTCGGCGAGATAGTGGATCTGCTGCACAAGTTCGCCGACATGCCAAAGACTCTCATGATTCCGGAGATACCGGCCGGCTCGTTCGCCAAACGTCTCTTCAGCACGTACCTCAGCTATCTGCCCAAGGAGAAGGCCGTCTTTGACCTGAAGATGAACGTGGACCAACGGGGCTCGTTCACCGAGCTTGTCCATACCCCGGGTTGCGGGCAGGTCAGCGTCAACATATCCAAGCCGGGCGTTACCAAGGGGGAGCACTGGCACAACACCAAGTGGGAACAGTTCATCGTGGTCAGCGGACACGGGCTCATACAGCTGCGCAAGGAAGGGACGGACGAGGTGCTGGACTACGAGGTGAGCGGAAAGAGGATACAGTCCGTCATCATGCTGCCGGGATATACGCACAACATCGTCAACCTCTCCGACACGGAGGACCTGGTGACGGTGATGTACTGCAACGAGACGTTCGACCCGGAACGTCCAGACACGTATCACGACAAGGTGGAGAAGGGAAAGTAAAAGGAGAAGGTAAAAGTAGAAGGAGAAGGAGAAAAAGCGAAGATGGAAATAAGACATTTCAAGGACAACGGCAAGCTGAAGCTGCTGATTATCGTGGGCACGCGCCCGGAGATAATACGCCTGGCCGCCGTCATAAACAAATGCCGCAGGTACTTCGACGTGCTGCTGGCGCATACGGGACAGAACTACGACTACAACCTGAACGGGGTGTTCTTCAAGGACCTCGGGCTGGACGACCCGGACATATACATGGAAGCCGTGGGCGACGACCTCGGGGCTACCATGGGCAACATCATTGACAAGAGCTACAAGGTGATGGCGGAGACCAGGCCGGACGGCGTGCTGGTGCTGGGGGACACCAACTCGTGCCTCAGCGTCATAGGGGCCAAGCGCCTGCACATTCCCATCTTCCACATGGAGGCCGGCAACCGCTGCAAGGACGAGTGCCTGCCGGAGGAGACCAACCGCCGCATTGTGGACATCATCAGCGACGTGAACATGGCGTACAGCGAGCACGCCAGGAGGTATCTGGCTGACTGCGGCCTGCCCAAGGAGCGTACATACGTCACGGGAAGCCCCATGGCGGAGGTGCTGCACCAGAACCTCGCCGAGATAGAGGCCAGCGACGTCCACCGGCGTCTGGGCCTGGAGAAGGGCGAGTACATTCTTCTCTCGGCGCACCGCGAGGAGAACATAGACACGGAGAAGAACTTCCTTTCCCTCTTCAACGCCGTCAACAGCATGGCGGAGAAGTACGGCATGCCCATCCTCTACTCATGCCACCCGCGCAGCCGCAACCGTCTGGCCGCGTCGGGCTTCAAGCTTGACAAAAGGGTCATACAGCACGAGCCGCTCGGGTTCCACGACTACAACTGCCTTCAGATGAACGCCTTCGCGGTGGTCAGCGACAGCGGCACGCTGCCCGAGGAGAGCAGTTTCTTCACCAGCGTAGGCCACCCCTTCCCTGCCGTCTGCATACGCACCAGCACGGAGCGTCCGGAAGCCATAGACAAGGGTGACTTCATCATCGCCGGCATTGACGGCAAGTCGCTCCTGCAGGCCGTGGACACCGCCGTCCAGCTCTGCCGCGACGGCCAGCAGGGCATCCCCGTCCCCGACTACGTGGACGAGAACGTCAGCACCAAGGTGGTGAAGATTATCCAGAGCTACGTGGGTATCGTCAACAAGATGGTCTGGAGGAAGGGGTAACCGCTGTTTCATATTGTGATACTTGGCGATGGGTATGAGAAGAAAACAGTAAAAACACCCAGCTGTGGGACGTTCTCTCTACTAGAGACCTTGATGAAACCTTCCATGCCATAACCGGTAAGCAAGCTTCCCGTTCTGTCATGCAAGACTTCATCGTGCTACAAGTAGCACCGTCCCACAACTGAGCGAAAACACCGCTTCGCTCAAAAACAAACATTCTGAAAGGCTGATGTCCCAAGTAACAGGCAAGAGGTATCACCTGCCCCAATTACGAAAGGAAAAAATGTTTTTAATGTTTTCGCTCGATGGTGTTCTCTGGTGGCACAGCCACCTGCGATGCGGTTAGGGCGTTGCGTTGAAAGCCCAATTTCATAAACAAGGGCATAAGCGCATAGCACAGAGCACGTCAGTGCTGAGAGAACATCATCGGGTGTTTTTGATGTTTTCTTCAAAAAAAGCACAAGAAAGGCAGTAACCAAAGCAACATAACACACAAAACATAAAACGCAACACATTTATTATGGAGACAACAGAAAAGGCGAAAACTTATGTCGCTTCCCAGTCAGAAGCATTTGCAAACGCCATTGAAAAAGCGTACATGCAAGGATACAACGATGCTGTAGAGGAGAACTCCAATGAGCACATAAAAATTGTAGAGGACGGAGTAGAGTACATAGATTTGGGACTTCCAAGCGGAACCTTGTGGGCACTTAAAAATCCCAAAATTATATCGTATCACGAATCTCAAAAAATCAACATCCCGACAAAAGAACAAATAGAAGAGCTCGCAAGGTTTGTGAGATGGGATTATTATGAAGCAACTAGAGAATTGGATTTTCATTTTATAGACATAAAAGGAAACAAATATTATATAAAGCAGCCTTACTTCAAGAATCCTGATTTGTCTGATAAATATCTTCACATGTGGTATAGAGAAGAATTGGATGAAAAAGGAAATGCGACAGTTATTGATTTATGGAGTAAAAACAGTCTATCCACGTCATCTTGTTTTCCCGGATACAAAGCATGCGCATTCTTGGTAAAATGAACGCAGGGCTTTTGACAACATCTCAAGGCTGCTAATTCCATCGTGACACACGTGAACCACTCGGTTTTATTACCTCTATATTTCAAGTAAATTTTAATGTAAAACATTTCACCTACCCATTTACGGTGCAAGATTATCATGTTTTTACTGTTTTCGCTCGAGGGTTTTCTGAATGGCGCACAGCGACACTGTTGAAGTGGTTTGCGCTGGCTGCTGATAGCTCGCTATCATAAAGACTGGGGAAAGCACTTCAACGAAGCCGTAAGGCTCAGAAAAGCGTCGGGTGTTTTTGATGTTTTCTTCAAAAACAAAGGCCTCGTTTTGAACACTTAGCCGCAAAACATTTGACGCTTTCACAGAAAAAGCTTAACTTTGTGGCATAAACGTGAAGAGAGATAATTATGGCGCAGATGGCGACTTCCAATTCTGCACAACTGCAAATCCTTGACATGATGTCTTTCATAAAGACACCTGAGGCTTTGAGAGACTTGAACAAAGTCATTTCAGACTATTTCGTGCAAAAGGCGGATACCGAAATGGACAGAATGTGGGATGAAGGTTCTTCAAGTACAGAATGCGTAGAGAGTTTCCGTCACCTCCACGAGCGCACATCTTACGACAAACCTGTCTTATAAAGAAAAGGGGGTTGTGGACTATCATGTCAAGATTCTTATGGAGATTGATAGTGCTCTATGCACCAAGCTCCGGCAATATACCTTTGATGTCATCGGTTGTTGCCAAATAGTGCACCGTGAACTTGGACCTTATCTCAATGAGTATATGTACCAAGAGGCACTGGAGATTGTTCTTAACGAAAAGCGGATACCACATCTGAGAGAGTATTACTTCTCCATTGACTTCCATGGTCAACGTATCAAGCACAAGCATTATGTTGATTTCTTCGTGAAAGACAATGTATATGTGGAGTGCAAAGCAATAGAAAGACTATGTTCGGAACAACGTCAACAGCTATGGAACTATATGAGGTTGACCAATGTACGTATCGGCATCTTGTATAACTTCGCACCAGTCAAAGACCAATGCGAGCGATATTACTTAGATACCACCAACAATCAGATGTATGCGTTCTGAGTCATTTTGGGAAGAAAACAGTAAAAACACCCAGCTGTGGGACATTCTCTCTACTAGAGACCTTGATGAAACCCTCCATGCCATAACCGGTAAGCAAGCTTCCCGTTCTGTCATGCAAGACTTCATCGTGCTACAAGTAGCACCGTCCCACAACTGAGCGAAAACACCGCTTCGCTCAAAAACAAACATTCTGAAAGGCTGATGTCCCAAGTAACAGGCAAGAGGTATCACCTGCCCCAATTACGAAAGGAAAAAATGTTTTTAATGTTTTCGCTCGATGATGTTCTCCGGTGGCGCAGCCACCTGGATGCGGTTAGGGCGTTGCATAGAAAGCTCGCTTTCATAAGCAAGGACATAAGCGCATAGCATGTAGCACGGAGTGCGAAGAGAACATCGTCGGGTGTTTTTGATGTTTTCTTCAGACTCAAAGACCATGATATAGCAAAGCGACATAAAACTCAAGACACGACACTTATGCGCCGTCGGTTGCTGCCGTACTTGCGGCGATAGCTGACATGAATCCAAGCGACTCCGCCCTCATACTCCCAGATAAGCTGGTCGAAGACAAGGTGCTTGGCGATGAACCCAAACCACTCATGACCGGTCTTTATATCCGGCAAGTGTATGTCGGCAGCCTCACCGGTACAGTGTTGGGAGTTGGCCGCACCGCCCACAGCCTTGTTGAGCCGACGGCAGCGGTAGCCGCTGGAGATAACGACAGGCACACCGGCATGCTCCCGCAGAGGTTCAAGCACCTCCTGACAGAGACATTGCAGATTGGAGACAGCGTCGATGCCAGGCTCGTTGCAGATGCCAAGCCGCACGGCGGTAGCGGAACGGGTGAACTCGTCAAGCGAGAAATGTTCAGACAACATATTCTTCATTGGATTACTATTTTAGATTGTTACACTTAATGGAGAGGATGGAAGAAAACAGTAAAAACACCCGAGTGACTTTCGTCGTCGCCAAAGCGACTCATGATGCCGGCCTTCCCTCACCCTTAGGTAAGCAAGCTTACCACGGCCGGTGAAAGACTGCCATCAGTGCAGTGACCTGCACCGAAAGTCACCCGAGCAAAAACACCGCTTCGCTCAAAAACAGAAATTTGCAAAGGCCAATGCAGCAAGCAACACATATCGCTCAACAAGTTTATGGTTCGCAAGGTCATGTTTTTAATGTTTTCGCTCGAGGATTTTCTGAGTGGCGCGCAGCGACACTGTTGAAGCGGTTTGCGCTGGCTGTTGATAGCTCGCTATCATAAAGACAGGGGAAAGCACTTCAACGAAGCCGTAAGGCTCAGAAAACCGTCGGGTGTTTTTGATGTTTTCTTCAAAAAAGCAAGGGAGGCTGCAGTCATAGATAACGCAAAAACGCATTACAGCACATCCATGCATGAGCTGACGCCCAGTGCGGTCAGTGCCGCGATAAGGGCTTGGATAACGGCGTTGACAATCTTGGTCCACGTGATTTTGTTCTCGTTCATAATACTGCTGGATTTAATTTGTTAATGATAAGGTTTAAAGGCGTCCCGCCCACATGGCGAGGGCGGGACACGCATGGTCAGGGCAAAGCCCGAGGGACTTAGTCGTAGCTGACGTCACTGTCTGAATTGCCGCTGTCACCGTCCGAGCCCCCTTGAGAGCCAGAAGCTGACGTGTCCGAGCCGCTCGGCGTGACGGAAGAATCTGAGTTGCCGGAAGTGCCAGAGTCAACAGTGCCTCCTGAATTGCCGGCATCGGTAGCGGTGTCACCTTTCTTCTTCACAGACGCAAGGTCCAAGGTGTCGTTGCCATTCTTCACCGCCCTGATGGTAGCAGCCTGTATGGCACGACTTGCCACGAGGTTGAACTCGGCACGGTCAATAAGGTTCTCGAAGTCGGCGCCTGGAGTGAACACGATGTTCACCTCTTTGATGTTGGCGGCGGAGAATTTCTCCAGACTCTCGGCACCCTCGGACTTCAGGGAGACGCCGAAGTCTCCCAGCTCGCCAAACTGGATCTTGTCGCCGTTGAGCAACAGTTCCACCAGGCAGGTGCAGGTGTCGCTCACCACACCCTTCACCGTACCGCGGGAGAACACACCGTTATGGTCGGCTATGTGCTTCACGAACTCGTCAAAGGACACCACCTTTCTCGCCTGGTTCCTGGCGTACGCCAGTTCCGACGCGTCCCCCATCAGAGGGCTCTTCCACATAAAGATAGAGTAGTCTATCATACATACGCCCGTCGCCGGTACGGGACTTGGCGTTTACGCAACCTTCACGTTGCGCCCGGCAGGAGTTGAACATAAATGCCGTCGGAGTCTTTATCGGCAGGCGCCTTGCCGTCGTTCCCCGATTGCGAGTGCAAAATTACAACGCCGCGCAGCCGTCTCCAAACATACGGAAAGCCGGGGAAAAATATGGAACAACCGTTTACCGCCCATGGAAAGGCATACATAAGAACACACGCAGACAACCTAAAACACAAAACATACAACACATCACATGAGCGACATCATTTTCTACATCTACGGAGGCAACAACCAGATACTGCCCAACGCCACAGAGGCGATACAGAACTTTCAAGTGGACAAGCTGACGGAGAATACTCTACAGGAAAAGTCGGAAGAACCGTCCGCCGAGACAGAAGAGCAGACCGAAGCGCGACAGCGGCTGGCCCTATATATAAATAATGTAGAGGAACTGCAGGGTTACATCTCCAACCTCGCCGTCTGCCGTACCGCCCGCGAGGTAGGCGAAGTGGTAGCCTCCATGCGGCAGCAGGTAGACCGCATCGACGACACTCTCATAGCCAAGGAGGACTTCATCTCTCTCCTACTCCCTTTCATACCGCGTGTGGAGAGCGGCAGGACCATAAGCAACCTGCGCAAGGCCATCGACAACGCATGGCAGTTGCGCAAGGAAGCCGTCAGGGCGCAGCGGCGGGCCAACGCCATGCCGGACACATGCAGGTAACGCAGCTCCTAGTGCGTACTGCAAAGCATTCCGGGAACGAAAAAGAGCCCTCTCCTGAGCAGTACTACCGATATTAAAAAGCAGTACTACCGATATTGAAAAGCAGTACTACTGATATTGAAAAGCAGTACTACCGATTTTTCGCAGCACTTAAGGTTATCATCTAACTCATATATGACGCACTCAATGTTTTTCATGTTTTCTTCAGAACTCAAAGACCTTGATGTAGCAAAGAAATAACACAAAACATAAAACCTAAAACGCAAAACATTTACTGTCCCAGGTTTCGGGCACTTACTAACAATCATAATATGAATATACAGAAACTTGAAGTCAGAAATTTTGGGCCAATAAATGAGGCCACTGTAGAACTAAGACCTTTATTGGTTCTTATAGGGCCACAAGCAAGTGGGAAGAGCACCATGGCTAAGTTGATATATTTCTTTCAGCAGTTGCCTATGGAGTTTTTCACACGTTTCTATCAATCGGAACGTGAGTGTATTGACATGACTCAAGATTTGATAATACCTATTAGAGAAAAATTTTATGATTATTTTGGTTCGACATTCCATCTTCCCAACTTTTCTATAGTATTTCACTATTCAGATGGACGCACTTTATCTCTTTCACTCAATTCCAAAAAGAGGCTAGATGCACGTTTCTCAGATATTTTTTTTACAAAAGAAGATCGGAAGTCATTGAAAGAGCTGAAAATCAATCTACTTCAAATAAAAAAGGAATTAGCTGAGGATGTTATGGGTACACGTAAGCTTTTAATCGATGAGCATCAACTAAACATTCTTCATACACTAAACGACTCCATTAATACAATATTCGGCAGTCAACATAACGATCAGCTTTTTATCCTATCTGGAAGGAACGCCACCGTCGGTTATAGTGAGACATTTGAAAACATGTTACGAGATAGTATTCAGCGCAACATTGAAGCACAAGGAAGACGAGCATATGATAGCAAAGAGCAAACTATTGATGAAACTATTATGCTTTACTTCATGGAACGTGTAGTCAAAATGCGTCAAAGCTATGTCAAACTTGGCAATTTTGAAGGAATGATTGCTCATTCTGACAAAGTTAAAAAACAGAAATTAGTTTTGGCTAATAAACTTGTCAGAAATGTGATTAAGGGTCAATATTCTAATTCGGAATATGGCGAACGAATAGTTCACAAAGGAGGAAAATATGTCTATTTGGAGAACGCTTCATCTGGCCAGCAAGAGTCAATACGCATTTTACAGGATGCGTTTCTTTCCATATTTCAAGACAATAAACTGTTGCGCATTGTTGAAGAACCTGAAGCGCATATCTATCCTGAGGCGCAAATGTCAACTATTCAATTACTTGTGCTTATGCTAAACAACAACAGTGCAAACAACCTTATTATTACTACTCATAGTCCGTACACTTTGACAATCATCAACAATTTGTTGTATGCCGACAAAATAGGCAAAATAAAATCTGATTCAGTCAATAAGATTATAGATAGTTCATTGTGGCTGCCGGCAGAAAATGTATCAGCATATAGACTACAGAACGGGAAATGCGAAAATATTATGGATGAAGAGATTGGCGAGATAAAAGCGGAACTAATAGATGGCGTTTCCGCAATCCTCAACAAACAATACAGTAAGTTGTTAAATCTTGAAATACCAGACGAACATGAAAATTGACATTTCTGAAGATTGGCTTTTTTTTAAAAATTATCATGATGTAAAATATATACACTCTCACAATACACAGAAAGTTGTAGCGCTTAAAGAATCTGGAGAATCTCGTAAGTATATTCTTGACAATCCATTAGGAAAAGAACTTGTAGTATATAAAGTCGACGGGGGCCTTATTGATAATAATAAAGTTCTGAAATGTGATTATGCAATTTATACTGAGGAGGATATTCTGTATTTGATAGAATTGAAAGGTTGCAATTATATACATGCATTGAAGCAGTTATTGAATACAATAGACTTTTTGATACGAACGCCTCATCTAAAAGTGTACAAACTAAATGCTAGAATAGTATTGTCTCGTGTAAGAGTTCCAGACATTAGACCTTCTCAAGAAGAAAAACTATGTAAAATATTGGATACTTACCATGGGAGTTTTGACAAAAAGTGCAGGGTTTTAACTGAAACTGTTTAACGATATAGGAATCGCATTGAGTGAATGCAGTGGGCTAAATATAGAGTTGAGTGTTAGACTTCAGCAACAGAATAATTAATTAATTAATGGAAAAGATGTTGGTTTACATGGTTTCCAGAGCAATAGGTAGCAATAAAAATTTGGATTCTACACACAAAAACTAAAAATGGCAGATAAATCATTAAGCAAAAACGCTATATATAGTGTTGTATACAAATGTCTGAACGTACTGTTTCCTCTGGTAACTATGATGTACGTTTCACGTGTACTTTTACCAGAAGGAGTTGGCAAGGTTGCATCAGCACAGAATATTGTATCGTATTTTGTTATAGTCGCATCTTTAGGTTTGCCAACTTACGGGGTCAAGAAAATTGCAGAGCTGCGTGACAACAGAGAACAGTGCAGTAAGATTTTTTCTGAATTGTTTACCGTAAACGCTATAAGCACCGTTTTATGTTCTGCTATTTATGTCGCAATGGTATTTTCGGCGAATTTCTTTCACCCGAAAATCGCTATATGTCTCGTTGTTGGTATACAATTGTTCGCGAACATTATTAATATAGATTGGCTGTATCAAGGATTTGAAGAATACAGATATATAATGTTAAGAAGTTTGTTTGTCAAGCTTCTTGCCTTAGTTTCAGTATTTGCATTTGTTCACAAATCATCCGATTATATCATCTATGCGTTAATCACCGCATTGAGTTTAGTGGCGAATTTTGTATTTAATGTGGTTCACATGCATAAGTATGTTGATATTACGTTCAAGAAATTATGTCTCCAAAGGCACGTCAAGCCATTATTAACGCTATTGTCAGCATCTATCGCAATTGAAATATACACATTGTGTGATACCACTTTTCTTACCGTATCAAAAGGAAACGAGATAGTGGCGTATTTTACCAATTCGTCAAAGGCGATAGCTATTACAAGAACAATGATAGCGGCGGCGTGTGCCGTGTTCCTTCCAAGGCTAAACTATTACATAGGACAAAACAGAATTGAGGACTTTAACAAGTTGGCGATAAAAGGACTAAGGTTGTTGCTATCCATATCTGTTCCAACGACAATCATACTTGCACTGCTTGCGGATGATTTCGTCTGTATTCTGTTTGGCAATGAATACAGCCCTTCCATAATCTCTATGCAGATACTGTCAATTTCCGTTATTACCGTGACAATAAGCAATTTTATGGGATATCAGATTTTGGTTTCCCTAGGAAAAGAGAAGACAGTTTTTATTTCAACAATAATAGCAGTAATTGTTAATGTTATTTTGAATATCCTGCTTATTGATTCTCTCTGTCATGTCGGTGCCGCTATTGCATCTGTCGTTGCTGAAGCGGCAGTCGCTTTCTATCAACTTTATTACGTGTCAAAATGTATACCGCTTGATGGAATGGACAAATTAGCGAAAAGTGTGTTAATACCTTCGGCTGCGATGTTCTGTGCCATTGTGTTACTCAAATCAGCAAATATGAATACCATCATGGAAGTAACTATTGCGACAGTTGTGGGTGCAATCTGCTATTTCTTTACTGGAAAGGCATTACATAATGATACGGTATCGCTGATTTCAAACAAGATTAGCATTATTAAAAAAAAGAAGAATTAGCTAGACAAATATTTACATGTTTCACTACGATTATCTAATTGTTGGCTCCGGTCTTTATGGAGCGACGTTCGCATACAGAGCCAACCGAACCTGGAAAAATATGCATTACTGACAAAAATTGCAAAGTTAGTTCAATGTATCAGAACTGCATATCCATTATGAAAGAGATTTCAGAGGATTCCTCATCCCGATGAATACATATTAGGGGATATAGTGACAGTTTTATATTCATATAATGATAATTATACCAGTCAACAGAGTAAATTAGGACCTATGATTTTAACGAAAACAGATTTGGCAAATGCTATATTTATGGATCGAAAAAGATACAATTGCACAAAATTTTCATATTATATGGGCTTATTGTATCATAGGGATGATGCACATGCGATAAGACTTCTAGAGACATTACGAAAAACCGAATTTTACAGAAACAACTCACTTAACAACAACTGTTTGTTTAGGGGGTATTACAAGATTATGTTCAATTTATATAATCTTCTGTATTGTCGTCTTCAGTTTAAGTATGACACGTACATAGGGCTAAATTGTTGTGAGCCTGGGCTGTGGATTCCACATATGGGAGGCATTATTATAAATTGCTATCATATGGGATGCAATTGCAGTGTTACAAAAGGAGTAGTTATAGGAAACAGGGCAGGGCAAGACAATAGAGCTTCTATTGGCAATAATTGCTATTTTACTTTGGGTTGCAAGGTCATCGGAAAAGTTACAATTGGTGATAATGTAGTAGTTGCCCAAAATGCGGTTGTTACAAAAGACATAAGTTGCAACACTTTAGTTGGCGGAATTCCTGCAAAGCCAATAAAAACACATGTTTCAATTGAAGATTTAAAATTATGATATATTATGATTATATAATAGTAGGGTCAGGCCTTTTTGGTGCCACGTTCGCTTACAAAGCCAAGCAAGTAGGTAAAAGGGCTCTTGTTATTGACAAGCGTCCCCAATTAGGCGGAAACGTGTTCTGCGAGAGAATTGAAGGTATAAACGTTCACAAATATGGGCGCACCCGACAAACCCCGTGGACGGAGTCCCAGAGGCTAACCAAAAACTGTTGACAAACGATACATGAAGAAAGGTATGTCTGAGACTCCTTTCATCT
>CAVHNA010000055.1:0-13463 GCA_963637205.1 Bacteroidaceae bacterium
AAAAAGGGTATCTCATCCCATACTCCGCCGAAGGCAAACGCCTCTTCAAGATAGGCGTGAACTACGACAGCAACCAGCGTACCCTTGGCGACTGGATTATCAAGGAAGAAATAGATTAAGTAGGCGCGTTTGCGTCCGCTCGGCGACGAAGGAGACGCTTGCCAGAGCAAGAAATGCGACCCGAGAAGGTTAGAAAGTAGGAGCGCAATGTCGGAAAGAGTTTTCTTATTGTCGTCCTCCCTACGACGGCGGCAACGAAAATCGCTGTCTATCGTTCATATTCCGCCGACGGCAAGCGTATCTTCAAGAAATCTCTAGTATGCGAGAAATTCCTGTTCTTTCTGTTGCAATCTGGACTTCCGCATCAAATGGAGTACTGTAAATTCTGTGCTGAAAGCCATAGGCAAGTATACGAAGTTCTTTTTCGTTATTGACTTCAAAAACGTTGTTTTCTTCATTATAGGTGATTTTGTTATCTACTTTTTTCCTGATATAGTTTCTCAACTCATCTTTTTTTTGCTCATCAAGCTGTTGAATTTCTTCAACGATTGAAGTTATACGTTTTCTGTCTATAATTGTCAACTTTTTTTTGTCAAAGTCTTGAGAAGTCTTTATGTCCGATAAATCTAAAAATTTATCTACATCTGTATCTGTTGCAGTCTTGTATTCTCTGTTCAGTTCTGGAAATAAGAAACTAACATCCGACACATTTTTGAAGTATACTGTTTTTGTTGCCACATCAAATATTCCATCTGGCAAACGATTGATACTAATAATTTTGGATGGCTCCTCCACTTCAACCTTGTCTAGTGCAAACGAGAAATGTTTTCTCAAGACCTTATTGCTTTTTCTTACTTTTTGAAAGTAGAAGATGCCTGCATCATAATATGCGAACATCAGAATGTCAAAAACATTGTTATTATCTACTGATGACAATGTGGCTGCGTTTATGGGCTTGAACAGGTGATGTTCCTCTTTGAAAGTATATTTCAGCCATTCTTCATGATGTAATAAAGAACCATCATAAGCCACTGCACCCGAATAGTTTTCTTCGTTCATATCAAATATGTTGTCATCAACTTTACACTGTATTTTCTGGAGTTTATTATTTGATTTTGTTCTTGCTACAACAGTTCCCATACTATTTGTCTTTATCAATAAAAACCGTTTCTGTAATTTTCAATAAATTTGGAAATTCAACCTTGTTATTATCATCTTTTTGAATTCTTTTTTTTGAAATGATTGATATCTTCACTTGTTCATTAACCTGTATTCTGTAAAAGCGGTATCCACATACCATTAGCAATGGATTGAAAAAGTTTTGTTCAGAAATTGCTAATAGTCCGTTCAGTATAATATATACAGCGAACAATACAAACCATGATGGCATCTCAGAAACATTATTATTATTACAACTGGCAGTCGTTCCAGGTATGCTCAAAGCTATGAAGAAGTAGCTTAAGTATATAGGGAGAAAGTCTGTTTCTAATGACGTTATGGAGAAATGGTTTTCATATACGCCGTTACTTCTGTACAATTCGTCAGGTTTCGCCATTCCTTTCATTATTAAAAATCCCAACTCTGTCAGTAGAAATAGGACTGCAATATACAATATGCAATGTATGAAAAGTAGAAGATTGTCACCTATGTGGGTACAGCCGTTTAACGGCAAAAATGTGTACTCAATTTTGATTAAATACGTAGGTATAATGACTGAGGTGGATGTCATCGTAACTATCAACCAAAGAAAGTATCTAATCACTCTCATTACTTTTTGTCCTTTTTGCATCCTGACCTCTTAGGAGATCAGGATGCAAAATTTCAGATTGTTTTTGTAGATTTCTCTTTCTTACGTTCTAGGGGCAACGTTATTAGATGAACGTCTCTATTTTAGGTATTGTCTAAGACATCGTCATATTAGCGTTCTGCGACGGGACGGACGGGGAAACCATAGTAGCGATGGCCGTAGTAGTGCACGTTGCGGTAGCCACTGTCGAAGTTGAGGTAGCACGCGTAGCTGACATCGTAGCCGTTGAGCGTACTGGCCCAGTAGTAACCGTTCGAGCCGCGACCGCTGAGGCCGTCTCCGTCGCGGAGGCCCGAAGCGGGGAGATATATGATGTTTCCGTTCTTGACGCTGACTACCTTGTAGCAGTTGATGGTTTCACCTGCGGAATTGGTACGGCTTACCCATGCCCATGTGCAGTTGCTTTCGTCGCCTAACTCAGCCATCTCACTTAGGGTCGGCATGCGACAGCCACTGCCCCAATTCACGTATGCGGCATCGTCAGCCAGGTCAAGGGTGGTTTTGCCGTCAGTAAAGGTGTATTTGGTGTACTCAAGAGCATCTTCTTCGTAGACATCTGAATATCCGTACTTACCCAAAGTCGTATATGTCGCCTCAGAATATGTACTCTTCGGAACGGTCTCTCCCCAGGCGTAGTAATTGCCATCGTCGTATGCAGTCTCTGCACCGATGTTGGTCTCCGCCCAAAGGAGTCCGCTTGGCAGACCGAGGTCTATGAACTTGTGGCCGTTGATGATGTGCGCATAGTTTGTCACTACGTTTACCACCTGCAGTCTTGCACGTACCATCTCAATATTGACTGATGTCGTGGAAGACTTCTTTGCGCTGGCAACTTCTACGGTAAGGTTGTAGCTGCCTGAGGCTACGGGGAGATAGAATATGCCGGGTATGTCTGCCGTTGCGCCGGAGTAGGTGAATGTCACGCTCTTGTCAGCGTCGCTAGCCACGGTCTTTATCTCGGGATTGGCGTCCGTCAGGTTGGCCGTGAATGCGCCGCAGAGCTTGTTGGACTTTTCCGTCACCGTCACCGTGCCGCTCTCGGCAGGCATCTTGTCTATCTGCAGGCATACGACTCCGGCGAGATGCTTGAATGAAACGATGTTGTCGTCGGAGATGGTGCCAAGCATGGGCATGCCGAAGCTGTTGCCGTCCTTGCCTTCGGGGAAGAAGGTCTGGTCTACTGACGAATAGGTGTAGCTGTCTGGGAGATTGTATGTCAGTGTCGTCCCGGCCATGCTATGGTTCTCGTTGTACGGATAGACTGCATACTTGCCGACTCCATTGTAAACAGTGCCGCTGAATGTGGCTGTCGTTTCACCATTTCCGCTTGTAAGGGCGAAGGAGTTGAATTTGTTGTCGCCCTTTGACCATACGCCTATGGCGTCGTTAGTTTGCCAATAGCCCTTGCCGTTATCGGTAAAGCCTACACGTGTCCCTTTGCCGGGCTGACGTGCTATGAGCGTCACCTTTTCCTGTTTGTTCGTGGTCTGGCTCATGGCGTCGTTTACGTCTTCACTTGAACATGCCGTTGCCAGTGTGGCTACGGCAAGTACTGCAACGGAGTGCAGCGCAATGTTGTTTTTCTTCATATTTTCTGTCTTTCTTTTGTTGTTCATTACTGTGCCAGCTGATCACTGGTTGTTCCACAAGGCATCCTCCATGTCACCCGAGCCTGTCTTGGATATCGTCAGACCATTCCATGAGGCGTCCTCTATGGAATAGTCGTCATACTGCGACGTGGTTATCGTTGTGTTGCTTGCCGCGATGATGGCGGAACTGATTTCTACTACGTCCAATGTAGGACACACATACTCTTTCTTTTTCATACAGATGTTTTTAGTTTTCTTGATTTCGTGAAATGTCAAAAGAGAAAACTTCTGCGTCAGACCCGTCTTCGTTGAAGAACACTGTCTGCGTCATGGTTTTCCCATCACAAAACAGCTTTGCCCTATGACTTTTATTTACTCTTCCCTCTTCTCGTAAACGTTGTCATGCGAATTGTCTTTTTCTCCATGCCATAAAAATTTGTGAGCCTGTAGATACCCGAATAAGGCCATTGAAAGATTGATTAGGTTTGCTACACAACCAAAAACGCAGGTATCCATTCTACTCGTCTGATGTTTAGGCCGTAGGAAAAGCCCTGTTGGTGAACGAGTAGAGTGTCTGCCTGCGCCAGTATGTAGCACGACTCCGGGTAAGTGTGCTGAGAGCATACCATACTCTCAACGCACACCCCGGCATACGCTATTTTGCATACCAGTAGCATTCACTTCTGACATTGTCCTTGGCCAACTGTTGAATTTCCTACGTTCAAACATCCAGTGGACAAAGCATCTATGACGCTTTTACATTATGTAGTGTTTCGCTCTTTACTCTGGCCCCTGCCAGCCCTCGCCGTTTGGGTTCTGCCCCTAAAGAACATTACGTCAGTGACGACACGGTATGAGCATTAACAGTGCAAAAATAAGGATAATTTTCGACATCCATGAGATTTCGTGCGTTTTTTTACGCTTTTCTCCGAAATTTTCCAAACAAATTGGGTACTCCTAACAAAGAAGCGATGTTAGAGCTGCAAAAAGCTCTGGCTTTATCCGTATAGGATTGGCGTGAACTACTACAGCTACCAACGCACCATTGGCGACTGGATTGTCAAGGAAGAAATAAATTAAGTAGAAATGCGTCTCGTCATCGTCTTCTTTGGATCGCGTTTCTTGTTCTGGCAAGCGTCTCCTTCGTCGCCGAGCGGACGCAAACGCTCCTCCTACCTTTCCTCTTGTTGGTCGTACCTCGGAGATGTGTTCTTACCATCGGAGTTCATATGGTTGCGTTTGACGAAAACGCACAATAGGAAAAGTGCTCTTCCAGAGCAGTACTACTGATTTTGAAAAGCAGTAGTACTGATATTGAAAAGCAGTACTACCGATATCGCCGAGCAGTACTACTGCTCCGAAAATGGCAAAGTCATCACTCTGGAATGCGGCGATACGTACATATATATATTATAATGTAGGCACTGTGGAACTGTTGTCTCCGAAAGAGCGACGCATTTGCGAGGGAATACACCGTAAAGGGTGGCTTAGTCAAAAAGAAAGGCTTGATTTCCTTTTTGTCTCCTTAAAAGCAGTACCTTTGCACCGCTAAAAACGAAAGGAGAAAAGGATGAAGAAGATGAACCTCAACAGAGACAAGATAGACTTCGGGACAGGCAAGATAGGTCCTTTGTTCCGTGCTTTGTTTTTCCCTACGCTCATAGGCATGGCTTTCATGTCGTCGCAGACGGTGATAGACGGCATCTTCGTAGGTCGAGGAGTGGGTGCCAACGGAATAGCGGCCGTAAACATAGTGGCGCCTATATGGACTGTAGCCACAGGACTGGGTCTGATGTTTGGCATCGGTGCCTCTGTGATAGGTGGCGTGCACCTCGCGGAAAAGAACGTGAAAGCCGCCCGAATCATCCTGACGCAGTCTTTCGGCGTGGGATTCGTCATCACGGTCTTACTCTTGTTACTTTGCCTTTGTTTCCCGACGGAGGTCATATACGCCTTCGGTTGCAGCAAGCCTTTGGAGAGCCTCGCCCTTGACTATCTGCTGTGGCTGTTGCCCGGTCTAGCGTTTCTCTTTTGGCAGTGCGACGGCATGATGCTGGTACGCCTTGACGGTTCGCCACGCTATGCCATGTGCATACAGGTGGCCGGCGCCGTCACCAACATAGTGCTTGACTGGATATTCATCTTCCCGTTGCACATGGGAGTAAAGGGAGCGGCCATAGCCACTTCCATCGCCTGTGGAGTGGCGGGTTTGATGTCGCTGGCATATTTCATTTTCTTCTCAACTACGCTCAAGTTCTATCGGTTGAAGATGAGTCTCACCTCGTTTCTGCTTACCTTGCGCAATCTGAGGGACATGTCAAGGATAGGCTTCGCCACGTTGGTAACGGAGATAGCGATGAGTGTTACCATCGTGATAGGCAACTATCAGTTCATGTCCATGCTGCACGAAGACGGAGTGGCGGCATACGCCATAGTGTGCTATCTGTTTCCCGTCATATTCTCCTTCAACAATGCGGTGGCGCAGGCGGCTCAGCCAATTATAAGTTACAACTATGGTGCAAAGCAGGATGAAAGAGTGTCGCAGACGCTGCGTCTCTCTCTGATGACAGCGGTCCTCTGCGGTGTATGTGTGATGACATCGCTGGCCGTCGGCGATGAGGAGATAGTTGGGCTTTTCCTTCGTCCCGACGAGGAAGCCTACCGTATAGCCACTGAAGGACTGCCGTGGTTCTCCACCTGTTCGGTATTCTTCGCTCTCAACGTGGCTTTCATCGGTTATTACCAGAGCGTGACGAAAGCCGGATGCGCCATGTTCTACACCATGCTTCGCGGTATAGTCTTCCCAGTGGCTGCGTTTTTGCTCTTGCCGCATTTCATTGGGACGGTGGGGCTGTGGACGGCCATACCTGTCGCCGAACAGGCGACTATGGTAATCATAGTTGCGGTGCGGTTGTTCGGCAGATACAGGCAGAGTTCTATTCCAGCATAGCGAGGAACTCTTCCTCGTTGACGATGCGTATTCCCAGCTTGGCGGCCTTCTCCAGTTTCGCCGGTCCCATGTTATCGCCAGCCAATACGAAAGACGTCTTGCCGCTGATGCTTCCAACGTTCTTCCCTCCGTGCTGTTCTATCATGGTCTTGTACTCGTCTCGGCTGTGATGGGTGAAGACACCGCTGATGACTATGCTCATACCATTCAGTTTGTCGCTGCGAGCCTCTTTCTGCTCTTCAGACAGAGACATATTCAGTCCGCACTCCTTCAGCCTTTGCAGGAACGCTCTGTTCTTCTCGTCCGAGAAGTACTTCACCACGCTGCCGGCAATCACGTTGCCTATACCGTTTATCTCCAGCATGCTCTCCACGGACGCTGCCGCCAATGCCTCCATGCTTCCGTAATACCTTGCCAGAGTCTTGGCCGCTATCTCACCGACAAAGCGTATGCCTATGGCGAACAACACCCGTTCGAAAGGCACGGACTTGCTGTCCTCTATGCTCTTCAGTATCTTCTTCACGCCCTTCTGGTCGTTGGCGGTGGGTGAAAGCAGTTGCTCTTCCTTGAGGTAATACAGGTCGGAGGCATCCTTTATCAGTCCCAGTCTGTAATACTCGTCCACCGTCTCCGGGCCAAGAGAATTGATGTTCATAGCCTTTCTGCTTATGAAATGCTCTATCTTCCCAAGCATGAGCGGCGGACAGCCCGCTTCGTTGGGACAATAGCAAGCCGCTTCGCCTTCGTACCTGACAAGGGGAGAACCGCAGACAGGACACTTGGTGATGAAGTGTATTGGCAAGGCGTCCGGTGAGGAAGGACACGCCTTGGCCGTTATCTTGGGTATTATCTCTCCGCCTTTTTCCACCAGCACATGGTCTCCCACGTGCAGGTCGAGCGACGCCAGCACGTCGGCATTGTGTAGTGTGGCTCTCCTCACCTGAGTACCCGCCAGTTGCACCGGATCCATATTCGCTACAGGCGTTATGGCACCGGTTCTTCCCACTTGGAATACTACCTGTTTCAGCACCGTTTCCGCCTGCTCAGCCTGAAACTTATATGCTATGGCCCATCTCGGAGTTTTGGATGTCATGCCCAAAGCCGTCTGTTGCGCTATGGAGTTTACCTTCAGTACTATGCCGTCTGTGGCTATGGGGAGGTTCTTGCGCTCTGTGTCCCAGTAGTCAATGAACTCATAGATCTCGTCAAGGCTCTTGGCCAGTTTTATGTGAGTGCTTACCTTAAAGCCCCATCCCCTTGCATCCTGCAGACGTTGGTAGTGGCTCTCGGAACGGATGCCGTCGCCCAGCACGAAGTAGAGGTAAGCGTCCAGTCCTCGCTTGGCTACCGTGGCGGTGTTCTTGCTCTTGAGCGTACCACTCGCCGCGTTTCTTGGATTGGCGAACAGCTGTTCACCCTCTTCCTCCCTTTGCCTGTTGAGCCTGTCGAACGATTCCCAAGGCATCAGCACCTCGCCGCGTATCTCAAACTCGGAAGGGTAGTCTCCTTCGCCAAGCTGCAGAGGGATGCTCTTGATGGTGCGCACGTTGTTGGTAACGTCGTCACCCTGTACTCCGTCTCCTCTGGTCAATGCCCTTGCCAGCTTGCCCTGTTCATACGTAAGGCTGATGCTCAGTCCGTCGAATTTCAGCTCGCAGCATATCTCGAAGTCCGCTCCGTGCAGTCCCTCCCGTATGTGCTGGAAGAACTCCCTGACCTCTTCCTTGTTGTAGGTGTTGGCCAGACTCAGCATGGGACGTTTGTGCTTTACGGTGACAAACTCGTTGTTGAGGTCGGAACCCACCCTGCGTGTCGGGCTGTTGGTGTCCTCTATCTCGGGGTGCATGGCTTCCAGTTCCTGAAGCCTGTGCATGAGCATGTCAAACTCTTGGTCCGAGATGGATGGCGAATTGAGGACATAATAGTCATGGTTGTGCTTGTGCAACTCCTTTCTGAGATGCAATATTTCTTCTTGCTCCGTCATGATTTGCCGTATATTGTTTGTTATACAAAATTATACAATAAATCGTGATAAGGCAAGAAAAAGTAAGCTCCTTTTTGGCAGAACGTGAAAAATGTAATACATTCGCGAATATTTTTATCAAGATAACACGCGTATGGCTCAAAATAAATTCAAGGGGTTGGGGGTCGCTCTCATCACTCCTTTCAAGAGTGACGGTTCCATAGATTTCAATGCGCTCAACCACTTGGTGGAATATCAGATAAAAGGTGGTATAGACTTCTTGTGCATCATGGGCACCACCGCCGAGACTCCTACACTTACTACAGAGGAAAAACGCCAGCTGAAGGATTATCTCGTGGAGAGGGTGGCTGGCAGAGTGCCTTTGCTGATGGGGTGCGGCGGCAACTGCACCGCCGAGGTGGTACACAATCTGCAGACTTTGGACTTGAGCGGCATAGACGGCGTGCTTAGCGTGTGTCCGTATTACAACAAGCCGTCGCAAGAAGGACTTTATCAGCATTTCGCCGCAGTGTCGCGCGCCAGCAAGGTGCCGGTGGTGCTGTACAACGTGCCGGGGCGTACTGGAGTGAACATGACAGCCGAGACCACACTTCGCCTCGCACGCGAGTTTGACAATATAGTGGCCATCAAAGAGGCGAGCGGCAACATCACGCAGATGGACGACATCATCAAGAACAAACCCGCCAACTTCGACGTCATAAGCGGTGACGACGGTATCACCTTCCCTCTTATCACACTGGGTGCGGTGGGCGTGATAAGCGTCATAGGCAACGCACTTCCGGTTGAGTTCAGCCGCATGGTAAGGCTTGCCATCAAGGGAGAGTACAGCACATCCCTTACCATACACCACAAATTCGCTGAACTCTTCAAGCTCCTTTTCGTGGACGGCAATCCCGCCGGAGTAAAGGCCATGCTCTCTGAGATGGGCATGATAGAGAATGTGCTGCGTCTGCCTTTGGTTCCCACCAGACTCACCACCATGAAGCAGATAAGCGATATCGTAAGAGAACTGGGATACTGAAAATGCCAAAAGACAGGACGGTATATGTCTGCGACTACTGCGGACAGGAGAGCTTGAAGTGGGTGGGCAAGTGCCCGTCATGCGGCAAGTGGAATACCATGAAAGAGTTTACCGTCCGTGCCGAGAACTCCGGCTCGTCAGCCACCCGAGCCGCTTTGAAGGCGGCTGGAGCTGACATGGGCAAAAAGCCCGAACCTGTCCCCGTTTCCGACATACGCGCCGAGGAAGAACCACGCATGGACATGGGCGACGCTGAGCTCAACCGCGTGCTTGGCGGTGGGCTCGTACCTGGCAGTTTGCTGCTCTTGGGCGGCGAGCCGGGTATAGGCAAGAGCACGTTGGTGCTTCAGACTGTGCTTCGCCTTACGGGAAAGAGAATATTGTACGTGAGCGGCGAGGAAAGCGCCAGGCAGATAAAGCTGCGTGCCGACAGGCTTGGCGAACTGAGGTCGGATCTCCTTATACTTTGCGAGACATCCCTTGAACAGATATTCGTGCAGATAGAGAAGACACGCCCCGACCTTGTGGTGATAGACTCCATACAGACCATACAGAACGAGAACGTGGACTCTTCCCCCGGTAGCCTTTCGCAGATAAGGGAGTGTGCCGCCAGTCTCTTGCGTTACGCCAAGGGCGGTGGGGTGAGCATCCTGCTGATAGGGCATATCAACAAGGAAGGCTCTTTGGCCGGTCCGAAGGTTTTGGAGCATATCGTGGACGCGGTGCTTCAGTTCGAAGGCGACCAACATTATATGTACCGTATCCTGCGAAGCATAAAGAACCGCTTCGGCAGCACCAGTGAACTTGGAATCTACGAGATGAGGCAGGAAGGACTGCGGCAGGTGTCCAATCCCAGTGAGCTGCTTCTCACTGACAACCGCGAGGGACTCTCCGGCGTGGCCATAGCCTGTGCGGTGGAGGGTGTCCGTCCTTTCATAATAGAGACGCAGGCACTTGTTAGCACGGCAGCCTACGGCACGGCGCAGCGCAGCGCAACCGGTTTTGACGGTCGTCGTCTCAACATGTTGCTTGCCGTGTTAGAGAAAAGGGTAGGGTTCAAGCTCGCCGCCAAGGATGTCTTCCTCAACATAGCCGGAGGCATCAGGGTGACGGACCCCGCCATAGACCTTGGGGTCATAGCCGCCGTGCTGAGCAGCAACGTGGACACTCCCATAGACACTGACGTGTGTGTGACTGGTGAGGTGGGACTCAGCGGCGAGATACGTCCTGTATCACGTATAGAACAACGTATCTCCGAGGCTCAGAAGTTGGGGTTCCGCCGTATCTTGGTGCCGGCAGCCAACATGAACGGCATACAGACCGGCAGGTACGACATTCAGGTGACAGGCGTTCGCCGTGTATCGGAGGCCGTCAGAGAATTGTTTGGCTGACGGCTTCGGCGCATCTCTCCCCGTCCACGCCTGCGCTCACTATACCGCCGGCGTAGCCTGCGCCCTCGCCGCAAGGGTATAATCCTTTCAGACGTATGTGTTGCAACGTCAGTCCGTCCCTTATTATCCTTACCGGGCTGCTCGTCCTCGTTTCCACGCCTATCACCGTGGCTTGGTTGGTGAGGAAGCCCCGTTTCTGTCGTCCCCATATCTCGAAGGCCTTCCTCAGTCTGCCGCTTACGAAGTCGGGCATCCAGAAATGCAGCGGACTGGCCAGCAGTCCAGGAGCGTACGAGCTCTCGTTGAGGCCTGCGCTGAGGCGGCCTCTTACGAAGTCCTCCATCCTTTGCGCTGGAGCCGTTTGCTTCATGTTGCCCTGTTGCCAGCACTGGCGTTCCAGGTCCTCCTGAAAGCGCATCATGCACAGGGCGTCGTTTCCGTGTTTCCCGGCTACGTCTTCCACGCGTGTCTCCACCACCATGCCGCTGTTGCTCCATTTACCGTTGCGGTTGCTCGGGCTCATGCCGTTCACCACTATCTGCTCCAGTCCGCTCGCCGCCGGAACCACGAAACCTCCCGGACACATGCAGAAGCTGTACACGCCGCGGCCTTCCACCTGCTGTACCACGTTGTATTCGGCGGCCGGCAACCATTTGCCCCTTCCACTCTTGCTGTGGTACTGTATCTGGTCTATCAGGTGCGCCGGATGTTCCAGGCGCACGCCCACCGCCAGACTCTTTGCCTCTATCTCCACACCGTTGGCGGCAAGCCAACCGTACACGTCGCGTGCGCTGTGCCCCGTGGCCAGTATCACGGCGTCGGCCATGATGGAGTCCGTCTTGCCGTCCGGATGTTCCACCTCTATGCCGCACACCCTGTCGCCGCTGACGATGAGGCTTGTCATCTTGGTCTGGAAACGGACTTCGCCTCCGCACTTCAGGATGGTGTTGCGCATGTTCTCTATCACGCGTGGCAGCCTGTCGGTGCCTATGTGCGGATGAGCGTCCACCAGTATGTTGGGGTTGGCTCCGTGCTGCACGAACACGTTCAGTATCTTCTCGCCGTTGCCGCGTTTCTTGCTTCTAGTGTACAGCTTGCCGTCGCTGTAGGCTCCTGCGCCGCCCTCGCCGAAGGAGTAGTTGCTTTCCGCGTTCACCGACTGTTCGGTGCGTATCAGGGCTATGTCTTTTTTACGCTCCCTCACGTCCTTTCCCCTTTCCACCACAATGGGTCGCAGTCCGAGTTCTATCAGTCGCAGTGCCGCGAAGAGGCCACCCGGGCCGGCTCCCACCACTATCACCTCTTTGCCGTCGCTCACGTCGTGGTATTCGGTGTGGGTGTATTCCGTCTCCTCGGGTTCCTCGTTGGTGAACACGCGTACGGTCAGGTTGACGTATATGGTACGTTGCCGGGCATCTATGCTTCTCTTCGTCACCCTCACCGCAGTGGCGAGTATTCCCATCTCCCTCTCCAGATACGTGATTATATTGCGTTCGTCGAATGCAACGTCAGGTTGCACTCTTATCGATAGTTCTTGTGTCATTATGTCATTCTTTTCCACAAAAGTACGAAAATAATTTTCAACATCGCCGATATATGGGATTTTATTGTTACTTTTGCAGCCGAATTTACTGTTGTAAAGTTAACTGCGAAGAATGAAAGTCTTAAAGTTTGGCGGAACGTCTGTAGGTTCCGCTGAGAGTATACTTAACGTAAAAAAGATTGTTGAAGCACAGACCGAACCGGTGATAGTGGTAGTAAGCGCACTGGGAGGCATCACGGACAAACTTATCAAGACAGGACAGATGGCGGTGGAGGGCGACCCTCTCTACCACAAGATGTTTTGGGAGATAGTGGAGCGCCACGAAGACATGATAAACAGCGTTATGCCCGCCGGCAAGGACAAGGACACGCTTATGGTGGTGGTAAAGGCTCTCCTCGAGGAGCTGCGCAGCATCTACCAGGGAGTCTTCCTCATCCGCGACCTCAGCAGCAAGACTCAGGCCGCCATAGTGTCATACGGCGAACGCATCAGCAGCCGCATAGTGGCTACGCTCGTCAACGGCGCTGAGTGGTTCGACAGCCGCGAATTCATAAAGACGGAGGTGAAGGGCGGTCGCAACATGTTGGCGAAGGAAGTGACCTACGACCTTGTGCGCAACAACTGGAAAGACATTCCCCGCATAAGCCTCGTGGGCGGCTTTATCAGCACCGACGTACACAGTGGCGAGGTGACAAACCTCGGGCGCGGCGGCAGCGATTACACCGCCAGCATCATAGCGGCTGCGCTTGATGCCAACGTGCTGGAGATATGGACCGACGTGGACGGCTTCATGACGGCTGACCCGCGTGTCATCAGCTCTGCGTACGTGATACCCGAGCTTAGCTACATAGAGGCCATGGAACTTTGCAACTTCGGCGCCAAGGTGGTGTATCCTCCCACCATATATCCCGTGTGCAAGAAGCATATCCCCATCCTTATAAAGAACACTTTCAATCCCGACGCTCCAGGCTCCATCATCAAGGACGAGATAAAGGACGACCGCCGCAGCATCAAGGGTATCTCCAGCATCAAGGGCACAACGCTCATCACGGTGTCCGGACTTTCTATGGTGGGAGTGATCGGCGTCAACCGCCGCATTTTCACCTGTCTGGCCGACAACGGCATCTCCGTGTTCATGGTCAGCCAGGCCTCCAGCGAGAACAGCAGCAGTATAGGCG
>CAVHNA010000056.1:0-5418 GCA_963637205.1 Bacteroidaceae bacterium
GTATTTATTCATATAGCCAGCAAGCCACTGCTAAGTATCGAGGCATAGAATGGTGTGTTTGGTACACCGATGAAATCCCTTCATCGGCAGGACCTTGGCGGTTACATGGTCTGCCAGGTCTTATAGTAAAAGCAGAAAGTGATGTGCATACATTCTGTCTATCAGAGCTGCACCATAAGCAAGAGAGTATCACCGCACCAGAGCAGCGTCCAGACGAGTATTTTTTTGTTGTTATTATTCCATGACTTATAATGACACGTACATCTCTCATTGCCTCCTCAACGTTGACAATCGGCCTTTTGCTATTGAGCATTTTCAGTAGGTCAAGAAGTGTCCGCATCTGTCCATACACCATCTGATGTATCTCTTTCGGAAACGTAGGCCTGACAATCTTGGCAAAACTTGCAATCCGACGCCCATTCCCCATATAGCGCCAAAACGATTCATGGCAGCACGGGCGGCACCGCCTCCATGATGACCTGGGAGATTACTTCCGAAAACAAACACTTCGTCTGGCTTGAGTGCAGAGAGCTTGTCGGGAGTGAACCTTGGACGTCTTACACCATGATATAAATACTCGGACTCGTGAATCGCTTCCATATCGTTGAAGTTTATTTGACGTCGCAATAGTCGTCGAACTCTTTGCTGATGTCGAGCATCCACTGGGGCAGTTTCTTCTTGGCGTTCTCTACGAGCTCGTCGGGCATCTCCCTGTAGAATGCGTATGCCATGGGACCGGCAATGGCTGCCAATGTGTCGGAGTCGCCTCCAAGAGCGATGGCAAGTTTCAGGCAGTCTGGGTAGTCTTTGCTTTCCAAGAAGCATATCAAGGCTGCGGGGACGGTCAGTTGACAGGTCTCGTTGAAACGATACCCTGGCTTTATACTGTCGTATGTCTTTGTGCTCCAGTCGGGATAATATTCGTCAAGCACGTTCTTGCGGACGAAGTCCTTGCTTTCGCCATTCATGGCATAATAGATAGCTAAGGCAGTAGCAACCGCCCCCTTTATGCCTTCGGGATGGTCGTGGGTCGGAAGGGCGGTCTGCGTGGCAAGTTCTATGCATTCCTCTTTTGTCTTTGCCATAAACCCTGCCGCTGAGCAACGCATGGCGCTGCCGTTGCCGAATGAGTTATATGCCGGCATGACAACGGGCGAAATTAGCCAACGGACATAGCGACTGCCAAAGCCACGATAGAAGTCGGCACGTCCTCTGCTCCACAAGGTATTCGCCATGTCCGTCTGGTGCAATAGAGCTTCTGCACAGGCAAAGGTGCAGACTGTATCATCGGTGTAGTCGTTGTCTTGGCGAAGCAACTCGACTTTGTTGTAGTCCTTCGTACGCTCGTCAAATTCATAAGGCATACCGGCAATGTCACCAATAGCCTCGCTCAATAAAAGGTTGTCCATAATAGAAATAATGTTTTGCGTTTAAAATTCCAGTCTAAATCCTTTCTGCTTCATCTCCTCATACATTTGAGGGTTGAACGTATAGAGTATCGCGTCCTTCTTGCCCGGTTCTTTTATGGTTTCGTCAAGTTGACTCAACAAGCCAAGATGCAGCATCTTGTTGTAGAAATTACGTCTGTCGAACTTAATGTTCAGTATTGCTTCGTAGAGTTGCTGCAATGCCTTCATGGTGAATTTTTCTGGCAGCAACTCAAACCCCACCGGTTCAAAATGTATCTGCTTGCGCAATGACCTCTCAGCCATACGCAGTATCTGGTCATGGTCGAATGCCAATGCCGGCACCTCATCAAGCGAGAACCACTGTGCCTTGGCAGCGTCGTCGCCACCCTGTACGTCCTGCAAGCGGACCAGAGCGTAATAGGCAATGGTAATCACACGTTCGCGAGGGTCACGGTCAGGTGCGGTGAAGGCATGGAACTGACGGGTGTAGGCTCCTGTCAATCCCGTTTCTTCTTTCAGTTCACGGAGAGCGCCTTCTTCCGCAGACTCATCCATTTTCAAGAATCCTCCAGGGAGAGCCCATTTACCCTTGAATGGTTCTATGCCACGTTCAATGAGCAGCACTTTCAGTTTGTTGCCGTCAAAACCAAATATCACACAGTCAGTAGTTACGCTTGGGTGCGGATATTTGTAGGTGTATCCTTTGCTTTCCATATTGCTAATGCGTTATTTCTACGCAAAGGTACAAACTTTCTACCAACAAAACAAACAAGATGTGTATTTCCTACGCATCTGTTCTGCTTTCTTATGCTTATAGGATATGAATTCGGTTTTCAATGGCTACACTTTGAACAAAGTTATGCAGTGCAAAAAACAAGTATGGCTCGCCTGCAACCGAAAAGGATTGCAGGTGAGCCATACCTTACTAATATATACACTGAGTTTTGGTCAGCTATAGTGCAGGGCTACTGTTTGTTCAGCAGAGCCTCCACTTTCTTTGCCGCCTCCTTGCCGCTGGCCATGGCACGCACCACGAGGGAAGCGCCGTTGGCCGCATCGCCGCATACGAAGACATTGGAGGGGAAAGTGGGCAGCTGCGGCTTGAGGAATCCCATTGCCAAGAATACAATCTCGCATTTGATGACCTCTGGCTTACCCTTCTCTACCGTCAGGGGGCGTCCTCCGTCGGGAGACGGCTTCCAGTCTATCTCTTGTACACGTACGCCAGTGAGGTGTCCGTCCTTGCCAAGGAACTCCAGTGAGTTGATGTTCCAGCGACGTACGCATCCCTCTTCGTGGCTGGATGTGGTCTTCAGCACACGGGGGTAGGCTGGCCATGGGTTCTTCGGGTCTTCCGGTCCTTCCACAGGGCGCGGCATTATCTCTATCTGTGTCACGCTCTTGCAGCTTTGGCGGTGTGCGGTACCTATGCAGTCGCTACCTGTGTCGCCTCCGCCAATCACCAGCACGTCCTTGCCCTTGCAAGTCACCCTCTCGTCTTTGCTGAACTCCGCACCGGCGAGCACACGGTTTTGCTGTGACAGCAGTTCAAGTGCCAGATGTACGCCTTTCAACTTACGTCCGGGTATGTCAAGGTCTCTGGCCGTTGGTGTGCCAGTACATACCACTATGGCATCGAAGTCGTATGCGTGACGTCCTTCCAGTTGGCGTAGGTCGCCGTCGCTTGAGAGCTTGTCCAGATCTATTGCTGTGCCGCAGACAAATTCTATGCCCTCTTGTGTGAGTAAGTCAGTTCGCCTGTCTATGATGGCTTTGTTGAGTTTGAAATTGGGTATTCCGTAGCGAAGCAGTCCGCCCGGAGCTTCGTTCTTCTCGAACACGCAAACCGTGTAGCCGCGGTGGTTGAGTCGGTTGGCAGCAACCAGTCCGGCAGGCCCTGCGCCTATTACCGCCACCTTCTTGCCGTTCCTTTGTATCTGGCGTGGCTT
The DNA here is from genome assembly GCA_963637205.1 of Bacteroidaceae bacterium. GTDB lineage: Bacteria > Bacteroidota > Bacteroidia > Bacteroidales > Bacteroidaceae > Physcousia. The sequence goes on from CAVHNA010000056.1 coordinate 3,359, forward strand.
TATCACCATCTCGCGCCATGCAGCTTCTGTTATGGCCGCTTCATTCTCGCGATTTGTAACGGGAGAGTGTTCTGTGAGGTTGAGTACGCACGCCTTCTCGCACAGTGCGGGACAGATACGTCCGGTGAACTCGGGGAAGTCGTTGGTCTGGTTGAGCAAGCGGTATGCCAGTTCCCACTCGCCTTTGTAGAGGGCGTCGTTCCACTCGGGAGCCTTGTTGCCCAGAGGACAGGCCCAGTGGCAGAAGGGCACTCCGCAGTCCATGCACCGGCTTGCCTGCATCTTGCGGTCGTGAGTGTTGAGCGTCTGCTCCACCTCTCCGAAGTCGTTGATACGGTCGTGTACGGGTCTGTACCCCGCTTCTATGCGCGGCACTTCCATGAATGCTTTTAATCGTCCCATTGTATGATTATGGAATTATGGATTTTTTGTTGAATTTGGAATTATGTAATGGGAGGAAATCAGTTGTTGATGATTTGCATGTTGGCTATCTTCTCTTGCAGCTGACGCATTTTCTCCTCCTGAAGCACACGCTTGTACTCTATGGGCACCACCTGAATGAAGTCGTCTATGTAGTGACTCCATGAGTCCAGCATACGCCGTGCCAGTGGCGACCCTGTGTAGAGGTAGTGTTGGCGTACGAGTTCGTGTAGCTCTTTGCGCGATGAGGCTTCCTCCACGAGGTTAATCTCTACCTGATCCATGTTGCAGAAATAGTCGAAGTGATGGTTCTTGTCCCATACATACGCTACACCTCCCGACATGCCGGCGGCAAAGTTCCTGCCTGTCTCGCCAAGCACTACCACACGTCCGCCTGTCATGTACTCGCAGCAATGGTCTCCTGCTCCCTCTACCACGGCTATGGCACCCGAGTTGCGCACGCCGAAACGTTCGCCCACGCATCCGTTTACGTAGAGTTCGCCTCCGGTAGCTCCGTAGAGTCCAGTGTTGCCGGCTATGATGTTGTCTTCGGGTACGAAGTCCGAGTTGATGCGTGATGGCGGCACAATGCTGATGCGTCCTCCAGAGAGACCCTTGCCGAAGTAGTCGTTGGTCTCGCCTTCAAGGCGTATGTTGAGTCCCTTCACGGCGAAAGCTCCGAAGCTCTGTCCTGCCGAGCCCTTGAACCTGATGTTGATGGTGGAGTCGGGCAACCCTTTCTCTCCGTACTTTCTGGCTATGACACCCGAGAGCATGGTGGTGGCAGCACGGTCGGTATTGCGAATGGCGTAGTCGAGGTTCACCTCTTCCTTGCTGTCTATGGCTTTTTCGCAAGCGTGTATTATGTCTTCGTCCTTGACGCCGCTCACATGCGTGAATGCCTCGCGGTCCCAGTAGAGGGGCTTGTCGGTGTACGGCCTGTGCAGCAGGTGAGAGAAGTCAATGGTGGCCTGCTTCGTTCCTGCTTGGCGCGGCTTCACCTCTATGAGGTCTGTGCGTCCTATGATGTCCTTCAGCGAACGGGCCCCCATCTGCGACAGGTATTCGCGTGTCTGCTGGGCCAGGAAGGTAAAGAAGTTCACCAGATAGTCGGCTTTTCCGTGGAACTTGGCTCTGAGCTTTTCGTCCTGTGTGGCCACGCCCACGGGGCATGTGTTGGTGTTGCACTTTCTCATCATCACACAGCCCAGCACTATCAGTGGCAGGGTGCCGAAGGAGAACTCGTCGGCTCCGAGCATAGCCATGATGATGACGTCGTGCGCTGTCTTGAGCTGTCCGTCGGTCTGCAGGCGAACCTGTTGGCGCAGACCGTTGAGCACCAGTGTCTGCTGTGTCTCCGCCAATCCTATCTCGGGCGATATGCCGGCGAAACGCATACTGCTGGCCGGGCTGGCTCCCGTACCGCCTTCCGCTCCTGATATCACTACAAGGTCGGCTTTGGCCTTTGCCACTCCGGCGGCTATGGTGCCCACTCCGCTCTCGGCTACCAACTTCACGCTGACTGCCGCGGTAGGGTTGACGTTCTTGAGGTCGAAGATGAGTTGCGCAAGGTCCTCTATGCTGTATATGTCATGATGAGGTGGCGGAGAGATGAGCGTGATGCCGGGTATGGAGTGGCG
>CAVHNA010000056.1:5428-13453 GCA_963637205.1 Bacteroidaceae bacterium
GTGGCGTGTGCGCGCTATCACCTTGTCTACCTTGAAGCCAGGCAACTGTCCGCCTTCTCCAGGCTTCGCTCCCTGTGCCACCTTAATCTGTATCTCTTCGGCGTTTACCAGATATTCCGTCGTCACGCCGAAGCGTCCGCTGGCTATCTGCTTGGTCTTGCTGCTCAGGCTCACGCCCTCCACGGTGGTGTGGTAGCGTGCGTTGTCTTCGCCTCCCTCGCCGGTGTTGCTTCGAGTGCCCAGACGGTTCATGGCCAAAGCGATGGCCTCGTGGGCCTCTATGCTGATGGCTCCGAAGGACATGGCTCCTGAGACGAAATGTCTGACGATGCTCTCCACGGGTTCCACCTCGTCTAATGGAGTCGGGGTGTCTGAGCGGCGGAAGTCAAGGAAGTCGCGCAGGAAGATTGGCCTTTCCTTACGGTCTACCGTGGCGGACCATTCCTGGAATTTCTTGTATGAACCCAGACGCGTGGCTATCTGCAGTTGCGAGATGGCTTCGGGTGTCCAAGCGTGGTCTATGCCATCCTTGCGGAAAGAGAACAGTCCGTTGTTGGGCAGAGGTGCGGATGGGTCTTCGTAGGTGTCGGGCGAGAGGGCTTTGTTGAGTGAGGTGTATTCGCTGGCTATCTCCTTGAGCCCTATGCCTCCTATAGTGCTGGAGTCTGTGCCGAAGTATTTCTTCAGCAGGTCTTCCGACAGTCCCACAGCCTCGAAGATCTTGGCACCGCGGTAAGAGCGAATGGTGCTGATACCCATCTTGGACATTATCTTCTTGAGTCCTTTGTCTACGGCCTTTATGTAGTTTTTCTCCGCTGTGTGGTATTCTTCCTGTATCTTGTGCGTGCTCACCAGATGGTCGAGTATGGCGAATGTCATATATGGACAGATGGCACTGGCTCCGTAGCCCAGAAGCAGTGCAGCGTGCATCACCTCGCGTATCTCGCCGCTCTCCACTATCAGTGCCGTCTGCACACGTTTCCCCACGCTTATAAGGTAGTGGTGTACGGCGCTGACGGCGAGCAGCGACGGTATGGCCGCATGACCAGCGTCCACGTTGCGGTCGGAGAGGATGATGTAGTTGACTCCCTCGTCCACGCTCTCCTCGGCCTTCTTGCACAGGTCGTCTATGGCACTTCGCAGTCCGCTCTCACCCTTGGCGGTGTCGAAGAGCATGGGCAGCTTCGTGGTCTTGAATCCCTTGTATCGTATGTTGCAGAGTATATCCAGCTCGGTGTTGGTGAGTACGGGCTGAGGCAGGCGCACCATCTTGCAGTTCGACTCGTCCGGTGTCAGTATGCCGCTGCCTACACGTCCTATGTACTCCGTGAGCGACATCACCAGTTCCTCGCGTATAGGGTCTATGGCCGGGTTGGTGACCTGCGCGAACTGCTGGCGGAAGTAGTTGAAGAGCACCTGCGGTAGGTCGCTTATCACGGCCAGCGGCGTGTCGTTGCCCATGGCGGCCACAGGCTCCTGCCCCATGGTACACATGGGTATGAGGGTGCGGTCTATGTCTTCCTGCCCGAATCCGAACGCACGTAGCTTCCTGTTGTAGTCGGCCACCGTGTTGTCCACCTTACGTCCGCTCTTGAGGTTCTCCAGCTGTATGCAGTTGGTGCTCAGCCATTGTCTGTACGGATGTTCTCCAGCCAGGTGTTCCTTTATCTCACCGTCGTAGTATATCTTGCCCTCCTGCGTGTCTATGAGCAATATCTTGCCGGGTTGCAGACGGCCTTTGCTTACCACGTCGCCCGGTTCGAAATCCATCACTCCCACTTCTGAGGCCACCACCATCATGCCCTGCTTGGTGATGGTGTAACGCGAAGGGCGCAGACCGTTGCGGTCAAGCATGCCACCGGCATACCTGCCGTCGCTGAACATCAGTGCGGCCGGACCGTCCCACGGCTCCATCAGTATGGAGTAGTATTCATAAAACGCCTTGAGGTCTTCTGAGATGGGGTTCTTGTCGTTGAAACTCTCAGGTACGAGTATGGCCATGGCCTGAGGCAGTGACATACCGCTCATCACCAGGAATTCAAAGACGTTGTCGAGGCTGGCGGAATCGCTCATGCTCTCTTCCACTATGGGACGTATCTCTTTGATGTCGCCCAGAGCCTCGCCGCTGAGTACGCTCTCCCTGGCTTTCATCCATCCCCGGTTGCCGCGTACGGTGTTTATCTCACCGTTATGGCACAGAAGGCGGAAAGGCTGCGCCAACTTCCATTTGGGGAATGTGTTGGTGCTGAAGCGGCTATGTACCAAAGCCAACCCGGAGGTGAAGTAGTTGTTGCTGAGGTCGGGGAAGAAACGTCTGAGCTGACCGCTGGTGAGCATACCCTTGTACACTATGTTGCGGCTGGAGAGCGAACAGATGTAGAAGTCCTCGTCCGTCACGCGTTTCTCTATCTTCTTCCTCACCTTATATAATATACGCTCCAGATATGGGGCGTTGTCTTCGTTTACGCCCGTTACGAACATCTGCTTGATGTCGGGCTGCACCTGACGTGCTCCTACACCGGGGACATCGTCGTTGACGGGTACGTTGCGCAGGTGCATCAGTTGCAGCCCCTCGCGCTCTATCTCCTCTATTATCACCTCCAGTATGGCACTCTGTCTTTTCTTGTCACGAGGCAGGAACACGAGTCCGGTGCCGTAACGCCCTTTCTCCGGCACGGGGATTCCCTGCAGAAGAATGAACTCGTGCGGTATCTGCACCAGTATGCCGGCTCCGTCGCCGGTCTTGTCCCTTGTTTCCGCTCCGCGGTGTTCCATGTTCTCAAGCACCCTCAGAGCGTTGTCCACCAATTCGTGGCTCTTGCCCCCATGTATGTTCACCACCATGCCCACACCACAAGCGTCGTGCTCGTTGGCTTCGCGGTACAAACCTACATTTTTCTCGCTATTTACTCTCATAGTATGACAAATTGCTGTTTGTTCGCTGCAAAAGTATGACAATTATCCGTTATGAGCAAAAATAAAAAGAAAAATGTTAGGTTTTACGCATAAAATGTGACAACATGTTTGCATACGTGGATGTTTCGGTATACCTTTGCACAGAAAATATGTTTTATGCTTACGAACACAAACCACAAGGCTATGACACATTATATTTTTGTAACCGGAGGCGTGGTATCGTCTCTTGGTAAGGGCATCATTTCTTCCAGTATAGGCAAGTTGCTTCAGGCGCGTGGATACGACATCACCATCCAGAAGTTTGATCCGTACATCAACATAGACCCTGGCACACTGAACCCATACGAGCACGGAGAGTGCTACGTGACGGTAGACGGCATGGAGACGGACCTCGACCTTGGGCACTACGAGCGTTTTACCGGCATTCGCACCACACGCGACAATTCCATAACTACCGGACGCATATACAAGACTGTGATAGACCGCGAGCGTCGTGGCGACTATCTGGGTAAGACCATACAGGTGGTGCCGCACATCACGGACGAGATAAAGAAACGCATGCTGCGCGAGTTTGAGTCGGACAAGCACGACTTCATAATCACTGAGGTGGGAGGTACCATCGGCGACATAGAGAGCGCACCGTTCATGGAAGCCATAAGGCAACTGAGATGGGAACTGGGAAAGCGTGCCGTGTGCGTGCATTTGACATACGTGCCTTATCTGAAAGTGGCGGGAGAACTGAAGACGAAGCCCACACAGCACAGCGTGAAAGAGCTGCAGGGAATGGGTATACAGCCCGACGTGCTGGTGCTTCGCACGGAGAAGCATCTGTCTGATGCCGTAAGACAAAAGGTGGCAGGGTTCTGCAATGTAGACTTGGAGTGCGTAGTGCAGAGCGAAGACATGCCCAGCATCTACGACGTACCTCTGAACATGCAGAGACAGGGGCTTGACGCCGCCATACTTCGTAAGATGGACATACCTGTAGGCGAGACGCCACAGATGGCTCCTTGGAGACATTTTCTGGATTTGCAGAAGTCTGCCACAGGGGAGGTGAGGATAGGCCTTGTTGGAAAGTACGACCTTCAGGATGCGTACAAGAGTATAAGGGAAAGCCTCTCGTTGGCCGGTGTGTACAACGGAGTGCGTACCAAGATAGAGTTCCTTAACAGCGAGACGGTGACGGAAGACAATATCGCCGATAAGCTGCAGGGTATTGACGGCGTGCTTATATGCCCTGGTTTTGGACTGCGCGGCATAGAGGGTAAGATAGTGGCGGCGAAATACGCTCGCATGCACGACATCCCTACGTTCGGCATCTGTCTGGGTATGCAGATGATGGTGATAGAATACGCACGCGACGTGCTTGGATACGCCGACGCCAACTCACGCGAAATGGACCAGGAGACTTCTCACAACGTGATAGACATTATGGAGAGCCAGAAGAACGTCACGGAGAAGGGCGGCACCATGCGTCTGGGAGCATACGGCTGTACGTTGAAACAGGGCAGCAAGGTGGCTTCCATCTACGGATGCGACAGCATACAGGAACGCCACAGGCATAGGTATGAGTTCAACAACGACTACAAGAGCGCATACGAGGCCAACGGCATGGAGTGTGTGGGTGTCAATCCTGAAAGTGGTCTGGTGGAGATAGTGGAGGTGCCGTCGCACAGATGGTACATAGGCACACAGTTCCACCCCGAGTACAGCAGCACCGTGCTGCATCCTCATCCTCTCTTCATGGATTTCGTGAGAGAGTGCCTGAACGGTACGCCTTCCGGGAAGTAAGCGTCGTCTGTGGTCGCCGTTGCTTACTTGACTCTCATCTTGAAGATTACCTTTCTGTAGCTTTCTCTCTCCGATATACATGGCGCATGAGCGTCGTCGGGGAGAAAGAGCAGGAAGGTGCCGGGACGTAGCTTGACGTATTCCTGTGGGGTGCAACCGGGATAGAAGGAGATGTCGCACTCCTCGTCATACGGCGTTGAGGGCAGGCTTTTGCGCGGTGCCCAGCCGACTGTTTCCTCATTGTCGAGTATGAGCTGGATGTCGGCCATACGGTTGTGCGATTCCATGACGGCTTCTTCTTGCGGTTTCCCATGGGCTGTGTCAAAGTTGGCGAAGAGGTCATCGCCACATATTTCCACTCTTCCGGTAGGCATCGTCAGCAGGTCGTGCGAAGCTATGAACTCCACTACATTATATATATAAGGGTTTACGCCGGCATATAGATGCAGGTTTTCTGTCTTGTCAAGAATCATAATACAGTCTATTATTTTCCCCTAAAGTCGACAAGGTACTTTGTCTTGTCCACATACAGATAGTTCTTCTCTCGGATTTCCTCAAAGGTCTGTATTCCCATCGGGTAACAATTTACAATTTCAGTCGTCATATCGCTTCGCATTTGCGTTTCACGCCGCTAAGGTACGAATAATCTTGCAAACGCAAAAAAGGTGCGTCTATATTTTTTTCAGAGAAGAGTACCCCTTCCGGAGCAGTACTACCGATTTTGAAAAGCAGTACTACTGATATTGAAAAGCAGTACTACCGATATCGCCGAGCAGTACTACTGCTCAGGAGGGCACATTTCCTTCATTTCCATATCTTGTAGATGCGTGCGTCTTTGGCTGGGATGGAGAATGACAGGGAGGAAAGCCGCTGGCCTGTCCATAGCTCCTCAATGGACAGGGGCGTGTGGTCCAGTCCTAAGTCCTGCGGCTGCACAGTGTAGTCCATGGGCTTGTCGTCGTAGTTGATTACCGCCACATAGACAGCCTCGCCGTCGTCGTACACCACGGCATTCTCCGCAGAAGCGGGATTGCCGTTGTAGGGCTTGTAGCCATAAACGGGACGGAAGGAGTGCTTCACACGCTTGGCAAGAGCGTTCACCCGAGGGTTGGCAAGCAGCTTATGGGCGCGCTCGACGGACAGCTTTGGGTCGCCGCACTTGGTTACGGTGTCGCCCACGTGGTAGTTGTCGGCCAGAAGCATCATGCCGCTGGCGATGCCTGTGGTGAGGCGCGCACGGTTCTCGCCCTCCGTCTCTTTCTCGGTGTCATTGCCGACAAGCACGATGTGGTCGGGGTCGTTGTACTGGTAGAGCCTGTTGGTCCACCAGCCGCCGCAAATGGCGTTCATGGCGTATTCCGACTGTCCTATCTTGCCCCATGTATCGCAAGCGATGCGGCGTGAATTGCCGTATTGGTAGGGAAACAGGGGTGCTATGCTGAGAGCTATGAACATAGGCTCGCCGTCTTCGCAATAGCATTGCTTGACGAAATAGTCAAAGCCCTCGTTGTACGCCTCCACCGCCGTATGCACATTCGGGTTGTAGTAGCTGTCGGCCTGTATGATGCCGTTGGTCACGAAGTCCACCTTCACGTAGCGGAAGCCTTGGCTGCGCGCTTCTTCCATGTCGCGGCGCATCTTCTCCTTTGTAGCCGGGTGTGTCGGGTCAAGACAATATGCGCCGTCATATTTGAGAGGCTTGCCATTGGCCTTGAGAACCACGTCGCAAGCTTTGTATGCACAGTCGTCGTAGAGCTTGCGCTGCAAGTCTTCCTCTTCGCCCCACCACAGAGAGAACGGCGAACGGTAGGTGCCCACCACCTGTCCTTGCCGTGCGCAATGGGCAGTAAGCTTGCGCTTGGCTTCATCGTCAAGGTTGTCCCAAGCGTCAATGCTCATTATCTGCATGCCATCCTCGCCACAGAAGCCACCCTTGCGCAGGGTGTCGGCGTAGAAGTCTGCCACTGCCATATCCACCTCCAGACTGTTGTGGCTTGACATCACGCCCCAGCTCTGCCATCCTGTAGGCATGCCGTGCTTCCATGTGCGTCTTCCGGCTTGCCTCTCAAGGCACGCCTCGGCAAAGGTCTCCATGCCGTCGCGCCAGTCGTCGGCCTTGACGAGCATAAACCATGCGCTGGCCACCGTCTGGCCTACAACGTTTCCGTGCGGCAGCAAGTCGTGAGTGTCGGAAGAGCTCGCTCCGCTGTATATCGTCAGTTCTGAGAGTATGTTGCCTTGTTCGCCCTTCATGTCGATGGCACTCTTCCACTGGTTGTGCTCCACACTGCCTATTACGAGACCGTCTCTGCTCTCGCCGTCAAAGATGGCAGTAACCTCGTAGCTGGTTAAGCTCGTGTCTAAAGGTGCGTATAGATAACGCGAAAAGCCGTCGTTGTCAAACGGCACCTTCGTCATTCTGACCTCCTTGCCCGGGACTGCCATAGGCGTTACGGTATGTATGGGCACCAAATAGTTGGACTTTATCTCCTCGTTGGCCACAAGGGTCATGCGCAGCTGCAGATGGTCGCCGAGGGGGCGCAGTTCCATGTTCATCGTCATGCCTTGGTGCTCCGGGCACTGCTCAAGTACGAAGCGTTTCACTTCGCCGTCGCTCACGACCTTGGCCTTTCGGAAATCAGCTGACGACAGACGACAGGCCACACCTTGCCGTGAATAGGCTGCCTCTGCCCTTGAGGACGGTATCTGTAGCTCGCCGCCGTTACTGTCGTAGGTAAATGTGTGACTTTTGGTGTCGTAACGCACCTGCCATTGTCCCACTTTGGCCACCAGGCTCCTGCCATAGGCGGTGGTAGCCATCGCCATCAGCAAAAGAGCTAAAGTCATCTTCTTGTTCATAGCCTTCATCTTGTCTCCAATACAATTACGCTCTATAGTCAAAGTCCTTATAGCCCAACATATTCAGGCCTGTGCTCACAGTTCGGTCTCCCCGTGCTGTTATTTGCAAATTCTGTGTAGTGAAGAGTACTCGGACCTTATTTGATACACAGTCATTTGTTGGAATAATTTTTTTGTCGCTTTAGGCTTTTTGACATATAGAATCACGCATACACGCACAAAGGTATACAGTTTTTATAATATGCGCAAGTACGAATGCGAAAATTATAAAAAACAAGGGCACGGCACTGCCTTTTAAAGTATATGCTACTGACATCACCAAGTCAGTACTACTGACTTTCAAAGTTAATGCTACTGACATTGCCAAGTCAGTACTACTGACTTTTTCACCATAGTTATCCAGAGTAGGAGGCGCGTTTGCGTCCGCTCGGCGACGAAGGAGACGCTTGCCAGAGCAAG
>CAVHNA010000057.1:0-13386 GCA_963637205.1 Bacteroidaceae bacterium
ACTGGTGGAACGGTGCGCCTCGCATCATCAACACCTTCATGGACACCTATCAGCTTAAAGGCAAGCGCGTCGTGATGTTCATGACCTCAGGCGGAAGCGGCATTGAGAATGCCGAAAAGGTTTTCAAAGATTCTTATCCCGAAGTGAAATGGGAAGCCGGCAAACTGCTCAACGGTATGTCGGAAAAGGAGATTGGCGACTGGGCTGATTCTATAATTTGAGCTCACTGGCATCCTACAATTCTTATATCCTTGGAGTCATGAACCATTGAGCATTACACATATTCCAGTCAAACACAAAAGGGCAAGCATCCATTCCGCAGATGCTTGCCCTTTATATCGCTATATTTCAGTTCTTCCTTATTCCTGTTCAAGGGCTCCTTGGGCCGCTGCCAGGCGTGCTATGGGGACTCTGAACGGTGAACAGCTGGCGTAGTTCATGCCTATCTTGGCACAGAATTTCACAGAGCTGGGCTCGCCGCCATGCTCGCCGCAGATACCGCAGCGCAACTGAGGACGAACGGAACGCCCCTTCTTGACTGCCATCTCTATCAACTGGCCTACGCCGTTCTGGTCAAGAACCTGGAATGGGTCAACCTTCAATATCTTCTTCTCCAGATAAGCGGGGAGGAAGCTTGCGATATCGTCACGCGAATAGCCGAAGGTCATCTGGGTGAGGTCGTTGGTACCGAATGAGAAGTACTCCGCCTCGGTAGCAATCTTGTCGGCTGTGAGGGCGGCGCGCGGTATTTCTATCATGGTGCCTATCTCAAAGTCTATGCGTACACCTTCTTCGGTGAATACCTCTTCGGCAACTTTCTTGATAATCTCTTTCTGCTGTTTCAGCTCGTAGAGAATACCGATGAGAGGTACCATGATTTCGGGATGTGGGTCGTATCCTTCCTTCTTCAGCTGGCATGCCGCTCCGAGTATGGCGCGTGTCTGCATGGCTGTAATCTCGGGGAAGGTGATGCCCAAACGGCAACCGCGGTGTCCGAGCATGGGGTTGTTCTCCGCCAGCGACTGCACGCGTTTCTGTATCTCCTCTACGCTTACCCCCATCTCCTTAGCCATAGTCTGCTGTCCGGCCTCATCGTGCGGCACGAATTCGTGCAATGGGGGATCTAACAGGCGTATGTTGACGTGCAAGCCGTCCATAGCCTTCAGGATTCCGTAGAAGTCGCTCTTCTGATAAGGAAGCAACTTGGCGAGAGCCTTCTCGCGTCCCTCTACTGTATCGGCGAGAATCATCTCGCGCATGGCGATAATCTTCTGGCCGTCAAAGAACATGTGCTCAGTACGTGTAAGTCCGATACCCTTCGCTCCGAAGTCGCGTGCAATCTGTGCGTCGCGCGGAGTGTCGGCATTGGTACGAACCTCCATCTTGGTGTATTTGTCGCAAAGATCCATCAGTTCCTTGAAGTCTCCTGAGAGCTCGGGAGTTCTGGTAGCTATCTCGCCTGCGTATACCTGTCCGGTAGTTCCGTTCAGAGAGATGAAGTCGCCTTCCTTGTACACAACGCCCTCAATCTCTACGGTCTTGTTCTTGTAGTTGACGTTGATGGCACCAGCACCTGATACGCAGCACTTGCCCATACCGCGAGCCACCACAGCGGCATGCGATGTCATACCGCCGCGTGCGGTGAGAATGCCTTCAGCGGCTGACATACCGGCGAGGTCTTCGGGAGATGTCTCGATACGTACCATTACCACCTTATGACCGTCCTTGTGCCAAACCTCGGCATCGTCGGCGTGGAACACTATCTGTCCACAAGCGGCACCTGGTGATGCGGGAAGTCCCTGAGTGATAGCCTTTGCCTTCTTCAGAGCGTTCTTGTCGAATACAGGGTGAAGAAGCTCGTCAAGTTTCTGGGGTTCGCAGCGCATAATTGCGGTCTTCTCGTCTATCATATCCTCGTGCAGCAAGTCCATGGCGATTTTCACCATAGCCGTACCCGTACGCTTACCGTTGCGGGTCTGCAAGAACCACAGCTTGCCTTCCTGTACGGTGAACTCCATGTCCTGCATGTCGCGGTAGTGCTTCTCCAGCTTGTCCTGCAGTGCGTCAAGTTCCTTGTACAACTCCGGCATGGCCTCTTCCATAGAGGGATACTTCGCCGCACGTTCTTCCTCGGAGATACCGGCACGCTCAGCCCAGCGCTGTGAACCTATCTTGGTAATCTGCTGTGGTGTACGTATGCCGGCTACCACATCCTCGCCTTGGGCATTGATGAGATATTCTCCGTTGAAGAGGTTCTCGCCGTTTCCTGCGTCGCGGCTGAAGCATACGCCAGTAGCCGACGTGTCACCCATGTTGCCGAATACCATAGCCATTACAGATACCGCCGTTCCCCATTCATCGGGTATTCCTTCCATCTTGCGGTAGAGTATGGCGCGCTCGTTCATCCAACTGCGGAACACGGCGCAGATGGCGCCCCAAAGTTGCTCTTTCGGGTCTGAAGGGAAGTCGTGGCCGGTTTGTTCCTTAATGGCATTCTTGAAAAGGCTGACCAGTTTCTTGAGGCTGTCCACAGAGAGGTCTTTGTCAAGCGTTACGCCCTGTTCCTTCTTTACCTTTTCTATAATAGCCTCAAACGGGTCGATGTCTTCTTTGTTTACAGGTTTCATGCCAAGTACGACATCGCCGTACATCTGTACGAAACGACGGTAGCTGTCGTAAACGAAGTGGGGGTTGCCTGTCTTCTTGCACATGCCCTCCGCTACTTCGTCGTTCAGCCCGAGGTTCAGGATGGTGTCCATCATGCCGGGCATGGAAGCGCGTGCTCCGGAACGTACACTTACGAGAAGAGGGTTCTTGGCATCGCCGAACTTGCAGTTCATCAACTTCTCAGTATGTGCTACGGCAGCGTCCACGTCGTCCTGCAGCAGTTCTACGATTTTGTCTTGTCCTACCTTATAATATTCGTTACATGTGTCTGTGGTGATAGTGAAACCAGGAGGTACAGGTACCCCTATATGGTTCATTTCCGCAAGGTTCGCGCCCTTGCCACCCAAGAGCTCGCGCATCTGTGCATTTCCTTCGGCTTGTCCGTTACCGAATGTGTAAACACGTTTTTGAGTCATAATCTTTATTTTGATAATTGTTGTTGTGTAATTTCCAAAAGTATCTCGCAAAAGTAACAATTTATTATTTTTTAGCAAAGCAAAAGCTGTATTTTTATCGGATATTTGGCTAATTTTGCAGTTCCAATACATTTTTGTATAAAAATATGGCACGTAAAAGAAAAGAACTCCCACTGTTGGAGAAAATAGAGATACAGGATGTGGCGGCCGAAGGCAAGGCTTTGGCAAGGGTTGACGACTTGGTGGTTTTCGTTCCTTTCGTGGTTCCGGGCGACGTCGTAGATCTGAAGATAACGCACAAAAAACATCATTACGCTGAGGCCGTAGCGGTGTGTTTCCACGAGTACAGCAAGAAACGTAGCGAACCTTTTTGTCCTCATTTCGGTGTATGCGGAGGATGCAAATGGCAATGTCTCCCTTACGAGGAACAGTTGGCGTACAAACAGAAGCAGGTGGTGGACAACCTCACGAGAATAGGGAAGGTGGAACTGCCAGAATGTGAACCTATCTTGGGAAGCGAGAAGACAAGGGAATACAGAAACAAACTGGAGTTCGGGTTCAGTGACAAGCGTTGGCTTACCGCAGAACAGATAGCCTCTGGCGTAACGTTTGAGCACCAGGGTGCGGTAGGGTTTCACACTTCAGGGTCGTTCGACAAGATATTGCCCATAGAGGAGTGCCGTCTCATGGATGACATCAACAACCGTATCCGTAACGGCATACGCAACTACGCTTATGACCACAGTCTTTCTTTCTACGACCAAAAGCTTCACGAGGGTCTTCTGCGTGGTATGATGATACGTCTCAGCAACACTGGCGAGTTGATGTTGCTCATGCAGTTCTGCCTTGCCGATCAGAATGGAGATGTGTGCAACTACAAGGAAGAAGCCATGGGCCTTATGACATGGGTACATGAGACGTTCCCCGAAATCACCAGTCTTCTGTGGGTAGACAACCGCAAGTTCAACGACACTTTCGGCGATTTGGAGGTGCATACGTTCAGCGGTACGGCACACATATTCCTGGAGATGGGCAAGCTCCGATTCAAAGTAGGTCCTAAGAGTTTCTATCAGACCAACACCGACCAGGCCGCTAATTTATATAATGTAGCCAAGACGTTTGCATACGAAGGGTATGAGTGCGAGGATAAGCCCATTGTTTACGATCTGTATACCGGCACCGGTACCATAGCCAACTTCGTAGCCGACGGCGCACAAAAAGTGATAGGTATAGAATATGTCCCAGAAGCCATAGAGGACGCAAAGGTAAATTCTGAGATAAACGGGATATCAAACACGTTTTTCTGTGCAGGAGACATGAAGGATATCCTCACGCATGAGTTCATTGAACGTCACGGTAAGCCGGACATTGTCATCACAGACCCGCCACGTGCCGGAATGCACCAGGATGTCATAGACACCATACTCTTTGCCGCACCCAAAAGAATTGTCTATGTGAGCTGTAATCCTGCCACGCAGGCAAGGGACTTGCAGTTGCTGGACGCGGCATACCGGGTGGTAAGGTTCCGTCCTGTGGACATGTTCCCACACACGCAGCATGTGGAAAACGTAGTACTGCTGGAGAAAAAGGAGGACTGAGATGAGCCTAAACGAAAAAGCGAATATAGGCAAGTTGTTTGACAGCATAGCCAATGCGTATGACAGGTTCAACCATCTGACGTCTCTAGGCATAGATATTTGGTGGCGTCGTGCCGCTGTTCGCAGCATGCGTCCGGTAGAGTTTATGCTGGATGTGGCGATAGGGACGGGAGACCTGACTATAGCAGCCATAAAGAAGGGGAAGGCAAGACACGTGACCGGCATAGACCTAAGCAATGAGATGATGAACATCGGGAAGAAGAAGGTGCGCAGGGCTGTTATGGATGAAAAAGTTGATTTTGTTCTTGGCAGTGCACTGGACATGCCTTTTGAAGACTGCAAGTTTGACGCTGTAACATGTGCGTACGGAATCCGCAACTTCTCCGACCTGGACAAAGGACTGAGCGAGATGTGCAGGGTACTGAAGCCCGGCGGCCAACTGATAATCCTGGAGTTTTCTTATCCCAAGAACAAGGTGATACGTTGGGGCTACAATCTCTACTTTGCGAACATCATGCCATTGGTAGGAAAAGTCTTGAGCAACAACGGCAACGCTTTCACCTACTTTTACAAAAGTGTAAAAGAGTTTATATGGGGAGACGAGATGTTGTCGCATTTGAGTGCGGCAGGTTTCAGGAACGTAAGTTTCAGAACGCTTACCTTAGGCATCACCACACTTTACACGGCTTCAAAATAAAAGAGCATGGACAAGATTGTTCTTTGGTTACGTATAATACGGCCACAGACGCTGTTTGCGTCTCTGTGTCCCGTAGCCGTGGCGTTGCTTGCCATGCCTGGTGAAGTCAGTTCGTGGACTGTGGCAGTTGTAACGATGGCGTGTGCTGTAGGTCTGCAGGTCTTGTCCAATCTTGTAAATGACTATTGTGACTTCACCCGCGGTGCGGACAAAAAGGGTAGGGCAGGGTTCAAACGTGCTTTGGCTGAAGGCGAGGTAAGCGAGGTACAGATGCGCAATGCGTGTCTGTTGACATTGGCGGTCTGTGTCGTATGCGGTCTATTTCTGGTGATAGAAGGAGGATGGGTAATCTTGGCGATTGGCGTATCGGCACTGCTTTTTGCATGGCTTTATTCCGCCACAGACCACTCGCTTTCATACCTTGGCATTGCGGACATCTTCGTTTTTCTCTATTATGGAGTCATCGCTTCTACGGGGACATACTTCCTGCAGACCAAAGGCTTCTCGTGGCCTGTGTTTTACGCAGGAGCCGTATGTGGACTGATTTCAATGTGTGTGCTGCTTATCAACAACCTGCGCGACATGGAGGCCGACAGGCTCGTAGGCAAGCGTACGTTGCCAGTGCGGTTCGGAAGAAACGCAGGACTTGGTTTGATGCTGCTGGTCGTACTGCTTATGCCTGTCATGGTATACAAAGCATTCGGATTCTCACTTCCTATGCTTGTGCTTCTGCCGTCAGCAGTCTTGTTTGCTGCTGTAAGAAAAGCAGAAGGCGCATTGTACAACAGATTGCTCGTATGCGCAGGACTCATAAATGTCCTTTATGCGATACTTGTGGTGTTGCAAGTGCTGTATGTAGCGCCCTATTTCCATCTTTTCGTCATTTCACGCACCTGTTAGCGATTTCATGCGGGCTATGTATTTGCCTATGATGTCGAACTCTATGTTCACCACAGACCCTTCTTTTATGGCGTGGAAGTTGGTGTGCTCAAAGGTGTAAGGGATGATGCAAACCTGAAAGGTGTCTTCCGTAGGACGGCAGACCGTTAGGCTGACACCGTTGACCGTGACGCTTCCTTTGTCTACTGTGAGGTAACCGTGTTTTACCATTTCTTTGTTGGTCTCGTAGCGGAATGTGTACTCGTGGCTTCCTCCTTGTTCCTCCACCGCAATGCACGTGGCGGTCTGGTCAACATGTCCCTGCACTATATGCCCGTCCAAGCGTCCGTTCATCATCATGCTCCTTTCCACGTTCACCTCGTCTCCCTCTTTCAGCAATCCTAGGTTGCTGCGGTCCAGCGTTTCCTTCATAGCCGTAACTGTATAGGTGTCGCCGTCCAGCGATACCACTGTCAGGCATACGCCATTGTGCGCAATACTTTGGTCGATGGTCAGCTCTGATGCAAAATCGCAGGAGAGCGTGAAGTGTACGTTTTCCTCTTCTCTCTTCACGGCAACCACGCGTGCCAGTCCTTCAATTATTCCAGAGAACATAACTTTCAGTATTTTTTGTTTTTTTATTTCTTTAATGTCATTATTGCTTTACCGTCAAGACTCTTTACGGTGGCGGTGTTTCCTTTTATCTCTATCATGGCTGTTTTGCGCAAGGCTTCGGATATTGCGTCATCTACGTCCATGGAGTATCCCAACATCTGTGTCATGCCGACATTGGAAAAGGAAAGCCTGCCGTTCTCGTATTTGTATTCTCCGTAGAAATTGTTCACCGAGGCGCATCCGTTAACGTTTCCATCTTTGCTGAAGGAGATGAAAGTTTCACTCTCCGCACCGGCAGTGCTCTTGCCCATAGCGTTCTCTATTCTCCATTCACCGTAAATATCGCTTGTCATGATGCTGTTCTTGCCTGAGTTGCAACCGAAGGCTGTAGTTGCCAGACTACACGCCAATATCTTGCGAAACGTTTCCGAACGTAAAATTCCCATTATTTTTTCCTTGTGCATAACTGTGTTTTATAAAAACGACAAACGTCTTGCACTCCGCAGGTCTTGCACTTAGGCTTACGTGCCGTACACACGTATCTTCCGTGGAGCAAAAGCCAATGGTGTGCGGACGGTAAGTCTTCCGCTTTGAAGTATCGTGTCAGTGTTTGTTCTACCGCCAGAGGGGTGGTGCAGGAATCGGATGCCAGTCCTATCCTGTGGCTTACCCTGAAGACGTGAGTGTCCACTGCCATCGTGGGTTTGCCAAAGGCTACGCTTAGTATCACGTTGGCAGTCTTCCTGCCCACACCTGGAAGGGCTGTCAACAGTTCCATTTTATCCGGTACCTCACCGCTGTAGGTCCCGTGCAGCGCCTTTGCCATCTCCGTCAGGTGACGCGCTTTGCTGTTGGGGTACGATACGGACTTTATGTAGGCATGGACATCCTCTTGTGTGGCAGAGGCAAGCGATCGAGCGTCAGGGAAAGCCTTGAAAAGGGCTGGTGTCACTTCATTTATGCGTTTGTCTGTACATTGTGCACTCAGCATTACAGCCACCAGCAGTTGGAAGGCGTTGTCAAAGTGCAGCTCAGACTTAGCCTCGGGCATCTCCGTGCGGAAATATTCGCTTATATGGTTGTATAAGTCTTGTTTTCTCATCTGTTCTGATGGCTTTCGTCTTCTTCCATCTTCAGCACGTTGCTCACACTGCCTGCCGCAAGGAGTCTTCTCTTAGCCTCGTCGTAACTTATGCTTAGCTCGTCCTGCAACATACGTGCGCCTCGGTCTACCAGCTTGGCGTTTGTCAGCTGCATATTCACCATACGGTTGCCCTGTACCCTGCCCAGTCGTATCATTAGGGAAGTGGAAATCATGTTAAGCACCATCTTCTGTGCGGTGCCGCTTTTCATGCGGCTGCTGCCCGTAACATACTCTGGACCTACAATAGTCTCTATCGGGAATTCTGTCTCTTCTGCTAGAGGCGTGTTGGGATTGCTGGTGATGCAACCTGTCACCATGCCGTATTCTCTCGCCTTCTTCACCACGCCTACCACGTAGGGCGTGGTGCCACTGGCGGCTATGCCTATCAGACTGTCGTCATTAGTGGGGCAGAACTGCTGTAAGTCTTTCCATCCTTGCATCGACACATCTTCCGCATTTTCCACCGCATGTCGCAGAGCTCTGTCTCCGCCGGCTATGAGACCCACAACCCATGTCTCGGGAACGCCAAAAGTGGGAGGCAGCTCACTGGCGTCAAGCACGCCAAGCCTGCCGCTGGTGCCCGCCCCGAGGTAAAACAGCCTGCCTCCTTTCTTCATGTGCGGTTCTACAGCGTTCACAAAAGCTTCTATCTGTGGAAGTGCTTTCTCTACGGCATCCGGCACGAGGTGGTCTTCACGGTTTATGTCAGCGAGCAGTTCCCTCACGCTTTTATTTTCCAGATGGTCGTAATTAGATGGTTTTTCTGTTATTTTGTCTTCTATTCGCATATCTTGTACAAAAAATACCTAACTTTGTCACAAAGTTATGCAAATTATTCCAATCGGCAAAGCAACTTGACTACAAAATAACACAAGCAAAAATGAAAGACCTATTGAATTTCCTTGACAGTTCTCCTGTCAATTATCTCGCCGTTGAAACACTGCGCAAACGGCTTCTTGGCGCAGGGTTCGAACATCTGGACACCACGATGCCTTTGGGCGATATGAAGGTCGGCAGACAGTTTTTCGTCACCAAGAACGGTTCGTCTCTCTACGCTTTCCGCATAGGAGAGACCCCCTTGGCCGACGGTGGGTTCCACATGATATGTTCACATTGCGACTCGCCGACTTTCCGCATCAAGCCTAATGCCGAGATGTGTGGCGAAGGCGGTATCACACGTCTTAATACCGAAGTGTACGGAGGCCCGATAATGAGCACTTGGTTTGACCGTCCGCTGTCTCTTGCCGGAAGGATAATACTGAAGACCGACTGTGCCATGAAGCCTCAAGTTAAACTTCTGCACGCCAAACGTCCTTTACTGCAAATCAGCAATCTGGCCATTCACTTTAACCGTCAGGTTAATGATGGCGTCAAGTTGTCAAAGCAAAAGGACATGCTGCCACTACTTGGTTTCGTCACTGACGAGATGGAAAAAGGCAAGATGTTGGAAAAAATTATCTGTGAAGAGTTGCATTGCCAACCGGCGGACATCCTTGACTTTGACCTCTATCTCTATGATGCTACGCCTGCGTGTCTGTTCGGTGTGCACGACGAGATGATTTCCAGCGGTCGTCTTGACGACCTCAGCATGGTACACGCCTCGCTGGCAGCATTGCTGTCGGCTGGGAATCCTACTCCGTGTGTCACTCAGGTGATGGCGGTCTTCGACAACGAGGAGACTGGGAGCCAGACGAAACAGGGAGCTGGCAGTCCCTTCCTCGCTTCGTTGCTCAGACGTATCGTTTTTGCGCAAGGCGGTACGGAAGAGGACTATTGTAGGTCTGTGGAGAATGCCTTCATGATATCCGCCGACAACGCTCATGCGTGGCATCCCAATTATCCTGAGAAATACGACCCTACCAATCATCCTGTTCTTGGCGGTGGACCTGTCATCAAGTTCAATGCTGCGCAGAAGTACGCCAGCGACGCATATTCTGCGGCGGTCTTCGCTTCAATATGTGATAAGGCTCATATACCTTACCAGAAGTTCGTAAACCATAGCGACGTAGCCGGAGGCAGTACACTTGGCAATATTCTTGCCTCGTCGCTTCCTGTATGCGGTGTAGATATGGGAAACCCCATTCTCGCCATGCATAGCGCACGCGAGACTGGGGCTGTAAAGGATCACGAATACTGTATCGAGGCGTTTACCAGTTTCTATCAAAGTTGAGGTTTCACTTGCATGTCGCAAGGGATGGTGTCTTTATACTATCCCTTGCGCCATCATGGCTTTCGCCACTTTCATGAATCCTGCTATGTTGGCGCCTTTCACATAGTTGATGTAGCCGTCAGGCTCTGTGCCGTACTTCACGCACTGGGCGTGTATGCCGTGCATGATGGAGTGGAGTCGTGCGTCCACGTCTTGTGCGCTCCAACTGAGGTGCATAGCGTTCTGGCTCATCTCCAGGCCGCTCGTAGCCACGCCGCCTGCGTTCACGGCCTTGCCTGGCGCAAAGAGTATGTGGTTGTCTATGAAGGTGTCTATAGCCTCCGGTGTACATCCCATGTTGCTTATCTCTCCCACACACGTCACGCCGTTCGCCACCAGCATGGCGGCGTCTTGTCCGTTCAGCTCGTTCTGTGTGGCGCACGGTAGCGCTATGTCTACCTTCTGCTGCCAAGGACGTTTTCCGGGGTAGAATGTTGCGGACTGGAAGCGTTCCGCATACGGAGCCACGACATCGTTGCCGCTGGCTCTTAACTCCAGCATATAGTCCACCTTCTCGCCTTCTATGCCGTCGGGGTCATAGACATATCCGTCAGGTCCGCTTATGGTAATCACCTTGGCACCCAGTTGTGTCGCCTTGGTGGCAGCACCCCAAGCTACATTGCCGAAACCGCTGATGGCTACGGTCTTCCCCTTGATGTCATGTTCGGCATTCTGCAGCATCTCGTTGACGAAGTATAAACCACCGAAGCCTGTCGCTTCCGGACGCATGAGAGAACCTCCGTAGTCAAGTCCCTTGCCAGTCAGTACTCCGCTGAAGTCTCTTGTCAACCTCTTGTACTGTCCGAAGAGGTAGCCTATCTCACGTGCTCCCACTCCAATGTCTCCTGCCGGTATGTCCGTCTCAGGGCCTATGTAACGGAACAGCTCGTTCATGAATGACTGGCAGAAGCGTTCTATCTCCGCGTCGCTCTTTCCTTTGGGGCTGAAGTCCGAACCGCCCTTGCCTCCTCCCATGGGCAGTGTGGTGAGTGCGTTTTTGAATGTCTGCTCGAATCCCAGGAACTTCAGTATGGAGAGGTTGACGGAGGCGTGGAAGCGCAGGCCGCCTTTGTATGGGCCTATAGCACTGTTGAACTGTACTCGGTAACCTATGTTCACCTGCACCTTGCCGTTGTCGTCCACCCATGGGACGCGGAATGTTATGATGCGTTCCGGTTCTACCAACCGTTCCAAAAGAGCTTTGCGCTCGAACTCCGGATGTTGGTTGTAAATGTCTTTGATGGAGATGAGCACTTCCCTTACTGCTTGCAGGTATTCTGACTCTCCCTGATGGCGTCTTTCCAGACGTTGCATGAAATCGTTGATGTTTAGCATGTCGGTATTATAGTTTTAGTTTCCTTTTTCTTTTCCTTTATGCAAATATAGTGTTTTTTTATTGTATCGTGTGTCAAATTGTCAACAAAACACGCTTAGAAATGGCTATACATGCCAGTTTGCAATTACTAAATGTCAATTTAGCGACTTAATCCGACTTTACCTCAGGTCATTAGTTTCAATCATGTTGTGTGACATGTCAAAGCCATAAAAACAGTTTGATGCCTCCTGACGTTATTTGTTGAAATTTCCGTTCCAGACATTCATTCTCTCACGGAAAAGGCGTAACTTTGTGCGGCAAAATGTATTCGGGATGGTAAAAGCAATATTTTTTGACATTGACGGAACATTGGTGTCTTTCAAGACGCATCAGGTTCCTGAATCGGCGGTGGAGGCTATAAAGAAGGCTCGTGAGAAAGGCGTTAGGGTCTTCATAGCTACAGGGAGACCGTTGACATTGCTTGATGTCGTGAAAGAGTTGGATTACGACGGCGTGATAAGTACCAACGGCGCATATATTGTCACCAAAGACCTTCAGCCGATATACAAGCATCCTATAAGCAGGGAGGACATGTCGCGACTTGCGGATTATGTCAAGACTACGCCTTTGCCGATGATGCTTGTCGCTGAAGGCAGGTTGATGGGATACGGTTTCGAGAATGCCGACAAGTCGGTGCTTGATGTGTTTCGTCTTGTGGACATGGCTTTGCCTCCGTCGTCCGACATAGACGAGGTAAGGCACATTGACATATTGCAGGTGGTGGCGTTCTTCACCAGTGAGCAAGAGAGCGCCATAATGAATAATGTGTTGACAGGTTGCGACGCCAACCGATGGCATCCGGCGTTTGCTGACTGCATACCGCATGGGGTGTGCAAGGCTACCGGTATAGACCAGGTGTGCAGACACTATGGCATACCATTGGAACAGACTATGGCTTTCGGTGACGGCGGCAATGACATAGAGATGCTTCGTCATGTGGGCATAGGCGTGGCCATGGGCAACGCTTCTGATGAGGTGAAGGCCGTTGCCGACATCGTGACAGCCTCAGTAGACGAGGATGGTGTGGCGAAAGCCTTGATGCAGGTCTTAGGGTAGGGCGGACACTACGCTGTGCATGAGCACATCATGAGGTTCGGACGGCACATCGTCCAACAGCTGAAAGTGGAAACAGACACCCATGAGGAATGCTTGTGGGAGGTGTGGCAGTAGACGGTCGTAATAACCTTTGCCTCTGCCCAACCGGTGTCCTTTGTTGTCAAAGGCCATGCCCGGTATTATGGCAAGACCTATCTCGTTATACCTGCTGACAGGGAAGAAAGTCCCTGTCGGTTCCATTATGCCGAACGCTCCTTTAGCCATAGATCTTTCTCCTTCATATATCCGTAGAGTCAGGTTGTCGCCGTCAACCACTGGAAGTATTACGCACTTGTGTGCCGCCGCGGCTTCCGCTATTAGCTGGCGCACGTCCACTTCGTCTTTCAGCGGACTGTACAGCAGTATGGTGTTAACCGTCCGCCATACGGGGGCGTCGCTTATCTTCCCGCACACGTCAGTCGACATGCGTTGCATATCTGTTTCCGAACACTTGCTTTTTCTGCTCCGTATCAGAGACCTCAGTTCTTTCTTTTCCATACAAAAAAGACATGAGACCTTCTTCCGTCAATCAGGAAGAAGTGTCTCACGTCGTAAGAATACATGCCAACCTTATTTCTTTTTCGCCTTTGCTTTTGCTTTGTCGTATTTCTCCCAAAGTTTTTTCTTTGTCGTCATCTTCTTCTGTGCTTCCGTGCTTGCCTTGGCAGCCGCTTCCGTTGCGGCCTCGTCT
>CAVHNA010000058.1:0-13370 GCA_963637205.1 Bacteroidaceae bacterium
TCGGTCGACACGCCGTTGGTTCCGATAGTGGCGAATGCCTGTCAGCGGAAGAGCCTTTGCGCGAAGATGGTCAGATAGTCGCGCCAGTTGCGCCAGATGTGACCGCCTTCCGTCTCCAGGTATTCGTATTCGTATCCCTTGGAGTCGAGGTAGGTGCGGTAGTCCTCGTTCATCTTGTACAGGAAGTCCGTCTTGCCGATGGCTATCCAGTAGAGCTTGGGCTTGGCGGCGAACAGCGCAGCCATTTCCCCGTTGAACTCCTCGTCTTTGTTCATTCTCTTCAGGAGAGATTCCTGTGTGTCACCAGCGTCGCCTATGCGTATTGCCGCAGAGAAGAGCCCCACGTAGTCGAACATGTCGGGATAGCGTTTCGATACCTTGAACGAGTGGCCGCCTCCCATGGATAGTCCGCAGATGGCGCGGTTCTTCTTGCCCTTCAGTGTGCGGAAGTTCTTCTCCACGTATTTCACTACGTCCGGGAAGCTCTCCTCCATGGTGGCTACCGCCTTGCCCTCCAGGTGTCCCATGAAGGAAGGCTTGTACATACCCCTCAACCACTCGCCCGGAGCCGCCTCGCAGTTGGGGTTGCCGTTGGTCATCACCACTATCATGGGTTTCGCCTTGCCTGCGGCTATCAGGTTGTCCATTATCTGCGCCGCCCTGCCCAGCGTGGTCCACGCGTCCTCGTCGCCGCCAGCTCCGTGCAGCAGGTACAGCACCGGGTAGCGTCCGCCATCGTCGTAGCCCGCCGGCGTGTACACCGTCATGCGGCGCTTCATCTGCAGCGTGGGGCTGTCGTACCACACCTTCAGCACGTTGCCGTGCGGCACGTCGTTCACGCTGTAGAGGTCGCCCTTGTCGCCCGTCTCCTTCTCCACTATGAAGATGTTGGAGTACGTGGCTATGTCGCGGCACATATAGACGTTGGAGGGGTCGAGCATGTCCATGCCGTCCACCCGGAACTTGTAGTAGTAGAGCTCCGGCTCCAGCGGCGCGGTGGTGAACGTCCACACGCCGTCCTTGCCTTCCTGCAGGTCCACGATGTCCGTGCGTTCGCCGGCCTTCACGGTCTGGCCGATGAAGTCGCCTGTGAGCTGCACCCTCACGGCCTTGGGCGCGAAGAGGCGGAACGTAACCGCGCCGTTCTCCGACACTTCTGGCGATACCACTTCGTTGGCGGAGAACAGAGCCTCCTGTGCCCATGCGCTCATGCCCAACAGAGCGCACACTGCAAAGCTTGATAATTTCTTCATGTATGATGTCTTTTAGGGTTTATGCGACTGCAAATGTAGCGTTTTTTCCTGACAACGGCAAATGGAAAGGTATGCGTGTGTCGGTGATGGGCAACAAAAGTGTTATGTGTTGGGTTTTAGGCTTGAGGGCGCATTTGCGCCTCCTATGTGTAGGAGGAGCGTTTCCGTGAAATGCGACCCGCAAGAGGAAAACACAAGATACCTTCGCAAATGAGATGCGACGAGGTGCGCAACTACTGACGTGCGTGGCAAGGGTCGCGTTTGGCGCAAACGCTTCTACTAAGCCAGCTGCGGACTGGCGAAAGGTGGGGGGAATTTCGCATGAAGGTTTTGACGCGTGATTCTGGCTCTGCGCGGTGCTGCATGGACTCTTAGCGTACTGAAAACTGTGGGGAGTCGGACTCTGGCAGGCCGTATTGTGGGGTGTCAGCGTCCGCCGAAGTTGACGTCCGCGAAGGCTACGCTGGGGAAGACACCCGTGTCCCATGGGTCTGTGTCGTCGGCCAGGTCAACGGCTCTCCGCCATACGTCCAGCATGTTGCCGCTGATGTTCATGCCGCTGACAGGCTGCGCCACTTCGCCGCCGCGGATGAGCAGGCCTTCCACGCCGTAAGAGAAGAGGCCGGTGCAAGGGTCGCAGTTGCCACCGTTGAAGTCGGTGACGAGTATGGCGTCGCCCGCGTCGGCCATGAGCTGCCGCAGCGACTTGCCTCCAGTGTCCATCAGCAGGCGGTGGGGGCACAGCGTGGTGGGCGGCATGTTCAGCTTGCGTCCGTAGTAGGTGTCTATGAAGTAGGTACGAAGCCGGCCTTGGTCGAAGAGCGTGCGGCGGCTGGTGGCGGTGCCGTCGTAGTCGAAGTGTACGGCTCCGCGTGTGCCGGGTGTCAGTGGGTCGTCGGTGATGGATATGATGGGTGAGAGCACCTGTTCGCCCGTCTTGCCCTCGAGGAACGACTGGTGCTGCTGCAGCGACTGTCCGTTCATGGCGTTGAGCACCGGTTGCAGGAACGTGCCCACCACCGGAGCCTCCAGTATCATGGTGTACGTTCCGCTCTCCGCGGGCCGCTGTCCCACCTTGCGTTTCGCCCTGCGTATGGCTTCGGCGGCTATCCCGGAGGCGGGCATGTCGCGGAAGAAGACGCGCGTCTCGCCCCATCCGTCCATGGGATGCTGCCCGTCCGTCCCGTGCACCGTGGCCAGCGACGTCAGCGTGCAGCGCGAGGCTTCCTCCACTCCCTCGAAGCCGTTGCTGATGAGGTAGCGTGCGCGGTGGGTGCGGTCGGAGTAGCGTGTCTGGAAACTGACGAGCGTAGGCTCCACACCCAGTCCTTCGGTGTGGTGTCGCCGCACGAAGTCCAGCTTCTCCTCGGGGTTGATGGAGGGGAGTGCTGTGTCGCAGTTGCGCAGCGGCTCGCCGTCGCTGCGGTAGTACCTTGCAGGGTCTGCCAGAGTACGGAAGGGGTCGGTCTGCAGCATCATGGTGGTCTCAGCCGCTTGCCGCACCAGCTGTCGCAGGGCGTCGGGTGCCAGGTTGTTGGAGTAGAAGAAGCCGTCCCTGCCGTCGGCCAGTATGTCCATCACCAGCGACGTGCTGGCGGCCCGCATGGTCTGCTCCGTAGCTCCGTCGCGCATCACTATGCTGTGCTCGGTGTTCTCCATCAGCACTATCTTGTACTCCGCCCCCGGCAGGGCTTTCCTTATCTCCTCTTCTACGAAACGTATGGTGTCGGGCATTGGTGTGTATGTTTGGGAAAGTGTGTCGTGTCTGTCTGCTTGGAAAAAATGTGTGTGTTGGCCGTGCGTGCCGTGCCTCATCCCACCACCAGGCGGTCCACCAGCACGGTGGGCAGCCCCTGGCTCACGGGCACCCTCTGTCCGTCCTTGCCGCACATGCTGGCACTGTGGTCTATGATCAGGTCGCGCCCCACCATGCTGATGTCGCGCAGAGCCTGCGGCCCGTTGCCCGTGATGTTGAGGTCGCGCAGAGGCATGGTCAGCCGTCCGTCCTCAATGAGGTATCCGTGCTTCATGAAGAACGTGAAGTCGCCCGCGCCTATCTGCACCTGTCCGTTGGTGAAGCTCATGGCGTAGACACCGCGCTTCACGCTGCGTATGATGTCCTCCGCGTCGGCCTCGCCTGGCAGCATGTATGTGCTGCGCATACGCGGCAGCGGTATCTCGCGGAAGCTCTCCCGCCGTCCGTTGCCGGTGGGCCGTACGCCGAAGTGGCGCGCTGTGATGCGGTCGTGCAGGTAGCCTTGCAGTATGCCGTCCTCCACCAGTACGGTGCGCTGTCCGGGCGTGCCCTCGTCGTCGTGCGTCAGCATGCCGGCGTCGTACGGCAGAGTGCCGTCGTCCACTATGGTGATACCCGGGCGGCACACACGCGTGCCCGTCTTGCCGCTGAAGACGCTCTCGCCGGTGCGTATGAAGTCCGCCTCGAAGGCGTGTCCCAGCGCCTCGTGCATGAAGATGCCGCTGCCGCCGGCGGCCATCACCACCGGCATCTCGCCGCCCTCTATCTGCCGTGCGGTGAAGAGGAACGTGGTGCGGCTGACGGTCTGCCTCACCAGCTCCTCCATGCTCTGCGGCGTGATGAAGTCGGCTCCGCGGCGGAACATGCGGCTGCCGAAACCCGACTGCGTGACGCCGTCCCTCTCCATCACCACGCTCAGCAGCAGCGTGGTGCGCGGACGGTATTCCGAGAACGCCGTGCCTTCGCTGCACACGAAACTCACCTTCTGCATGCGCTGCGCCACGGACGCCTTGACGCGTATCACGTTCTTGTCCGCCGCCTTGGCCATGGCGTTGAGCGTCAGCAGCAATTCCCGGGCCTCGTGCGGCGAGAGCGTGCCGTCGTTGCCGTCGGCTTCTGTAAGGCATGGCAGGGTGGGGACGCTGGCGTGCGGCGAGGCGCAGAACATGCTGCCGGCGAACGACGCCGCGCGGCGCATGGCCTGGGGCGAGAGGTCCATGGTGTAGGCGAAGCCCGTCTGCGCTCCCTTCACGGCGCGTATGCCGGCTCCGTATATCATGGCTTGCTGCGCCTGCCCCACGGTGTCGTCCTGCAGTTCCATGCCGCTGACGCGCGTGTCCTCCATAAAAACGTCGGCGTACTCGGCGCCCTTGTCCAGGGCCGCGGCGAGTACGCTGTGAAGTTCTTCCCCCGTGACGGGGAACGATATGCTGTTATTTGTCAAAGCGGAAATATCTTTTGGCGTTGTAGTACGAAATGTCTTCCACCATCTGGCAGATGAACGGCAACTCCTGCTCGGGTAGCAGTCCGCGCTCCACGTCCTCGCCAAGGATGTCGCACAGCAGACGGCGGAAATACTCGTGGCGCGGGTACGAGAGGAACGAGCGGCTGTCGGTGAGCATGCCCACGAAGCGGCTCAGCAGTCCCAGCGTGCTGAGGGCGTTTATCTGCCTGCGCATGCCGTCGAGCTGGTCGTTGAACCACCATCCGCTGCCCATCTGTATCTTTCCTGGCACGGGTCCCTGCTGGAAGTTGCCCGCCATGGTGGCCAGCATCTCGTTGTCGGAGGGGTTGATGCAGTAGAGTATGGTCTGCGCCAGCTTGCCCTCGCTGTCGAGACGGTCAAGGAAGCGCGCCATGCTCCGCGACGTGTCCTGCGTCCCGATGCTGTCGAAGCCGGAGTCGGCTCCCAGACGCCCGAACATGCGGCTGTTGTTGTTGCGCAGCACGCCGTAGTGGAACTGCTGCGTCCACCCTGCGTCAGCGTCCTGCTCCGCCATGAAGAGCATGAGCGCGGTGCGGTACTTGGCGGTCTCCTCCGACGTGGGTGTCAGTCCGCGCATGGCTTTGCTGAACACGGCCTCCACCTCAACGTCGGTGAAGTCCTCGGCGTAGAAGCTTTGTATGCCGTGGTCCGAGAGTCGGCAGCCCATGGAGGCGAAGTAGTCGTGCCTCTTCTGCAGTGCGTCCTTGAGGTCGACGCACGAGGCGATGTCCGTGTCCGCCGCCTCGGCGAGCGTCTGTATGTATTGCCCGAACGTCTGCGGGCTGTCCACGCCCAGCACCTTGTCGGGTCGCCACGCCGGCAGCATGCGCACCTCGAAGCCCTCGTCGCGCACCTGGCGGTGGTAGACGAGCGAGTCAGCCGGGTCGTCGGTGGTGCACACCAGCTCCACGTTGTAGCGTTTCATCAGCGAGCGCGCCGAGAAGGAAGGCGAGGCCAGCGCCTCGTTGCACCTGTCGTATATCTCCCTCGCCGTGGAGGCGTTCAGGAGCGTGTCTATGCCGAAGGCGGTGCGCAGCTCCAGGTGCGTCCAGTGGTAGAGCGGGTTGCGCATGCAGTAGGGCATGGTCTCCGCCCACTTCTGGAACTTCTCCCAGTCGGAGGCGTCGCCAGTGATATATTTCTCGTCCATGCCGTTGCTCCTCATGGCTCTCCACTTGTAGTGGTCGCCCCCCAGCCACAGCTCGGTGATGGTGGAGAAGCGTTTGTCCTCCGCCACCTCGCGCGGCGAGAGGTGGCAGTGGTAGTCTATGATGGGCAGATGGCTGGCGTGCGAGTGGAAAAGGAGCTTGGCCGTCTCTGTGTGCAGCAGGAAGTCCTTGTCCATAAACGGTGTGTGTGGCATGATATGTATTTTCTTTTTTTGAATGGTGTCGTTGATGAATGTCTCAGACTATGTCCGTGTCCGCGCTTACATGGCGAAGACGTTGAAGCCGCCGTCCACCACGGCCACCGTGCCGGTGACGAACGACGAGGCGTCGCTGATGAGGTAGTGTATGGTGCCGCAGAGTTCCTCGGGCTTGCCGAACCGCTTGAACGGCGTCTGGCGTATCACGTCCTCGCCGCGCTGTGTCAGCGTGCCGTCGGGATTGGTGAGCAGAGCCCTGTTCTGGTTGGTGAGGAAGAAGCCCGGTGCTATGGCGTTGACGCGTATGCCCGGTGTGAATTTGGTGGCCACCTCGTTGGCGAGGAACGCGGTGAGGTTGCTGATGCCGGCCTTGGCCGCCGCATACCCCATGACGCGCGTCAGCGGACGGAACGCCGCCATGCTGCTGAAGTTGACTATGCTGCCCTTGCCGGCTTCCACCATGGGACGGAGGAACGCCTGCGTGGGTATGACAGTGCCCGTGAGGTTGACGTTGAGCACCTTCTGGAACTCCTCTATCTTTACGTCGAAGAAAGTGCCTGTGGGAGCTATGGTGGCTCCGGGCATGTTGCCCCCGGCGGCGTTGAGCAGGGCGTCCACCTTGCCGTACTTGGCGAGCACGGTGTCGCGTGTCTTCTCCACGGACTCGGTGTCGGTGACATCGCACTGCATGAAGACGGCCTCGCCGCCCTTAGCCGCTATACTCTCTGTCAGGGCGCATCCGGCGTCGGCCCTCCTGCCCAGCGTCACCACCTTGGCGCCGCGGCAGGCCAGATACTCAGCTATCACGCTGCCCAGCACGCCCGTGCCACCCGTGATTACCACCACGCGGTCCTTTATCTGAAACAAGTCTTCCATGATTTCTCTATACCTTTATATATATACGTTGTAAGTTTTCTGAATTCAGAGTCCCAGCTCGTCGTCCACCACGGCCATCACTCCTTCTATCTGTCCCAGGGCGTACATGCGTCCGTGGAAACTGTATCCGGCGTTGTAGCCCATCTTCTCGTCGCCCAGCATCAGCGGAGCGTGGTCCACGCGCATGGGCAAGCCGGGCTTGGTCTTCTGGAAGATGCGTACCAGGTCTATGATGTGAGCCCTGCCAGCCAGGTGGTCGGCCTCCTTGAAGTCGCCGTTGGGGAAGACGTCGGTGCTGCGCAGGTGTACGAAGTGCGTCCTTGCGGCGTACTTGCGCGCCAAGGCCGGCACGTCGTTGTGCGCTCCGGCACTGAGCGAGCCGGCGCAGAAGGTGAGTCCGTTGTGAGGGTTGGGCACGGCGTTGAGGAACCACTCAATGTCCGAGTCGCACGACACGATGCGCGGCAGCCCCAGTATCTGCAAGGGAGGGTCGTCGGGGTGTACGCACATGTCCACGCCCCACTCGTCGCAGACGGGCATCACGGCCTCCAGGAAGTATTTCATGTTCTGGCGCAGGCGGTCGGGCGTCACGCCGTCGTAGAGTGCCAGCAGCGAGCGGAACACCTCCACCGGTTTCTCGTCGTCCTCGGTGATATTGCCGTTGACGAAGCCCTGCGTCTTCACGATGATGTTGTCCACCAGTCGCCTCTCGTCCTCCTTGGTGAAGGTTCTCTTCATGCGTTCCACCTCCTCCAGCGTCTCGTCGGTGTAGTCTTTCTCGGCACCGCTGCGGCGGAGGATGTGGCTGTCGAAGTAAGCGAATTCGGCGTGGTTGAAGTAGAGGCTTGACGTGCCGTCGCCGTTGGGGTTCTGCAGGTCGGTGCGCGCCCAGTCAAGCACAGGCATGAAGTTGTAGCAGACGGTGTGTACCCCGGCCTTGCCGAGGTTGGCCAGCGACACGCGGTATTTCTCTATCAGCTCGTCCCTGTCCGTTCCGCCGTACTTTATGCTCTCGCACACGGGCAGGCTCTCCACCACGCTCCACCGCATGCCGTAGCTCTCTATGTATTCCTTGAGGTCGGCTATGGCCTCCGGGGACCACACCTCGCCGTTCTTCACCTCGTGAAGGGCTGTAACGATGCCCTCCACGCCTATCTGCCTGAGCATGTCAAGCGTAATCTTGTCCTTGCGTCCGAACCAACGCCATGTTTTCTCCATCATAGTGTCTTGTGTGTTTTATCCTTTCACTGCCTTGTATGTGGGCACGAGAGCCTTCAGTATGCACCATCCAATCAGGTACGCCACAGCGCAGTATATGAAGATGATGAAATATCCGGCAGGCTTGCCTTCGAAGCCCATGAACTGCATCTGCGTCTGGTCGGCGTAGTCGAAGAGATGGCCGGCTATCTTGTTGATGGCGTACGAGCTGATGCCGCCCGCCATGCCGTTGATGCCAGTCATGGTGCCTATGGCTTTCTTGGGGAAGAGGTCGCTGGCCACCGAGAAGAGGTTGGCCGACCAAGACTGGTGCGCCGCCCCGGCCAGACCGATGAGTATGACGGGGAACCAGTAGCTGTACTCGCCCAGCGGCTGCGCGAAGACCGTGAGCAGCGGGAAGAGCGTGAACACGAACATGGCCCTGAGGCGAGCGTCGTACGAGTTGAGCCCCGTACGGTTGATGATGATGGTGGGCAGCTTGCCGCCGTAGAGCGAGAGCATGGTGATGGCATAGAGCACGAATATCAGCGCCATGGCTGTGGGCGTGTCGGACGAGTAGCCGTACACGTCGCTTATATACGACGGAGTCCAGAAGAGGAAGAACCACCACACACCGTCCGTCACCATCTTGGCCAGGAAGATGCCCCACGTCTGCGGGAAGGTGAGGAACTTGCGGAAGGGGATGGGGTCGCCCTTGTCGCCGTCCGTTTCGCTCTCGGTGGCGTCGTGCCGTATGTATTCCAGTTCCGCACTGTTCACCCTGAGGTTCTCCTCAGGCTTCTTGTAGACGAACACCCACAGGGCGAGCCATACGAAGCCCAGCGCGCCTATTATCACGAAGGCCATCTCCCATCCGCTGCCCATGCCAATGTTCTTGAAGTAGCGAGCCAGCAGCGGTATGCTCACCGGGGCTATCAGTGCTCCTACGGTGCTGCCGCTGTTGAAGATGCTGGTGGCGAAGGCCCTGTCGCGCCTCGGGAAGTACTCCGCCGTCACCTTGACGGCTGCCGGGAAGTTGCCGCTCTCGCCCAAGCCCAGCACTATGCGCGAGGCCATGAAGAAATACGTGCTGACGGTGGCTATGCTCACGGCCACGGCTCCGGTGGCGTTGAAGAGGTCTTCCTTGCCTCCCAGATCCAGCCAGCCCACGGTGGCCATGCCGCACATGGCGTGCATGCAGGCTCCGAACGACCATACGGCTATGGCTATGAGGTAGCCTTTCTTCGTGCCCACCCAGTCCATGAAGCGTCCGCTGAAGATGTTGCCCACGGCGTAGACGAACGAGAAAATGGCGGCTATGTTACCGTAGTCGGTGTCGGTCCAGTGGAACTCTGGGGCAATGAAGTCCTTCCATGTCAGGGACAACACCTGACGGTCCATGTAGTTGATGGTGGTAGCCATGAAGAGCATTGTGCAGATGGCCCATCTGTAGTTGGTCATTTTGCCTTTCTTGCTGTCTGTTAAGTTTTGCATATTACGTGTCTGTTTGTTTCTAGGCAGTGCAAAGTTACACTTTTTTGCAGTATGTCGGCACGATATTTGCATATTTTCCCTCAATCTTGTATTATTTTTGCAAAACGAAGCCTCCGCACAAGTATAAGCGGACGCTCTGTAGCTTGTTTTTCGTGGCAGAGAGGCCGTCGCGGCCAAAAGACGGTAAAAGATAATATAAGGGAAGGCATCGCGTGCGCAGTCTCATCTCTCCGCAAGTCTGAATAGAGGTCTCTGCAAGCCGCTCCTCCTACCTTTCCTCTTGGAGGGTGTGCATCGGCGATCCGTGCCTACTACCAGCAGTAAAATCGGTCGCGTTTGACGCAAACGCTTCTCCTGCTTTACTCTGCGCCGTTCTGGAGGAAATTGGCGAAGATGCGTGCCGCGGACTCCACTTTCTTGGCGCAAGGGCGCACCTTATAATATTCGGCGTTGCGCTCGTCGGGCACGTTGGTGTTCTTTACCACCTTGCATCCGTTCATGGCGAGCAGTTCGGCGCAGATGACAGAGCCGTTTTCCTGCCGGAAGTCCTCCAGCAGTTTTCTCACCACCTTGTAGCAGTTGGCTTTGTCCTCGCGGCTGTCGGACGGCGCATTCTGTCCGCAATGCAGTCCGGCCAGTATCACCATGCCCGACACGGCTCCGCACATCATACGCATCCTGCCCACGCCGCCGCCGAAGCCCGACGCCACGGCCTTGGCCGTCTTGGCATCCATGCCGTAGAGGTCGGCGAACGCCATCACCACACTCTCGCAGCAGTTGTACCCCTGCATGAAGTATTCCACCGCATTCTGTATACGTTCTTCCATATTTTATTATATTAAGTTGTCACATTCCTTTAGCCACAGAGCCGAGGATGCGTCGCTGGGCATGCGCCAGTCGCCGCGCGGACTTAGTGAGCAGCTCCCCACCTTGGGTCCGTCAGGCAGACAGCTGCGTTTGAACTGCTGCGCGAAGAAGCGGCGGAAGAACGTCTTCAGCCACTTGGCTATGGTTTGGTCGGTGTAGATGCTGGCGAAAGCCTTGTGCGCCAGGACGAATATCTTGGCCGGGCGGAACCCCCAGCGCAGAGTGTAGTAGAGGAAGAAGTCGTGCAGTTCGTACGGACCCACGTGGTCCTCGGTCTTCTGCGTTATCTCACCGTTCTCGTCGGCTGGCAGCAGCTCGGGGCTGATGGGCGTGTCCACGATGTCCCTCAGCACGGCGCGCGTGCTCTCGTCGTCCATGCCGTCCGCCACCCACGTCACCAGGTGTCTGACCAGAGTCTTTGGCACCGAGGCGTTCACCCCGTACATGCTCATGTGGTCGCCGTTGTAGGTTGCCCATCCCAGGGCCAGCTCGCTGAGGTCGCCCGTACCCACCACCAGTCCGCCGTGTTGGTTGGCGGCGTCCATGAGTATCTGCGTGCGCTCGCGGGCCTGTCCGTTCTCGTACGTCACGTCGTGCACGTCCATGTCGTGTCCCAGGTCCTTGAAGTGCTGCGTGCATGCGTCCTTGATGCTAATCTCGCGTATGGTCACGCCCAGTAGCTTCATCAGGTTTACGGCGTTGGTGTACGTCCTGTCCGTGGTGCCGAAGCCGGGCATGGTTATGCCCACTATGCCCCTGCGGCTGAGCCCGAGAGCGTCGAAGGTGCGCACGCACACCAGCAGCGCCAGCGTGCTGTCCAGTCCTCCGCTTATGCCCACCACCAGCGTCCGCACTCCAGTGTGCGCCACGCGCTTGGCCAGTCCGTCGGTCTGAATGTCAAATATCTCGCGGCACCTCTCGTCCAGGTCTTTGCCCGAAGGCACGAAGGGGTGGGGCGGCACTTCCCGTGTCAGCGTCATGTCGGGGGCGCACATCAGGTCGGCCTCCACGATGTAGGCGTTCTCCTTGGCGTGTATGGCGGCGCATGCCGAGAAGGTGGTGTTGGTGCGCCTGTCGAAGTTGATGCGCTCCACGTCTATCTCAGACACCACGAGGTGCTCGTCGAGGGTGTGCTTGGGCGACTCTTTCAGCAGCCGTCCGTTCTCGTAGATGAACGCCTTGCCGCCGAACACCACGTCCTGCGTGCTCTCGCCGAAGCCGCATCCGCTGAACACGTAGCCCGAGATGGTGCGTGCGCTCTGCTGCGAGACGAGGCTCTGCAGGTAGGTGCGCTTGCCCACTATGTCGTCGTCAGCACTGAGGTTGAAGACTATCTCTGCGCCACGAAGCGTCTGCCGGCAGCTGGGCGGCACGGGAGCCCATAGGTCTTCGCATATCTCCACGCCGAACGTGCATCCCGAGGTGCGGAAGAGCATGTCTAGCCCTATCTTGGCCATCTGGCCGCAGATTAGTATCTCGCCCGGCGGCACGTCGGCGCCGCTGGTGAACCACCGTCTCTCGTAGAACTCCTTGTAGTTGGGCAGGAAGGTCTTGGGCACTATGCCCAGTATCCTGCCGTGCTGTATGACAACCGCTGCGTTGAGCAGTGCGCCGCGGTAGAGCACGGGCACGCCCACTATGCTGATGATGTCCAGCGTGCGCGAGAAGTTCATGATGTGCATGAGTGCCATCTCCGCCTCGTCGAGCAGCAGTTGCTGCTGGAAGAGGTCCTGGCAGGTATAGCCGGTGACGGAGAGCTCGGGGAAGCAGATGGTCTCCACTCCCTGTCCCGCCGCCTTGGCGATGAGGGCTTCTATCCTCTCCGCGTTAAATCGGCAATCGGCCACCCTCACTTGGGGGATGGCCGACGCTACTTTTACAAATCCGTGATTCATGTCGTGTCTGTGTGTCTGTGCTGTGTGTCGGCTTCGGCCGCCGTGCGGCGTGCGTCAGCCTATCATGTCAATGGAACGTTTCACGAACGCAGTCAGAGCTTCGCCCTTCAGCATGCCGTTTTGCAGCAATGCCAGGTCTATGAGCTGGTGTACTCGCTCGTTGCCGTCTCCGTACGCCTTCAGGATGTCGTTCTTCTTGTCTCTCTGTGCCTGTATGTCGTCGTTGCACTTCTTCAGGTCGTCCTTCTCCTCCTGCGTTATCTCTTCGGGCTTCTTCTTGTCCTGTTCCTGCTTCAGTACAGCCTGCCTTGCGCTCAGACCCTTTATCTCGGCCTCCACTGGCTTCAGGTCTTCGGCGGTCTTGCTCTCGCTGTCCTCAAGCACCTTCTTCACGAGCGGCGAGTCGGAGTTGAGCACGAGGTTGTACATGTCTGGCATCTCGCCGTAGAAACTCATGCCAGGCTGCAGGCGAGCCATCTCCTTCATACGCCTCATGTATTCGCTCTGCGTTATCATCACGGGTAACTGTTCTTCGCCGAGAGCCTGTACCTCCATGTTGAACTCCGTCTTGTCGGTGCGCGGCATCTGTGCCTTGAAGATGGCTGACAGCTTGTCGCCCCTCTCGGCCTCCAGCAGCTCGCGCTTGGTGTCCTCCTTCTGTATGAGACGGTCTATCACGTCGCCGTCCACACGGGTGAAGGTGGTCTTCTCCAGTTTTCTCTCCAGCATAGCCAGCAGTGGCGTGTCTAGCTGGCCGTTCATCAGCAGTACGCTGTAGCCCTTGTCCTTGGCGGCCTGTATGTAGGTGTACTGTGCGTCGGGGTCGTTGGCGTAGAGATAGATGAGCTGACCGTCCTTGTTGGTCTGGTTGTCCTTGATGAGTGTCTGGTACTCGTCCAGAGTGAAGTACTTGCCTTCGGTGTCCTTGAGCAGGAAGTACTGCTTAGCCTTGTCGTAGAAGTCCTCCTCGGAGAGCATGCCGTAGTGGATGAAGATCTTTATGTCGTCCCACTTCTTCTCGAAGTCGGCTCTCTCTGTCTTGAAGATGCCGGCCAGACGGTCACTCACCTTCTTGGTGATGTACGAGCTTATCTTCTTCACGTTGGAGTCGCTCTGCAGGTAGCTTCGGCTCACGTTAAGAGGTATGTCCGGACTGTCTATCACTCCGTGCAGCAGAGTC
>CAVHNA010000059.1:0-13248 GCA_963637205.1 Bacteroidaceae bacterium
ATATAAGGTATATATAAAAGAAAGAAGGTTGTCATCACGACAACCATTCTTTCTACTAACCTTAAACTAATACCATGAAAACTGATGCAAAGATACGCGCTTTTAACGGAATGGCAATACTTTTTTATCTTTTTTTTCATGTGAAAACGCCAAAAAGTAATCTTTCTCTCGTTTTTGAGGGCAAAAAGTTCAAAATGCGCATATTGACAGGGCTAAATCTGAGAGGGAATGATGTGTTTTTTGAAATGTCATTCAAAAACGCTAACTTTGCAGCCGTAAAGGGTGCGCAAACATAGCAGTTGAACCGTATATCATCTGCAAACATGCAGCGCATGCAAGTAAGACCATACACAAACAAAAAAAATAAGATTGAAATGAAGAAAATCATCGTTTCCGTGGTGTCGGCTGCCGCCATGCTTTCATGTACACAACAGGAGAACCCGTTTCTCAAAGAGTGGGACACCCCATACGGCATCCCTCCTTTTTCGGAGATTGGCGTCGACGACTACATCCCTGCCATAGAGGCAGGCATTGAGCAGCAAGAGAAGGAAATAGCGCAGATAACGGCCTGCAAGGAAGAACCCTCTTTTGAGAACACCATTGCACCTCTCGAACTTTCGGGAAGCATACTCGCCAAAGTCTCAGGCGTGCTTTACAATGTGGCGGAGACAGACCGTACTCCGGCTCTTGATTCGGTAGTGGAGAAGGCTCTGCCAATGATGTCCTCGCACAGCGACAACATCTCCTTCAACAAGAATCTGTACGACCGTGTCGCCAAAATCTACAACTCCGACCAGTCATCTCTTTCACGTGAGCAGCAGATGGTGCTCAAGAAGCATTATGAGGAATTTGAACGGAGTGGAGTAGGACTTTCAGCCGACAGTCAGGCACGTCTGAAGGAGATAAACGCTGAAGTAGCCACCAAGTCGCAGAAGATAAGCAACAATATACTGGCGGAGAACAACGCCTTCAAAGAGAAGTTCGGTGTTGCCATTTCCGACTATCCCACGGCTATGACCAATACGGAGGACCGTAGTCGTCGCGAGGAGATGTTCCGCATGTACACGAGTCGTGGACACAACGGCAACGCCAACGACAACACGCAGCTTATTCTGGATGTGATGTCTTTGAGAATAGAGAAGGCACATCTGATGGGCTACAAGACACCTGCCGAGTACATCCTTTTCCCCAAGATGGCTCATGCCCCTGCCACAGTAGACGCATTTCTCTCTGGCATCATGAAATCGTCCGTGGCTAAAGCTAGGGTGGAGCTTGCGGATATGCAGAAGCTGATGGACGAGGATATCTTGGCGGGCAAGTTGCCTGCTGGCAGTCGCATACAGGCATGGGACTGGTGGTATTATGCGGAGAAAGTGCGCAGGCAGAAGTACGACTTGGACGAGGAGCAGACGAAGCCGTATTTCAAGCTGGAAAATGTGGTGAAGGGTGCTTTTCTCGCCGCAAACCGTCTTTACGGCATCAACGTGGATCTTCTTGAGGGAGTGCCTTCGTACAACGAGGCGGAGGTGAAGACATATAAGGTAACGGATGCGGACGGCTCGCTTTTGGCTGTCTTCACCACGGACTACCTTCCAAGGGAAAGCAAGAGGGGAGGCGCATGGATGAACAACGTACGCGAGCAATACGTAGATGCCTCTGGCAATATGGTACGTCCGATTATTGTCAATGTGGGCAATCTTGACCATTATCTCACCGTAGACCAGGTGCTGACAGTCTTCCACGAGTTCGGACATGCGCTTCACGGCATGCTCTCACAGTGTCATTATTCTTCGGTAAGTGGTACCAATGTTCAGCGTGACTTTGTGGAGATGTTTTCCCAGATTAACGAGAACTGGGCTCTACAGCCCGACCTTTTGGCCGAGTATGCCGTCAACGACAAGGGTGAGACCATTCCCTCCTCTCTTGTGGAGAAGATAAACAAATCATTGCTTTTCAATCAGGGATTTATAACCACAGAGCTCTGTGCGGCCTCAATACTGGACATGAAGTGGCACGAGTTGGAGAGTGTGGACGGACTGGACATAGACGCGTTCGAGAAAGAGGTATGCGACTCCATGGGACTCATTCCCGAGATAGCTCCGCGTTATCGGTCAACGTACTTCAACCACATCTTCGCCAGCGGCTATAGCGCAGGTTACTATGGGTACCTGTGGTCGGAGGTCTTGGACAAAGACGCGTTCTCCATGTTCGAGCAGAGCGGCGACGTATGGAACAAGGAATTGTCAATGCGTTTCAGGAGGACGTTCCTCGAACGTGGCGGATCGGAAGAGCCTATGACTCTTTTCAAGGACTTCATGGGTCGCGAGCCGGACAACACGGCGTTCCTGAAAGGACGCGGGCTGGAGTGAGATACGCTTAGAAGGGGAATATGACGAATGCTGCGGCATCCCACAGAGCGTGGGAGATGACGATGGCATCAAGCCGTTTAGGAAAGAAAAGGTAGAGCAGTCCCCAGAAGAAACCGCAGGTGGCGGCTGCCAAGAGCAGCATGATGTTGCCGGACCACACATGGATAAGGGTATAACACCCCCATGCTGCCAGGAAACCTTTCCATCTGCCGTACCTGAGCGAGAATGTCTTCTGTATATAACCGCGCCAGAAGATTTCTTCGGCAGGCCCTATCACAAGGAGTAACAGCAAAGCGACAATAAGGGGGGAGGCGTCCCCCTTTATTGCGTATATGGTGTTTATCTGGGCGGAGGCGAACGGGAATATTATCTGCGACACTTGATTGCCAATCCAGAATACGCCCCACAGAGCGACGGCTATGAGTAAGCCTCCGCCTAAGGTTTTCGCCATAACCGGTTTCCCTTCAAACGGAATGCCGCCACGTAATAGGGCGTAGGTCGTGAGTGTCACGGCCGATACGCTCATTGTCAGCCAGAAATTTATGTGCGGCGATGTCCATGGACTGAACATCACAAGCCACAACACTGCGGCCAGCGCAACGCCCATACTTGCGTGTTTCATAGGAGAGCGTCTACAATGAATGATAGTGTGAGTATAAATCCGAAGGCCAGCTGCAACTGCGCCGACTGTTGGTCAAGTGCGTTTATGGAGTCGCCGTGTTCGTCTGAGGAGAGCATCCTGCGGCAGTTGGTTATGGCTGCAGGCAGTGCCAGTGCCACCGTCAGCGAATAAATCGGCATCACTCCAAGACATACCAGTGTCGCCGTCAAAAGGAACGCTCCCACCACTTCTGCCGCATAGAGCCACCTCGACTGTCTGACCCCCATCCACATACACAGTGTGCTAATGCCTGCGCGTGAGTCGTTTAGGATGTCTCTTGTGTTGTTGGCTTGCAGTATGGAGAGTGTCAGCAACCCGTATGTGAACGAGATAGCCACAGCCTGCCACAAACAAGACTTGGTTACTACAAGTCCCATTCCCAGCGACGGCAGTACGGCGAAGCTGAGCAGTATGTCCATATCGCCCAGACGGTGTGCTTTGAACCATGGGTACAGAAATGCCAATGCACACCCTGCGATGCCCAACCACAGCAGTGAGATGTCTGTCAGCGCCACCAACCATAAGCCTATGGCGCATGCGGCCGCAATGAGGACGATGCCGTAGCGAAGCACCTCTTTCGCAGTGAACGTGCCGTCGTATATCCAGTACACTCCGTTCGGGGAGCCCGGAAGATCCACCTTCTTCATATAGTCGGAGTGGTCGCCTATCAGATTAGCGCCTGAGTGGAAGAGTACCATTACGGCGAGACACATCAATGCGGCTGGCCAGTTGCATTCCGTGCCGGCGTGTCTGGCGTAGCTGAGAATGTATGCGGCGGTGGCGGCTATGGGTACCAACGATGCTGGAAGTGACCATGGGCGAGCCGCAATCACCCAGTTCCTGAGAGTCCTTTCTTTCCTCATATTCCGTCTTGCCGGTTATTATGTTCAGTGTCTGTCGGTCATGCCCCCACCGTGTATTTGCTTAGTGGCAGCATGGAAAGAATCTTAGTCGTCACGGCACAGCAAACATATGTGGCCGCCGCTATGCACGGTATGGCCAGCCATACCGGTATCATAGGATTGGCCCTGTCTCCGTCCACGATAAACGTGGCTATTGGGCTAAGGAAGAACATGTGCATCAGGTACATGCCGAACGAGAGCTTGCTTATCTCCGTAACTATGGCAGGAGCCTTGCTCTTGATGGTACTGAAGAGCAGGAACGCTCCGAAGGTGGACAACGCCACGTTAGGTGTGCAGAATTCCCAACTCCACTCCAGTATGGGAGTCACTATCATTACCCCTGGAACGCCCTTCCACCAAAACGACCATCCAGTGAAGATTGCCCCGGCTACCAGACATAGCGTTCCCACAGTGCGCCTCTTGCTGTCGTCCCACGTGATGTGGAAACGTATATAGTGCGCCAACACTACGTAGCCCAGAAATCCCGAGCAATACCATAGAGCATGGAACTCGTTCCAGAAACACTCGCCCCACAGCTCGGGCGTGACGAACTTGTGCAACCATGGCATAAGTGTGCTCAACGCGAAGATGTATAGGAATGTGCGCTCGTCTTTGGCGGAGGCCTTTTCCAACCACGGCGATACTACCGGTATGATTAGGTAAAGGCTGATTAACGGGTACATGAACCACAGATGTCCTGCCATAGAGGGGAAGTTGAACAGTAGATTCTTCAAATCTGTCATTGACTGCTCTGTGCTCATGCCGTGCCATGCCAGAGGCAGTACACAGTAGAGAAACGAGAAGATGACGAATGGCGGTAGTATCCTCAGGAAACGCTTTTTGTAGAAGCCGCGCATACCCACCCCACTTCGTACTGGCACCAGCAGGTATGCGCTCACGGCCATGAACAGGGGTACGGATATCCTGCCTATTGTCCCGTTGTATAGCGCCACGAAGAAGCGGTTCTGCTCATTGGCCAGCATAGACATGTTGCCTGCCAGTCCAGAGGAGTCCGCACCATAGAAGTTTTGACCAGCATGCACCAGCATTACCATAAGGCATGCCACCACTCTTATCCAGTCCAGGAATGCTATCCTCTCTCCATCTTTGTTCTTTTCCATTTGTGCTGTTGTCGTAAAGTTTCAGTTTGCCCTGCAAAGGTAATGAAAAAGAATTGAACAGCAAAGGGAGTCCGGCGTAATTTGTGGAAGCCCGGTGTTGTCATGCTGTTCCTCTGTATTCAGACGGAGTCTTGCCCGTATGGGCTTTGAAGAATCGGACGAAATGCTGGGGGTATTCAAATCCCAGTTTCCTGCTTGCTTGTGTCACGCTGAGCGTGTCGTCGTCAAGTAACTGCCTGGCGGCTCGCAGAAGACGGCTGTTGATGAATTCTTTGGCGGTCTTGCCAGTCTCCACTTTCACCAACTCGCCGAAATAAGGGGCGGAGTAACAACATTTGTCGGCGAAATAGGCGACGGACGGCAGGCCTTCGCTTTCCGCCTTGTTGCTAATGTACTCGTCTAGCAGACTGGCAAACTTTTTCACTGCCGTATGGTTGATTTCCTCGCGTGTCACGAATTGCCGGTCATAGAAGCGGAGGCAGTAGTTGAGTAGTAGCTCTATGTTGCTCACCACAAGTTCGCGCGAGTGCTTGTCAATGCTTCTGTGCAGTTCTTGCTCTATCATGTTGAGCACGCCGCGGAATATTCCTATCTCCGCGCACGAGAGATGCAACGCCTCGTTGGAGGTATAGTCGAAGAACTCATAGCGGTTGATGTTCCTGCCCAGAGCGGTTCGGCACAGCAGGTCCGGATGGAACACCAGAGCCGTCCATTTGGGGTAAACCACTTCAGGGTTAGGTTCCACATGCACCTTTTGGCCGGGAGCGAAGCTGGTCACGGTCATCTCGTCAAAGTCGTATTCCGTGCGGCCGTACGAGATACGGCATCCCTTGTTCTCTTTCAGGAACAGCGCATACAGCCCATAGTGGTAGACGGTTTCTTCCAGCCTGTGTTTTTGCGTATAACGTATCACACCTACCAAAGGGTGCTGCGTCTCCATCCCGAAGAAGTCGTTGAATTCCTGCACGGTGTTGAAATATACCTCATTCATGTCATTCTTTTCTTTCCGTAACGTTTGGCGTTGACCTGTCACTTGCCGCTTTCTTTGCCCAGAATCTTCATGATGTCCTCTACTATCTGTTCGTCCAGCAGGCGGTTGTCATGGAGCAGCTGCTTTACTTCGAAACGGTCGTATAGCCCTTTCTTGACACCTTTCACCATCACCTTCATGTCCGAAGTCCCGTAATATGCCGCTATGCGTTCGCCGAAGCCTCCGTCCGTGCATCCGTCCTCCAGGGTCACCACCAGTTTGTGGCCGTCCGTCAGAGAGCTCAGGGTGGAGGTGTCCACTTCGTTGAGGTAGCGTGGGTTGACGAGGGTCGCGTCTATACCCTTGTCGCGCAGCATGGCCGTTACGCTCTCACCCTTTTGGTAAAACGAGCCTGCGGCTATTATGGCTACCTGTGACCCTTGGTGCGCCACCTTATACTTCGGCTCATAGGTGTAGCTTTCGTCCACTGCCGTTGTGGTGTGGTGCACGCCATTGCTGGGTACGCGTATGGCCACAGGCTTGCCGTCCTGCCTGATGGCCCAGCGCAGCATGCTGAAGTATTCTTCGCAGGTGGTGGGAGCCAGGTATATGAGACCCGGGATGCTGCAGAGCATCGGTATGTCGAAAAGGCAGATGTGCGTGATGTCGTTCATGGAGTTTATGCCGCCCCACATGACGTTGATGACGGCGGGATTGGAGTTGATGCACAGGTCTTGCGCTATCTGGTCGTAGGCACGCTGTATGAAGGTGCTGTAGACAGTCCATACGGGGTGCAGTCCTCCCTTGGCCATACCGGAGATCATGGCGGCTGCCTGTTCCTCCGCTATACCTGTGTCCGTATGCTGAAGGCCGGCCTTAGCCCGTTTGTCGGGCGTAAAGCCTGCCGCCGCTGGCGTGCCGGCCGTCACGGCCACCAGGGTCTTGTCGTGTTTCATCTCCTCCAGCATCCAGTCGCTGAAGAGCTGCTCGTAGTTCTCGCCGTGGCTTCTCGTTGGGCGACTGCCGTCCTCAATGTTGAACGGCACGCTCCAGTGCCATGCTTCTTTGTCGCATACGGCAGGGGCGAAGCCGTGTCCCTTCTCGGTATGTATATGCACCACGGTGGGTTTGTCCGTGTCCTTCACGCTGCGGAATAGTTCTATTAGCTTGTCCACGTCGTTGCCATCTTCCAGATAATGGTACTCAAAGCCCCACGCCTTGAACCAGTTGTCGCGGCATGTCCCGCGGCTCTCACGCAGAGCGCACAGGTTTTTGTATATGCCACCGTGGTTCTCGGCTATGGACATCTCGTTGTCGTTCACCACTATGATGATGCCAGTCCCTAGTTCGGAAGCCATGTCCAGACCCTCGAACGCTTCGCCGCCGGACAGCGATCCGTCTCCTATGATGGCTATGATGTTCTCGTGTGTGCCTTTGATGTCGCGTGCTTTCTGCAGACCCGTGGCCAGAC
The DNA here is from genome assembly GCA_963637205.1 of Bacteroidaceae bacterium. Lineage (GTDB taxonomy): Bacteria > Bacteroidota > Bacteroidia > Bacteroidales > Bacteroidaceae > Physcousia. The sequence continues at coordinate 7,495 of CAVHNA010000059.1, forward strand.
TGATGGAGGTGGAGGTATGTCCCACCTCGAAGTTGTCGTATTCGGGGCTCTCGGCAGGAGAGGAGTAGCCCGAGACGGCATTCATGTCCTCTATTCCGCCCAGGAAACCGGCGGCGCGTCCTGTGAGCACCTTGTGCGGGTAGCTTTGGTGGCTGACGTCAAAGACGAACTTGTCGTACGGAGCGTTGAACACGTAGTGAAGGGCTACGGTCGCCTCTACGAATCCGAGGTTCGGGCCGACATGCCCTCCGTGTCTGCTTACGCGACTGAGGACAGCCTGTCTGGTCTCCTCCGCTACTGTCTTCAATGTCTCTGAGTCCATCCCTTTGAGGTCGGACGGCGATTTTATGCTTTCTATATACATAACCGAATAGTTTTTTGTTTGCCATTTGTCGTTTCTGTGTGCAAAAGTACACATATCCGCCGTCATGGCACATACCTCGAGTATGGTAGATTTTACCGATTGTCCGCTTCGCTGATTCGACGTCATTTCTTCACTGAATCTCCCCCTTCGCATACTCTTTGACGCGAAGTTAACCACAATATTTGCATGGCCTGCGCAAATTGGCATAAAAGTCGTCAAATTGTTCCAAAAACGGAAAATTTCCTTTACGAGAAAGAAGTATCTCGGTTTTTGTGTGTAATTTTGCCGAGCGTTTCCAGAAAGGGTGTGAACCCAGTGCTGTGGGACGGACAAACATCTGATATGGCGGATATCCGCAGAGTGTGATTTTTAGGATAATGTATTTTTAATTTATTACAGTTTATGGATTTTACACTGTTTGTCACGGTTTTTCTGACAGCGGTAACGTTGGTCTTGGGGGCGTATATAGTCGCCAAACTCATCGGACCGCGGTCGTACAACCCGGTAAAGGGCGAGCCTTTCGAATGTGGCATTCCCACGCACGGAAGCTCATGGTTGCCAAGCCACGTGGGATATTATCTGTTTGCGCTTCTCTTCCTGATGTTCGACGTGGAAACCGTCCTTCTCTATCCGTGGGCGGTAGTGGTTAAACAGTTCGGCGCGTCGGCTCTTCTGAGTATAGGTTTCTTCATGCTTGTATTGGTGTTGGGCTTGGCTTATGCCTGGCGGAAAGGAGCTCTGGAATGGAAGTAAGCAAGAGAGCCGGTGTCAAGAGTATTCCGTATGACGAGTTCAAGGACAACGACACACTTGAGAAAATCGCTCGTGAGCTCAACGACGGCGGTGCCAACGTGATAGTCGGTTCGCTTGACGCGGCCATCAACTGGGGACGTAGCAACTCGCTTTGGTCTCTGACCTTCGGTACTTCCTGCTGCGGCATTGAGTTCATGGCTGTGGGATGTGCCCGTTATGACTTTTCCCGTTTTGGCTTTGAGGTGACGCGCAACTCTCCGCGCCAAGCCGACTTGATAATGTGCGCCGGCACCATCACCAACAAGATGGCGCCTGTGTTCAAGCGTCTCTATGACGAAATGGCCGAGCCTAAGTATGTGGTGGCCGTGGGAGGTTGCACCATTTCAGGAGGACCGTTCAAGAAGAGTTACAACGTGGTGCGCGGCATCAACGAGTTGGTTCCCGTGGACGTGTATATCCCGGGATGTCCTCCTCGTCCCGAAGCCATATTATACGGCATGATGCAGCTGCAGCGCAAGGTGAAGGTGGAGAAGTTCTTTGGAGGCGCGAACCACAAGATGACCAAGGACGAGAAAAAGCTGTCACTGAGCAGGGGCGGACTCCGGGGACTGAGTAATGAGAACTTCGCCGACTCGCTGCTTGGTAACAAAGGACCGATTATAGTGACGGAAGTGCCGAAGGACTTTGACCCGAAGGAAGGCCTTTAAGGCTTCTGGGACTAAACATAAATATAAGGTATAAGGATATGCAACTGGATAACATAGAATTTGACTTTGACAGTTTCATCGCTGGAATGACGCAATGGAAGAACGAGGAAGGCTATGACTACCTCGTCACCATCGTTGGCGAAGACTTTGGTGAGGAAGGGGTCGGCTGCATCTATATCCTTGAGAACACCCGTACCAACGGGCGTATCTCCGTGAAGACAGTCGCCCGGAAGGTGGACGGTTCTGATGTAATACCGTCTGTTATCGGACTCTGGAAGGGAGCCGACTTGTTGGAACGTGAGGTGTTCGACTTCTTGGGCGTCAAGTTCCTCGGGCACCCCGATATGCGACGACTCTTCCTTCGCACCGACTTCAACGGCTATCCTCTTCGCAAGGACTTCGACATGAGTCCCGAAGCCAACAGGTTCCCATGTACGGATGAGCCGGAGGACAACTTCTCCGTAGAGTACAGCCTCACATCCGACGGGCATCTGGAGGAGGTCCGTAGGCCGCTCTTTGGCGAGGATGACTATGTGCTTAATGTCGGGCCCAACCACCCGTCCACACACGGAGTGCTCCGCCTTCAGACTGTCGTCAACGGCGAGACGGTGAAACGCATATATCCTCATCTTGGCTACATCCACCGCGGCATAGAGAAGATGTGGGAGGGAATGACATACCCGCAGACTCTTGCCCTCTCCGACCGTCTCAACTACCTCTCGGCCATGATGCACCGGCACGCTTTGGTGGGCGTGATAGAAGAGAGCATGGGTATTGAGCTTTCAGACCGCATCCATTACATACGCACCATTATGGACGAGCTTCAGCGTATCAACTCCCACTTGCTGTACCTTGGTTGTACCGCTCAGGACTTGGGTGCGCTCACTGCGTTTCTCTACTGCATGCGCGACCGTGAGCATGTGCTCAACGTTATGGAGGAGACCACCGGAGGACGGCTCATCCAGAACTACTATCGCATCGGTGGCTGTCAGGCTGACATAGACCCCAACTTCGTGCAGAACGTGAAGTCGCTTTGCAAATACCTCCGCCCCATGATTCAGGAATATCTCGACGTGTTCGGCGACAACGTGATTACGCACAAACGTCTCAAGGGAGTCGGTTGCATGGGTCTGGAGGATTGCATCAACTATGGTGTCACGGGTCCTGCCGGACGCGCTTCGGGTTGGAAGAATGATACGCGCCGCCGTCATCCGTACGATATGTACGACAAGGTGGAGTGGAAGGAGATAACCCTCACGGGTTGCGACTCTATGGATCGCTACTACGTACACATCCAGGAGCTGTATCAGAGCATCGACATCATAGAGCAGCTCATAGACAACATCCCCGAAGGTGAGTTCTATATCAAGCAGAAACCTGTCATCAAAGTTCCGGAAGGCCAGTGGTACTTCTCCGTAGAAGGGGCCAGTGGAGAGTTTGGGGTATATCTCGACTCAAGGGGCGGCACAAGTCCTTATCGTATGAAAATGCGTCCCATGGGTCTGTCCCTGACAGGTGCGCTCGACCCGATGCTTCGCGGTCAGAAGATAGCCGACCTCATCACCACAGGAGCAGCGATAGATTTCGTAATTCCAGATATTGACAGATAACTATGTTTGATTTCAGTACAGTCACAACATTCATTGACAGTTTCCTTCGCCAGACGTTAGGCTTAGGCGATTTCATGTCGATTTTGATAGAGTGTGTGCTCGTCGGAGTCTGTCTTCTGACGGCCTATGCCCTCATGGCTATCGTACTTATCTTTATGGAGCGCAAGGTGTGTGCCTATTTCCAGTGTCGTCTCGGCCCCATGCGAGTAGGTCCCTGGGGAGTCTTCCAAGTGTTCGCTGACGTGTTGAAGATGCTGACCAAGGAAATCTTTGTCGTGGACAGGGCGGACAAGTTGCTTTACTACATGGCCCCTTTCATCGTGGTCATAGCTTCTATGGGCTCTTTTGCGTTTCTTCCTTGGAACAAGGGTGCTCACATCCTCGACTTCAACGTCGGTCTCTTCCTTGTCACCGCTGTCAGCTCCATCGGTGTGGTGGGCATATTCCTTGCCGGTTGGGCGTCCAACAACAAGTATTCTGTGGTGGCGGCTATGCGTGGTGCCGTGCAGATGATCTCCTACGAGATGTCTCTTGGCCTGTGTCTGGTCTCAGCGGTGGTGCTTACTGGCACCATGCAGATGAGCGGTATCGTAGAGGCGCAGACTGGAGCGTGGAACTGGCTGGTCTTTAAAGGACACATCCCTGCCGTCATGGCGTTCTTGGTGTTTCTCGTGGCCGGTAACGCCGAGGCCAACCGCGGACCCTTTGACTTGGCGGAGGCCGAGAGCGAGCTTACCGCAGGTTACCACACGGAGTACTCGGGTATGGGATTCGGCTACTATTATCTGGCGGAATACTTGAACCTCTTTGTCATAGCGGGCATCGCAGCCGCCGTGTTTCTGGGTGGCTGGGCGCCATTGAACATAGGTCTTCCCGCCTTTGACAGGCTGATGGATTACATCCCCGGGTTCGTATGGTTCTTCGGTAAGACATTCGTCGTGGTATGGTTGCTGATGTGGGGGAGGTGGACATTTCCTCGTCTGCGCATCGACCAGATCTTGGAACTGGAATGGAAGTATTTGGTACCGCTTTCGTTGGTCATATTGACATTGATGACGGTGTGTGTGGCATTTGGCTTGCACGGATAGGGAAGTAAGTAAAAGTTTATTTTTCAACAACAGAAGAGAATGTCTGACAATTCATATTTCGGTGGTATAGCGTCTGGCCTGAAGGCTTTGACTACGGGACTGAAGGTGACCCTGAAGGAATACTTCACTCCCAAGAGTACCGAGCAATATCCTGAGAACCGCAAGACTACACTCCACATCTCGCCGCGTTACCGTGGTCGTTTGGTGTTTGTCCGTGACGAGAACGAGGCGTATAAGTGTGTCGGTTGTACGTTGTGCGAGAAGTCCTGCCCTAACGGCACCATCAAGATACAGACAGAGATGGTCGAAGACCCGGAAACGGGCAAGAAGAAACGTCGCCTGGTGGACTATCAGTACGACCTCGGTGACTGCATGTTCTGCGAGCTCTGCGTCAATGCGTGCAACTTCGGGGCTATCAAGTTTGTCAATGATTTCGAGAACGCCGTGTACGACCGTAACAAGCTGGTGATACATCTTGACAAGGAGGTTTACAAAGGCGGTAGCCTGCCAAACCTCATCGACGGCGGCGCTCCGTTGGAGATAGGTAAGTTTAACACAAAGACAAGGTAAAAAGGAGGTCTATAGGCAATGATAACAGCTAATTTATTTGTGTTTGCCGTCTTGGCGGTGATTATACTTGGCTCGGCTGTCATGTGCGTCGCCACCAGACGCATCATGCGAGCGGCAACGTTCTTGTTGTTTGTCCTCTTCGGTGTGGCAGGAATCTATTTTCTGCTCGACTACACCTACTTGGGGGCGGCCCAAATCTCGGTCTATGCGGGCGGAATCACCATGCTTTACGTGTTTGCCCTGCAGCTTGTGTCAAAGCGTACCTTGCAGGGACTCATGGAGCATGTCAGGGGATACAAGGTGATAGGCGGCGCACTTATCGGCCTTGTAGGCTTCGCCACGCTGACGACGATATTTCTCAAGAACCGTTTCGTGGACATGGCTGCCTCTGTCGTTGACAAGGAGGTGGCAATGGATAGGGTAGGCATTGCGCTAGTGGGCGCGGACAAGTACGGTTATGTACTGCCTTTCGAGTTCATCTCTCTGTTCCTGTTGGCGTGTATCATAGGCGGCATCTTAATAGCAAGAAAGGAGGAAAAGAAATGATTCCTGTACAGTATTTCTTCGTGCTCTCGGCACTGTTGTTCTTTATCGGGGTGTTCGGCTTCTGCACGCGACGCCACCTTGTGGCGATGCTCATTTCCGTTGAGCTGATACTGAAC
>CAVHNA010000060.1:0-13177 GCA_963637205.1 Bacteroidaceae bacterium
ACTTGTTGGCCTATGGGCGACAGTTGACGGATGGAGGAATCTTGAGAATGGCTTGGAGTCAATAGACACAGGAAACTATGGGATTGTTCAAGTCGGAGGCGGAAATCCCTTCGCCTCGGGAGCAAGTTATGGAGGTTTCGTAATATTGTGGTTTGCAGCATTTCTCGGTGAAATAGGAGCAAAGCACAACGTAAAAGAAGTAAATTACGGCATGCTACTATCCACCTTGGCAATATTCGGTGTAGCCGCTTTGTGCTGTTTGGCTCTTATCAGTCATATTAGCGAAACATGGAGAGCGGATGTGCCGGCACTTGTACTTGCCAATGGCATTCATCCAGCATGCGGAGTGTTGTATGCGGTTATCATCTTCCTCGGAATTTACTCGTCCGCTTGTCCGTTGTTATGGACAGGGGTCACTCGAATTTCCGCAGACGGCACCAAGGGATATAAAATATGGGCTATCGTATTAGGCATAATAGGCTTGGCAATAGCTTGCTATGTACCTTATCGCCCATTGCTAAATATAATCTATGGACTGAACGGATATCTCGGCTTTATCCTTGTGGCTTTTATGATTGTTAATGATGTGAGATTATGGATTAAGGGAAAGAAACTATGAAGAAAATACTGATAACGGGTGCCAACAGTTATGTAGGCACGAATGTGGAAAAATGGTTGCTGAAAACTCCCGGTGAGTTTGAAGTGGACACCGTGGACACAATGAATGACGCATGGAAAAAGACGGACTTCTCAAAATACGATACGGTGTTCCATGTGGCAGGTATCGCTCATGTGGATCCTAAGCCGGAGATGGCACCCTTATACTATAAGGTGAACTGCGACCTGACGGTGGAGATAGCTAAGTGGGCGAAGGACGCTGGAGTGAGTCAGTTCATCTTCATGAGCAGCGGTATCGTCTTCCATGCAAGCAAGTCGCTGAGACCTCACGTGGTAACTCTTGATACCAAACCGAATCCAAATGATTTCTACGGTGACTCAAAACTGCAAGCGGAGAATGGGCTGAACGTATTGGCTTGCGATACCTTCAAGGTGTGCATACTGCGTCCGCCAATGATTTACGGCCCGAAATGCAAAGGCAACTTCCTGCGGCTTGGGTGGCTAGCCACAAAGACACCTGTGTTCCCCTGTTGGAACAACAAACGCAGTATGCTTTATATATACAACCTTGCAGAATTCGTTAAGCAACTCATCAACCGTGAACTCTCCGGTACGTTTTATCCTCAGAACAACGAATTTTCGGATACCACAGAGATTGTTCGCTTCTTTGCCAAAAAGTATAGCCATAAGATTTGGATTAGCAAGATTTTCAACCCGGCCGTTGTCGTGGGTTCGTGGTTCTTGCCGCAAGTGCCAAAGATGTTTGCTGACTTCTATTATGAGGCAGACATGAGCAAATATGATTTCAATTACCAGGTGTTCAGCTTTGAAGAGTCACTGAAGGACCTGGAAGTTACCGAAGAAAACCGACGCATGAAATAGATGTTGTGGAAGAGGCTTGCCACATTTCCGTGGAAACAATTCCTTGCCGTCGGCAAAATAATTGAATGGAGGATTTGCGCATGTGACATAAAAAATGTAATTTTGCACAGGAGAGAGAACGCCCCATCCAAAGGTGAATGATATAAAGACGCAATGGACAAAGTAACAATAGAGGGATACAGGTCTTTCAAAAAAGCTGACATCCGCCTTAACCCCATAAACCTGCTAATAGGTTCCAACGGGTCGGGCAAGTCCAACTTTCTGTCTTTGTTTGAAATGCTTGGATGGGCGTACGAGAAGCGTCTGGCTCAATATGTCATGCAGGTTGGCGGCGTGGACAAGCTGCTTTATCAAGGCAGGAAAATAACAGACCGTATCACCGTCACCATATCTGAAAAGAGCAATTCATACACTCTGTCATTGATGGAGTCTGACGGCAAGCTGGTGGTGGAGCATGAGAAACTTGGCTACGGCAGCTGTCATCTGTCAGATTCCGTAGATATCGAGTCATTCCGAAACGAGGCTTCACTGAAAGACTATGTGGGACTGAAACGTGGCACTTACATCAAAGAGTACATATCGCAAATCCGCAAGTTTCATTTTCATGAAACAGGAAGACGTTCTCCTTTTTCGGCAGACTCGCACATCATAAACGATGCGTATCGGCTTTATGAACATGGGGAAAATCTGGCCGCAGTACTTTACCGCATTCATCACGAAGAACCTAATGTCTACAGACGTATTGTGCGAGTCATTCAGAGTGTAGCTCCCTATTTCAACGATTTCTACCTTGAGCCGACTGAGGCTGACATGATAAGGCTGCAATGGCAGGACAAATACAGCAACATGATTTATGGACCTTCCGATTTGTCTGACGGAACAGTACGCTTCATCGCATTAACGACGTTGTTTCTACAACCAAAGCTGCCAAAAGTAATCATCATTGACGAACCTGAGTTGGGGTTGCACCCTGTTGCCATTGAGAAGCTTGCCGGCCTGATACAGGTTGCATCGCACAAAGGCGTACAGACAATCATTGCCACGCAAAGCGCAGAACTAATCAGTCATTTTGCGCCTGAGGATATTCTGACAGTCAACCAACGAGATGGCCAGACATCCGTAGAGAGGCTGGACGAGAACGCTCTCCAACATTGGATGGACGACTACACTCTGGGCGACCTCTGGAAACAGAATATCCTGAAAGGAGGCCAACCACTATGAAACGATTGATTGTCGTATGCGAGGGAGCTACGGAACAAGAATTTTGTCAGGAAGTACTGAGGGAACATCTTTCCAAAGCCAACGTTTGCGTGGAAACTCCAACCATCAGACATTCCGCTGGCGGAATAGTCTCGTGGGCTGCTATCAAAAGACAACTGGTCAAGCACCTGCATGAGGGCAACGCTTTTGTCTCTATGCTGATTGATTACTATGGCATCAAGGACAGCTACGGTTTCCCGGGATGGGAGAAATCCAAATTCATTGAAAACAAGACTGAAAGGATGCATTTCATATTTGACCATATGAAAGCGGACATGCCACAAGAACTTCAACAGAGATTCATCCCATACATTCAGCTACACGAATTTGAAGGATTACTGTTCAGCGATATCAGCGTTTTTCAGGACAACTTTGACATAGAGCCGAGCAAATTCGATGACATTCAAAACGCCGTGGACAGTTTTGAGAACCCTGAAATGATAAACAACAGTCCTCAAACGGCACCTTCCAAACGACTGACAACGGCCATTCCGTCTTACAACAAGGTGCTTGACGGCAACTTTATCGCTATGGAAATAGGGCTGAAGAAGATTTGCGAGAAATGTCCGTTGTTCAAAGAATGGGTGGAACGGTTAGAAAACATAGACACCGCTAAATAAGCCACGATTCTCTTGTTTATACTGTCTATTTCACATCCTAACAAAGGGTGTGGAGCAGACTGTTTATTGTCCCTTATCCCTGTGCATTTACTGTTTGACTTGATACAGGTCTCGATTGGTAATCGGGACCGGCTGTCGCGTACGCCATCACCAGAGGAGTGGCAGACAGTCTTCAATGCCGTAGTGAAGCAGGCTCTGGCAGGCGTGTGTTTCGCTGGCGTGGAGAGGTTGCCTATGGAGCAACGGCCTCCCAAGCGTTTGATTCTGCAATGGCTAGGACTGGCGGAGAATATCAGGAAAAGGAACAGTCTGGTCACTCAGCGTGCATGTGAGCTGTCGCACACGTTTTCCGCTTATGGGTTGCGCTGCTGTGTACTGAAGGGACAGGGCATAGCCACCCTTTACAGGAGTGTGGGACAAGAAACTGAGAGCCTGCAAGCCCTGCGCCAACCGGGCGACATTGACGTGTGGGTGGACGGCAAGAGGGACGAAATGGTAAAGCTGGTGCGCAGCCATTATAAATGTGGCTCTGTCGTTGTACATCACGTTGATGTAGAGGTCTTCCGGGACGTGTCCGTAGAGGTGCATTTCATCCCTTCGTTTTCTTATTCCCCCTTCCGCTATGGGGTTTACAGACGTTTCTTCGAAGAGTACAAGGACGAGTGTTTCGTGCCGTCCGACTTTGGCTTTTGTACGCCTTCAGTCAGATTCAACGCCGTGTACGAATTGCTGCACATATTCCGGCATGTGTTTCACGAAGGTGTGGGGCTACGCCAATTGATGGACTATTACTTTGTGCTTGTAAAATTGCATGGGTCGGAACGCCAATGGGCTATGGGCTGGGTTGAACGTATGGGGCTTACCAGATTTGCACGTGCAGTGATGTATGTGGAACAGCAGGCGTTCGGACTGAAACGAGAGTATTGGCTTTGCGAGCCCGACGAGAAGTCCGGGAGATGTCTGCTGGGCGAGATTGGACAGTCGGGGAACTTCGGGAAGCATGACGAACGCAACCGTCTGGTAGACCGCAACAGCAAGACACGGGTGTATCTGCATAATATAAAGAGAAACTTCGTCTTCTTCAGATTCTCTCCAAGTGAAGTGCTGTGGGCACCCGTCTGGAAGCCTTGCCACTATGCGTGGAGAAAGCTGAAGGGATATTTGTAACAAATCACATCGAAACAATTTTAGGACTGTAATGAAATACCTATTGGTGGTGGCCCACCCCGACGATGAGGTTCTCGGGGCTGGAGCGTCTATATGGAAATGGTCGCACATGGGTGACGTGGTGGACGTGGCGATAATGTGTACTGAGGCGAAGGCGCGCGCTTTCCGTCCTTCCGACGCCGAACTGGAAGGTGATACGGACACGGCTACGAACTACATCGGGGTGAACAGGAAGTACGAGGCTACATTCCCTAACATAGAGATGAACACCGTGCCGCACCTGAAGCTGGTACAGTTCATAGAGAGTGCCGTACGGGAGAGTGAGCCGGACATCGTGATAACGCACCATCCAGCGGACACGAACAACGACCACTTGCAGACTTCCATGGCTTGTCAGGAGGCGATACGTCTGTTCCAACGCCAGCCTGCGGTGAAACCGCTGAAGGAGTTTTGGTACATGGAGGTGCCGTCGTGCTCCGAGTGGGCTGTCAACGATGCCTTGAACCTGTTCCGTCCCAACTGCTACGTGGAGGTGGGACAGGACGGCGTGCAGGCTAAGTGCAAGGCTCTGTCGATGTACCGAGGGGTGATGCGTCCCTACCCTCACCCTCGCAGCGTGGAGTACATAACCGGCTTGGCAGCCATGCGAGGCAGCCAGTGGGGATGCAACTATGCGGAGGCTTTCCAAGTGGTGCTGCGCAAGGCATGAGTCCTGTGAAGCTGCTGAGAGCCCTCTGGGTATTCTGCTCTTACCTCTTCGTCCCGAGAAAGGCGAAGCGTATGCCGTGAGCTACAGCCTACTACAGGACTTTGTAGAACGGAAGCGTCGTGAAAGTCCAAAAGGCGGATGCGCAAGACTCTACATCTTGTGCATCCGCCTTTTGGACTTTACAGCAATGGGGTCATGTATATGAGCGTTAGCAATACATTCCCATCCTTATGAAGGTCTTTCGTGTAAAGCAGATATGGTTGGCTTATCCTGTCCGGGTATTTTGCACAAAACGCATCCAATGAGGCATGGGTTTTATACCCGGAGGATTTCACTTCTATCGGGCAAAGCTTGTTCCCCCTTGACAAGAGGAAGTCCACCTCGTAAGAATGCGACTCGTCATTCAACAATGGTGGACTTCCCTATGCGCCCGGTGCCCTCCAAGAGCAATGCGGTTTTGCCATTGGAGTTTTCTTTCCATCCTTTCAGCTTCGTATAAATCTTACGCTTGAAAATCTTTTCTGCCATAACTTCCCTTTTGGCTGCAAAGTTACTTGGAAAATCCCTGACACCGAAATTTGTTTTTCCCAAATACTGCCTGACACCAAAATCTTGAGACTATCTGTCACGCTTCTTTGCCACAGCCATACACACCAAGTAGGCGGCAAAGGCCCCAACGGAATTGGCGAGGAGGTCAAGCCACTCGCCACTGCGCGACACGGTGAGGTACTCCTGTGCAAGCTCCAGCGTTCCGCTCATGACTATAGGGCAGACGAGACCGAGAAGCGTGGCTTTACGTATTTCCACCCTCATGCTGTGCCGACGCAGATACTCTATCCAGAGCACGGAACACAGTCCTCCGTACATGACCATGTGTGTCCACTTGTCCACGAAAGGCACGTCGTCCAACCGCGGCATCTCCGGAAATGGTATCAACGAGATGACCGTTACCACACACGCCACGAACACAGTGAACGGATAACGCCTAATGTACTTTGCTATCATATAATAAGTAAATAGTGACTATTTGTTGCAAAGTTATAGTTTTTTCCGTAATTTTGCGTTTGATTATCACAAAATCTCTATTTACATTTGCAAAATGGGCGAAAGGGGACATTTCGGAAGCAAGCTGGGCGTGGTGATGGCGTCTGCCGGCAGCGCAGTGGGCTTGGGCAATATATGGCGTTATCCTACGGAAGTGGGAAACAACGGAGGAGCGGCCTTCATACTGGTATATCTGGTGTTCGTGTTCTTCCTGGCAATGCCGGTGATGATAAGCGAATTCGTGATAGGACGTGCGTCACGCGCCAACACGGTGGACGCCTACAGGCGGCTGTCGTCAAGCAAGTGGTGGCCCATAACCGGATACATCGGTGTGCTGGGAGGCTTCATGGTACTCTCGTTCTACAGCGTGGTGGCCGGATGGACGCTCAAGTACACCTTCGACGCACTGGTCTGCAGAATCAACTGGGACGCAGACCATGCCGCGGCGTACAACTCATTCGTCTCCTCGCCTTTCAAACCGGTTGTCTGCCTGATAGCCTTCCTTGGAATCACGCATCTGGTGGTGGTACGCGGCATTCACAACGGGATAGAACGTTACTCGCGTCTGATGATGCCCATGCTGCTCATTATAATAGTGATACTGGTGGGTTGCTCGCTCGCCATGCCCGGTGCGGCGGAAGGGGTAAAGTTCCTGCTCCAGCCCGACTTCAGCAAGGTGACACCCTCCGTGGCACTCAGTGCCATGGGGCAGGCGTTCTTCTCCCTCAGCGTGGGCTTGGGTTGCCTTGCCACATACGCTTCTTATTTCAGCAAGGAGACCAATCTCGCCAGAGTGGGTTTCAACGTATGCGCCATAGACACACTGGTGGCCGTGATAAGCGGCTTCATCATTTTCCCCACCGTGATGAGTGTGCCTGGCGTTAAGGTGGACGCAGGACCGGGACTGGTGTTCATCACACTCCCGCACGTCTTCCAGAGTGCCTTTGCGGGAATGCCGGTGCTATGCTATGCGTTCTCTTCCATGTTCTACATACTGCTGGCGTTGGCTGCGCTCACCAGCAGCATCTCCATGCATGAGATATGCACGGCGTTCGTGAGCGAGAGATACGGCCTCTCCAGAAGGAAGGCCGCCACACTGGTATCCGTGGCTGGCATCTTGGCGGCAACGGCATGCTCGCTGTCCTTCGGGCCGTGGAGCGAGTACACCTGCATGGGCATGGGAGTGTTCGAATGGTTCGACTTCCTCACCGCCAAGTTCATGATGCCTCTCGGAGGACTGCTCATAACTGTCTTCGTGGGATGGTACATGAAGAAGGAACTGGTGACGGAGCAACTTACCAACGGCGGCACACTGAAGGTGCGAAGCCTGAACACGCTGTTGGCACTCATCAAATGGGTGGCTCCCATAGGCGTGGCATTGATATTCTTGAACGAGGTGTTGGGATAAGAACAAAGACAGAGACATGGACAACAGGATTAACTTCGGTAGCAGACTAGGAGCTGTGATGGCGGCGGCAGGCAGCGCCGTGGGACTTGGCAACGTGTGGCGTTTCCCTACTGAAGTGGGAAGGAACGGCGGGGCGGCTTTCATACTGATATACCTCTTGTGCGTGCTGCTGGTAGGCGCACCGCTGATGTTGTCGGAGTTCGTGGTGGGCAGACGTACCCACGCCAATCCCGTAAAGGCATACGGCAAGCTGGCTCCAGGTTCGTGGTGGCGACTAGTGGGCGTGGAAGGCGTGGTGGTGGCGTTCCTCATCATGTCGTTCTACATCATAGTGTCCGGATGGACTCTCTACTATCTGGTGGAGAGCCTGACGGGGGCACTGGTGACGGACAGAGACTATAAGGAGTTCTTCTCGTGCTTTACCGGCGACATGTATATGCCCGTGATATACGCTGCAGCACTGATGCTTTTGGTGCATGTGGTGATAGTACGAGGCGTGCAGAACGGCATAGAGAAGTCCTCGAAGGTGATGATGCCTATGCTGCTCGTCATTATAGCGGTATTGGCCGTATGCTCCCTGCGCTTGCCCGGAGCCGCTGAAGGACTCAAATACCTGCTGCGACCCGACTTCAGCAAGATTACCACCGGCGTGCTGCTCAGCGCAGTGGGACAGGCGTTCTTCTCGCTCAGTCTCGCCATGGGTTGCCTGTGCGCATATGCGTCATATTTCAATGAGGAGACCAAGTTGCACAGCACGGTGCTTAACGTGGTTAGCATAGATACCTTGGTGGCCGTGACAAGCGGATTCATCATCTTCCCCGCCGTGTTTTCCGTACCGGGACTTCAGCCCGACGAAGGCGCGGGACTGGTGTTCATCACCCTACCAAGCGTCTTCAACATGGTGTTCCACAACGCTCCTGTCATAGGATACATCTTCTCTGGCATGTTCTACATGCTGTTGCTGCTGGCGGCTCTTACCAGCGCCATGTCGCTGCACGAACCCATCACAGCTTATCTGCACGAGACGTTCTCTTTCTCGCGCCGCAAGGCGGCTACGATAGTGTCGCTCTCTTGCATGGCTTTGGGCGTGGTGAGCTCTCTCTCGTGCGGCATCTGGAGCGGACATACCATATTCGGCATGACGTTCTTCGACTTCCTGGACTTCCTCACCGCCAAGATAATAATGCCTATAGGCGGCGTGTTCATCTGCATATTCGTCGGATGGAAACTTGATCGCAGTCTGGTACGCGACGAGGTAACCAACGGAGGCAAAGCTCCGTTCCCACTGTTCGGCCTGTATATGTTCCTGATAAGGTACATAGTGCCGATAGCCATCTGCGCCATCTTCATCAACGAGCTCATGAAATGAGACGTCTGCCTTTCCTGTCGAAATCCGACAGACGAGTCTTGCTGCTATTGGAGTGGATTCTGGTGATAGTGTTGGTCATCGGCACATTCTTCTCGTGGCAAAGGGAACGGACGCCAAATGGGGCGAACGGGTCTGTGGCAGACAGCATAAGGCGGCATGGCACCGGCGCGGAACAGTCCGGCATCATATACGCCGAACAGGAGGAAGTGGTGGAGACGTTCCGCTTTGACCCCAACACCGCCGACAGCACTACCCTACTGCGTCTCGGTCTGGCTCCATGGCAGGTGCGCTCTATATATAGGTATAGAGCCAAGCATGGCAGATACCACACCCCCGAAGACTTCAAGCGGTTGCCAGGCATGACGAACGAGCTTTGGGAACGTCTGTCGCCTCATATCAGCATAGACAAGAAATACCAGTATGTGGAAAACACACCGCCCCGGACTTCCGCTGAGACGACAGCCAAAGAGACCAAGAAGTCTGTGACTGCAACATCCACAACGGATGGACACAGCCAAAAGCCAGAAAAGGACACGCTGTCAAGTTCCGCAGACGGAACAAGAAACGCCGGCAACGCACAGGGCAGCGTCTTCTGGACAGAGAAACTAGCCCACGGCACTCTGGTGGACATCAACACGGCAGATACCAGCATGCTGAAAAAGATACCAGGCATAGCTTCTTACCGCGCACGCAAGATTGTGGAATACCGGGAGAAGATGGGCGGGTTCGTGAACACAGGACAGGTGATGGAGGCGTGCCGTATGCCTGACAACGTGTTGGAATGGCTGACGGTCAATCCCGGTTTTGAGACACGAAAGGTAAACGTCAATACGGCTTCCGTACCGTCCATGATGAAACATCCGTACATCAATTTCTACCAGGCGAAAGACATCTACGAGCTTCGCAAGAAGAACGGCAGGATAGAGTCTTTCGACATTCTGCTCTCAAAAGAAGTCTTTACGGCGCACGACGTGGAAAGGCTTCGGCCCTACATAGCCTTCTAAGATACCTGATACCTTATTTTTCTCCGTCACCTCTGGCCGTACTCCTTTTTACGGATTGGCAAACGTGAACCTGTAGTTGCCCGACTGCAACAACAATGTCCGCTTGCCATCCTCATTTCCGACAACCTTCACCCCTTTTGTTTTTGACAAAGACTTGCCACTTTCCGAGACATTTTCTGATACTGGAAGCGAAAGCGTGCAAGTGGTACCTACGGGTACTGATATGCGGTACTCACATCCATTGTCCCCCTTCGTCACTTCCGACACCACCTTTCCGTATGGAGTCTCCTTGGCGTAACGCACGTGAGTGATGTCGGCCGGCAGCATGGGATTCACCATGAAATGACGATAGCCCGGCTTGGACTCGTCGGCCTCTACGCCCGCAAGACGGCGGTACATCCATGTCAGTCCACTGCCGAACATGGGATGGTTGTGCGAATTGCCTCCGTCCCACTGTTCCCATGTCGTGGTGGCTCCCTGCTCTATCCACCATCCGAAGCTCGGGAAGTCACGCTTGTTCAGAACAGTGTTCACCACGTCCAGCATGCCGTTGTCCGTCAGGGTTTCGAAGAAGAACTTCGACGCCACGAAACCAGTATTCAGATGACCGCCATTGTCCGTCATGATTTCTTCTCTCAATGTCTTGCGCACGTCCGCCAGACGTTCGTCGGGCACTCCCATACGCAAAGCGAAAACATTACTCCCGGCCACGCCGTAGCTCTTGGCGTCCGCATCGTAGAACTCTCTATGAAAAGCGGCACGTATCTCCTCAGCCTTGTTTGCGTACTCCTTAGCCTCATCGTCCAGCCCCAAAGCCGCAGCCGCACGTGCGGTATAGTCGGTACACAGCCAGCAGTAGAAGGTATGTACCAGCTGGTCACGCGGATAGTCTTTGGGGGGACACCAGTCGCCAAGGTTCATCCAGTAGCTGTCCGTCCCTGAAGGGTAGTTCTTCTTCTTTTGGAACATTATGCCTTCCGGCGTCAACCATGTGTACATGTAGCGTACCTGGTCTTTCATGGCTTGATAGTTCTGCCGCAGCAACTGGATGTCGCCATACTGGACGTAATACTGCCAAGGTATCACGTTCATGGCGGCGCCCCATGCCACGCCTCCACCGCACCCGGGTTCCCACGGTGCTCCATTGGGCACATACCCCGTCTCACGGTTCTGCGCATCGTTGATGTCGCGTATCCACTTGCCATAGAACGCCGCCGCGTCGTACGAGAGCATCACCATCTCAGCCGCCGTCTGACCGTCACCTGTATACGGGAACCGTTCGCGGTGCGGGCAGTCACTTGGAGTGCAGCCGTGCATGTTGTCACGCTGGGAAAGCATCCAGATATCGCGTATACGGTTGAAAAGCGGGTTGGAACATTCAAACTCACTGTCCGGCTTGACGTCCGTGTTCACGGCTTCTGCCTCCACGTTGTCCCTGGAGAGGTCAACTCCTGTGATGCGCGCCTTACGGAACACGAACCACGTGAAGCGTGGCGAATAGTCCTCCATAGCGTCGCCTTTCATCACGTATCGCTGTATTCCTTGCGGCGACTCGCATTCAAAGTCCACACGCACGGTGTCGCCGGCCTTGCCTGTGATGCCGTTCAGACGTATCCATCCTGAGACCTCCTTTCCGAAGTCCACCTCGTATGTCTTGTCTCCTGTCTTGGTGAAAGATTCCGGGCGCAAGACCTCCGAGATTCGGTCCGAAGGCGATGTCTGCGCAGTCATCCTGCCGTCAGGTCCCTTCATTTCCATGGCGTTGTCCCACCCCTGTTCCGTGGCTTCCGTCGTACACCAGCCTTCAGTCTCCTGTCTGGCATCGTACAGCTCGCCAGTATGCACTCCATTGACCATTATAGCCGACGGACGTGTCTGCCATGTGCCGTCGGTTGTCACGGTTTCCGTGGTACCGTCGGCGTATGTGAGAACCATCTGCAGACGCAGACAAGGACGGCCAAACGGACTGCCAGCCCCAGGCTTGTCTAAGGCGTAGAAGCCGTTGCCCAGTACCACACCGACGACATTCTCACCCTCACGGATATTGGACGTAACGTCGTGTCCAAGGTATAGCACTCTGTAGGCATTGAAGTCGTCGGAGATGGCTATGGCATACTTGTCCAAATCGTAACGCTTGGTGTAGTTGGAAATGTTGGGTACCAACTGCTCGTCACCGACACGCACGCCATTGACATACAGCTCGTGATAACCGAGGCCACTCACCACCACCTTTGCGCTCTTCACTTTTCCCCTTACACGGAACGACTTCCGGAACAGAGGAGCACGTCCGTCATATTCCTTGGACTCTATCCAGCGAGCCGTCCACTGGTTGCCCGGCAATCCCATCGTCCACCGCGAGACCTCACTCCACTCGGAAGCTTTTCCCTTACGGTCCCATGTCATCACCTTCCAGTAGTATGTGGCAAGGGGCTTCAGCCCTTCGCCGTCGTATTGTATATATGTACTTTCGGCAGACTTTCTTTTTCCGCTGTCCCATACATAACGTCCCTGTCCCAGTGCCTCCGTGTCCTCTGCCACCACTATACGGTATGCCGTCTGCCTCTGCCCTCTCTCTTCGGCAAGGCTCTCGTTCACCCAGGAGAATCTCGGAGAGAAGCTCTCCACCGCCTTAGGGCAGGACATGTTCTCTACTCTGAGTCCGCTCACCCTCAATGCCGCCATGCAGGCACTCTGCCACAGTGCGGCAACCATCAGCAAGAGTATCTTCGCTCTGACGTCATGTCTGTTCTTTGCCATAGTATTCAATGTGTGTCGTTTTAGAATCTTCAATTGCAAAGGCTACACCGCCTTTCATGGCGTAAAGGTAGGGACTATTTCGTTTATATCAAAATTTTCCGTCCGCTTATTTCACAAATGAGGATACATACGACACCGAGGGGGAAATATTTCATTTCGTACAACAAACCCCACATTTCATACAACGTGACTGGAGACCTTGAACGGATGCACGTATTCGCACGGAGCTATGGCTCCGCGCGAATACGCTCTCCAGAACATGCCCTCGCGGAAGAGGAGAACGGCGTTCTCCTCTTCCGCCACAGACATGCGCTGCAATATTTCTGCTATCTTCATTTT
>CAVHNA010000061.1:0-13099 GCA_963637205.1 Bacteroidaceae bacterium
ATGCCATTTTGCAAATGACTGTTGTTCGCAAACATTGACAGTAAAATGGTTTTCGGTATTATGGCGTCGGTAGGAGGCGCATTTGCGTCCGCTCGGCGACGAAGGAGACGCTTGCCAGAGCAAGAAATGCGCCCTTGCTTCGGTTTATGCGCGAGTGTTTATCGGCGGTTTCATTCAAGGGTTCGCATTTGTCTCAAACGCTCCTCCTACAGGGTGGGCGGCGATGCGCTCGGCTTTGTCTATAACGCACTTGCGCCTGCGGTGTCCTTGTGGGACGGTTCCGCAGGCGCAAGCCTCGCTTTGTTCCGGCTGTCGTGGCCGGCGGCGGTGTCACCTCTTCCTGTCAATGGTCTTGCGGCAGTCGGGACAGAGCCCGCTGATGACGTGGTTGACGGAGAGGGCCACGAATCCTTCGGGGAGCGGCACGGTGGGGACGTGCGTCTCTTCCAGGCAGAACGTCCGCTGGCACTGCACGCAGCGGAAGTGCGGATGGTGGTCTTCGGGCGTGCACGCCCCGTGTCCGTGGCACGCCTCGTATTTCTGCGTGCCGCTGCCGTCGTTGATGCCGTGCGCCAGGCGGTGGCAGAGGAGCAGCTCCAGGGTGCGGAATATGGTGCTGCGGTCGGCGGTGACCAGCCGCTCCTCCATCTCCTTCAGCGATACGGGGTGATGCGAGATGCAGAGCTCGCGGTACACGAGCAGTCGCATGGCGGTGGGCCTGACGCCGCTCGCCTTCAGTCTTTCTTCCAGTGTGTCCATATATAATATATAGATAATATGTGTATGTTTCTTTTCAGTATTTGAATGAGCTTCCCCCGGCGAACTCGCGGAGCAGCGAGGTGGGCGGCACCTGGCTGTCAGGCACGCTGCGGAAGTATTGCAGGAACTTGCGCAGTCGGCTGCTCTCGGCGTACTCGGTGGCTTTCTCGGGCACCTGCTCCAGTATGTGCGTCACGCTGTCCTTTATCACTCCCAGCTCGTAGAGCAGCGCGCTGTTGAAGGTGGCGTCGGCGAGTTCCTGGTAGGGGTATATCCATTTCTCCTCGCCGGCTTTCAGGCTGGGGCAACGCTTGATGGTGTCGACGGCGGAGAAGCCGCGGTACTTATAGTCGCGCAGTATGCGCCGCAGCAGCCGGATGTCCTCGGTGGGGATGTGGTTGTGGTCGTCGAGCCTGATGGCGGTGAGCGGTGCCGCGTAGATGCGGAACTTCTGGCTGTCGGGCACCTGCGCCGTAAGGGTGGGGTTGAGGGCGTGCGTGCCCTCCAGTATCACTATGTCGTCCTTCCCGATGCGGAGCTTCCGTCCCTCGTAGACGCGCTTGCCGGTGTGGAAGTCGTAGCGCGGCAGCTCCACCTCCTCTCCGCTGAGCAACGCGTTCATCTGCCGGTTGAACAAGTCCGTGTCCACGGCCCCGATGCACTCGAAGTCGTATTCCCCGTTCTCGTCCTTGGGCGTGTCGGTGCGGTTCACGAAGTAGTCGTCCGTGCTGAGGGGATGCGGTCTCAGTCCGCACGCCATCAGCAGCGTGGCCAGACGCTTGGCTGTGGTGGTCTTGCCGCTGCTGCTGGGTCCGGCTATCAGCACGAGCCTGGCCTTGCGCTCCACTATGCGGTCGGTGATGTCGGACAGCTTCTTCTCCTGCAGTGCCTCGCTGACGTTGATGAGGTCCGCCGCCTTGCCGGCGAGTATAGCCTTGTTGAACTCCCCCACGGTCCTCACTCCCAGTATCTCCTGCCATCTGTTGTGCTCCTTTATGGCTTCCAGCATCTTCTCCTGCGCCACCGCCTCGCCGAGCCTGGACGGGTCTTCCGCCGAGGGAGCGCGCAGCAGCAGGCCGTCGTCGAAGTGCCGGAGGTCGAACAGGTGCACCTGGCTGGAGCTGGTGAGCAGGCAGCCGTAGAAGTAGTCCACGTATCCGCCCATCTCGTAGTAGTTGGTGTAGAGTCTGTCGAGGCTCTCCAGAAGCTGCACCTTGCTGGTCATCCCTCGCCGGCGGAACATCTCCACGGCGTCCTCCACGGGGCACTGTATGCGGTGTATGGGAATGTCGGCGGCTATGATGTTCTCCATCTCGCTCTTCAGGGCTTCTGCGTCGGCCTCTTCCACGGTGCGCCCTATCCTCAGCTCGCAGAAGTAGCCGTGCGACACGGAGGCTTCAATGAGGAGCCGTCCGTCGGGGAAGAGGTTCTCCACGGCCTTGGCGAGGATGAAGAACAGCGTGCGGGTGTACGTCAGCATGCCGCCGTGCGACCGCAGCGAGAGGAACTCCACGTCCTTGTTGTTGTAGAGCCTGAAGTTCATGCCCTGCACCTTGTTGTTTACCGTGGCGCATACCGGCCCGAAATCCATGTTGAGCCCGGCTATGGCGTATGCCTCGTATAGCGAGCTGCCGAGAGGCACGTCTATCTTCTTGCCGTTGTTGCGGCATCTTATGGTGAGACTTTTCATGTTCCCTTGTGATGTTTTGTGTTTGTCCGTCGTTCGTGTCCGCTTAGTCCGTCACTTCTTCAGCAGTTCGTCCGTCAGCTCCTTCATCCCCTCGCTTGCGCCCTTCATGATGTGGCGGAAGCGGCGGCTGCTGTTCCAGTTCACCGGCTTGGGGTCTATCAGGTAGATGGGCGCCCTCTCCGGCACGTACATGGTGAGCCCTGCCGCCGGGTAGACGTTGAGGCTGGTGCCTATGATGATGAACAGGTCGGCCTCGCTGCACACCTGCGCCGCCTTCTCTATCTCCGGCACGGCCTCGCCGAACCAAACTATGAACGGTCGCACCTGGCTGCCGTCGGCGGCGAGGTCGCCCATCTTCACGTCCACGTGGTCGGCGTCCAGCGTGCGTATATACCGCGGGTCGTTGGGCGACAAGCTGCTCGTCACCTTCATCAGCTCGCCGTGCAGGTGTATCACGTTGGTGCTCCCTGCCCTCTCATGCAGGTCGTCCACGTTTTGCGTTATCACGGTGACGCTGTGCTCGGCTTCCAGTGCCGCCACCAGGCGGTGTCCCTCGCAAGGTTCGGCCTGCAGCAGCTGCCGTCTGCGCTCGTTGTAAAACTCGGTTACCATCTCGGGGTCGCGCTTCCACCCTTCAGGCGTGGCCACGTCCTCCACGTTGTACTTGTCCCATAGCCCGCCGTTGTCGCGGAACGTGCTGATGCCGCTCTCCGCACTCATGCCGGCTCCTGTAAGAATTACTATATCCATGGTTGGCAGATGTTTGTTATGATGCGCGAAAATACAAAAAAAACAGAACGAATGACTTGCGGATGAATAAATTTGCTTAATTTTGCACCGCAATTTAAATATACAGTTATCAGACATGGATAAAATCAGTTACGCTTTGGGTCTCGGCATAGGCCACCAGCTTAAGAGCATGGGCATAGAAAACTTCTCCGTGGAGGATTTCTCCAGGAGCATAGAGGACGTGATGTCCGGCCGCGAGCTTGCCATGACCAGCACAGAGGCTCAGAAGATGCTGAACGAGTATTTTCAGAAGAAGGAAAAAGAACAGTCGCAGAAGGCTATCGCAGAAGGTAAGGTCTATCTGGAGGAGAACGCCAAGCGCAGCGGCGTGACGCAGACCAAGAGCGGACTGCAGTACGAGGTGCTGGCCGAGGGCAACGGCAAGAGTCCAAAGGCCACGGACAAGGTGCGTTGCCATTACGAGGGACGTCTGCTGGACGGCACGGTGTTCGACAGCAGCTACAAGCGCGGCGAGCCCGCCGACTTCGGGCTGAACCAGGTGATACCCGGATGGACGGAAGGCGTGCAGCTGATGAAAGAGGGCGCCAAGTACCGCTTCCACATACCTTACCTGCTGGCGTACGGCGAGAGAGGAGCCGGAGCGCAGATTCCACCGTACAGCACGCTGGTCTTCGACGTGGAACTCATAAAAGTGCTCTGAGCCGAGGCTCCGCAAACCGTTCAGGGAAGCAGAAACAAACATTCAATAGAAATAGATAATATTAAAGACATGAAAAAGTATTCTATTATCGCAGCCGTCGCTTTGGCTGCCGTCATGGCATCTTGCGGACAAGGTACTCCCAAGGCCAACATGAAAAATGACATTGACACTCTGAGCTATGCAGTGGGTATGTCGCAGTCTCAGGGACTCAAGGAGTATGTGTCTCAGCGTATGGGCGTGGACACTACATACATCGACGAGTTTATCAAGGGTATCAACGACGGAGTCAACGCCGGCGACGACAAGAAGAAAGCCGCTTACTACGCAGGTATACAGATTGGCCAGCAGGTGAGCCAGCAGATAGTGAAAGGTATCAACTACGAGCTCTTTGGAGAGGACAGCGTGAAGACCATCAGTGTGGCCAACTTTGTGGCAGGCTTTGTGGCAGGAACCAAGAACGAGGAGAACGTGATGGCAGTGTCTGAGGCCGTCAAGACAGCTGAAGAAAAGATGCGTACCGTGAAGGCCGCACATCTGGAAGAGACCTACGGTGACAACAAGAAGGCTTGCGAGGAGTATATGGCCAACGTAGCCAAGAAGGAAGGCGTCAAGCCGCTCGGTGACGGCATATTCTATGAAGTGCTGGAGGAAGGCGACGGCCAGATTCCCACAGACACCAGCCTTGTGACGGTGAACTATGAGGGCAAGCTCATCAACGACACCATCTTCGACAGCTCTTATAAGCGTGGTGAAAGTGCCTCGTTTCGTTGCAACCAGGTTATCCCCGGTTGGTCAAAGGCTCTCACCCACATGCCTGTAGGTTCTACATGGATGGTGTATATTCCTCAGGACCAGGCTTACGGAGAGCGTGAGACCGGCAAGATAACTCCATTCTCTTGCCTCATCTTCAAGATTGAGCTTCTGAGTGTAGGAAAGAAGGATGAGAAGTAAGTCTGGGACATGAAGAAGACATTTCTTATAGCGTTGTCTTTTGTTCTGTGCTGCAGCTTGTCCGTAGCTGGCAAGACGAACAAGAAGAAAAGTAAGAAGGCGAAGGCTCCTGTGGAGAAGGTGGACACCGTCTCCATAGACACTTTCAGCTACATGTTCGGCAAGGCTAACGCCAACGGCCTTAAGCAATATCTCGCTCAGCGTTTGGGCGTGGACACCACTTACATGGCCGAGTTCGTGGAGGGCTTGCAGAAGCAGACACTCAACGAGGAGGACAAGAAGCAGAAAGCGCGTCTGGCCGGAACGGAGATACGCGAACAGCTGGAGTCGCAGGTTTATCCTAACGCCTCGAAGCAAGTGAACGACAGCGTCGACCTGCTCAACAAGGCTCTCTTCATACAGGGATTCCAGGACGGAGTGTCCGGAGCCAATGCCGCCATTTCCATGGATAGTGCCCAAACTGTGGTGAAGAAGCAGATGGAATACTACCACAGGGTGAACATGGAGAAGAAGTACGGGGCCAACCGCATAGCCGGGGAAGAGTACCTGAAGCAGAACGCCAAGAAGGACAGCGTACAGACCACTCCGAGTGGACTGCAGTACAAAGTCCTGGTGGCTGGCGCCGGAGAGATTCCGCAGGCTACCGACAAGGTGAAGGTACATTACGTAGGGCATCTGATTGACGGCAAGGAGTTTGACAGCTCCTACAAGCGCAACAAGCCCTCCACATTCCCCGTCAATCAGGTCATCAAGGGCTGGACGGAGGCTCTCTGCATGATGCCGGTGGGCAGCAAGTGGGAACTCTATCTGCCTTACGACTTGGCTTACGGCGACCGCGAACAGGGTAACATACCTCCTTTCAGCTGTCTCGTATTTACAGTGGAATTGTTGGAGATAGTCAAGTAGCATGGAGTAGCGTAGAAACGCAAATCATATTGTTAGGAAAAAGACATCAAAGAGTAGCTTTGGTGTCTTTTTTTAGCAAAAAGAAAGCAAATGCAGAATATTTTGTTTAATTTTGCCATGCAAATGTATTAAATCCAACAGTAAAACGATATGGAAAAGATAGATAAGCTTGACAAGAAAATACTTGAAATCATATCCTGCAACGCCAGAATTCCGTTCAAGGACGTGGCTGCGGAATGCAATGTGAGTCGTGCGGCCATACACCAGCGCGTGCAGCGTCTGATAGACATGGGCGTGATAGTGGGCTCGGGATACCATGTCAACCCCGTAAGCCTGGGTTACAGCACCTGCACGTACATAGGCATCACCCTTGAGCGCGGCTCCATGTACAAGCACGTGGTGGAAGAATTCATGAAAATCCCTGAGATAGTGGAGTGCCATTTCACCACAGGTCCGTACACCATGCTGGTAAAACTCTACGCCAGAGACAATGCGCATCTGATGGAACTTCTCAACAACTGTCTGCAGGAAATACCCGGCGTGGTCTCCACAGAGACGCTGATATCCCTCAAGCAGAGCATCAAGAAAGAAGTTCCCATCGGCTTGCAGCATGAGGAATCCTGTCCCGTATCTTTGCAGGAGGAAGAATGAACGAAACCCTTTCCATACGGAAACCTGTAATAGGTATTGTCGCCAATTCGTCTGACAACGGATGTGAGTTGGCCCATGGATACTATATGTCCGTGGTCAAGGCGGGCGGTGTTCCTTTGGTTATACCTTCGTATACGGAGAAGGAGACCCTCTGCCAGACGCTTGACCGTATAGATGCGTTGATGCTGACAGGTGGAGGCGATGTTAATCCTCTCGCTTTCGGCGAAGAGCCTTTGCCCGGGCTCCATTCCGTGGACCCTCTCCGCGATGAGGCCGAACTCCTGTTGGTGCGTGAAGCGTATCACAGACAGATTCCCATACTGGGGATATGCCGCGGAATGCAGGTCATTGCGCTCGCTTTGGGCGGCAGCGTGTATCAGGATCTCGACAGCCAGTACACGGATGCGCCCTTGATTAAGCATACTCAGCAGATGCCTCGCTGGGCGGCTTCGCACAGTGTATCGGTTGAAAAGGGAAGCGTGCTTGACAGCATCTTTCATGAGAGAGGAGGGCGTTTTGCCGTAAACTCCTTCCATCATCAGGCGGTAAACGAGCCGGGCTGCCGTCTCAGAGTGTCCGCGCGTGCCGCTGATGGAGTGGTGGAAGCCATTGAGAGTACCGAATACAAAGGCATACTAGGAGTGCAGTGGCATCCGGAATGCTTCGTCACCGGTGGAGACGTGTCCATGATGCCCGTCTTTGAATGGCTTGTAGGTCAGGCATCGTCGTTCATGGAGGTGAAGAGGATACATGCCGGCATGTTGTCCATAGACAGTCACTGCGACACACCCATGTTTTTTGCGGAAGGCTACTCGCCTGACATGTTCGCACAGCGCACCGGCAAGGTGCTGATGGACTTGCCTAAGATGAAGGACGGCCGCCTTGACGCGGTGGTGATGGCCGCTTATCTGTGCCAGGGAGAACGAGACGCCGCATCCTTGGCCGCCGCTACCGCCAAGGCGGACAATCTCATTACGGGTATAGAGAATATGGTGTCCGCCAACAGTGCGCAAGTGGGGTTGGCCTACACTCCCGACGACCTGTCGCGGCTCAAGGAACAGGGCAGGAAAGCTGTTATGATAGGCATAGAGAACGGTTACGCCATAGGCAAAGACCTTTCCTTGTTGGACCATTTCCGCAAGAGGGGAGTGGTGTATATGACTCTCTGTCACAATGGCGACAACGACATTTGCGACTCCGCCAAGGGCAATGCGGAGCACGGAGGCCTCAGTGCGTTCGGCAGGGAAGTGGTAAGGGAAATGAACAGGCTCGGCATGATGGTGGACTTGAGTCATGCGGCGGAGTCCACCTTCTACGACACTCTGCAGGTGAGCGAGCGTCCGGTGGTCTGTACGCACAGCTGCTGCAGGGCGTTGTGCAACCATCCACGCAATCTGACAGACGACCAAATGCTTGCCCTCAAGGCGAAAGGCGGAGTGATGCAGGTCACCCTCTATCACGGTTTCCTTCGCGATGGCGGCGAGGCCACGGTGCTCGACTTTGTGCGGCATATAAGGCACGCCGTGGACGTGATGGGTATCGACCATGTGGGCATTGGTTCCGACTTCGACGGCGATGGCGGTGTCCGTGGTGCCGCTTCGGCTTCTGATGTCATCAACATCACCCGGAGGCTTATGGAGAACGGCTTTGACGAATGTCAGCTGAAGAAGCTCTGGGGAGCCAACTTCCTTCGCGTCATGAGTCAGGTGCAGGGGTGATGCCGCACGTATGTACCATTATATATATAAGGCGCAGGAGAGAAAGACGATAGGGATAACGATAAGGAACAAGAACTGAAAAAACATACAAATGACAATGAAAAGGGAAAAATGGTTTCACACACTGGCGTTGTGTCTGTTGACGGTAGCCTTTGCGGCATGTGGCTCGGGAGGCGACAAGAAGGAAGACACCCTGCCCATGGCGGAGTGCCCGACGTTCTGTGCTGACAGCGCCATGAAGCATATAGAAGCTCAGTGTGCGTTCGGCCCGCGCGTCACGGGTACAGAGGAGTCGAAAAACTGTGCGGAGTACATTGCGTCCCGTTTCAGGGAGTACGGAGCGTCCGTGGAGATGCAGCCGTGCACGGTGACGCTATGGGACAAGAGCAAGTGCGATGCGGTGAACATAGTGGCGAGCATAAACCCGGAGAACAAGGACAGAATCATGTTCTGTGCACATTGGGACAGCCGTCCGTGGGCCGACAACGACCCAGACGAGAAGAATCACCATACGCCGGTGCTGGGTGCCAACGACGGTGCCAGCGGAGTGGCCGTGATGTTGGAGCTGTGCCGTCTGCTCCAGCAGCAGCCTGTCCGCACGGGAATAGATTTCGTGTGCTTCGACGCGGAGGATATGGGCACTCCGCAGTGGGCTGAGACGGAGGAGAGCACCAGCGACACCTGGTGTCTCGGCTCTTACTATTGGGCCACGCAGGCGTTCGAGAACGGATACAAGGCACGCTTCGGCATCCTTCTGGACATGGTGGGCGGCAGAGGCTGTGTCTTCCCCCGCGAGCAGGCCAGCGTGTCGTACGCCGGTCCCGTGGTGGAGATGGTGTGGTACTTGGCGCAGCAGTTGGGCTACGGACACTATTTTCCGCTTACCGACGGTGCGTCGCTCATAGACGACCATATAAACGTCAACTGCATAGCCCGCGTACCGTGTCTCGACATAGTGCCGTACTTCACCGACGGACCCAGCAGCTTCGGCCCCACGTGGCATACGGTGCAGGATACGCCTGAGAATATAGACCCCAACGTCCTGGAGGCTGTGGGGCAGACTGTGTTACAACTCATATACAACGACAACTTATGACAATCAACGAGACACAAGACGAGATAATAGAAGAGTTTTCCGACTTTACCGACTGGATGGACCGTTACCAGCTTCTCATAGACTTGGGAAGCGACCAGCCCCCTTTGGATGAGGCTTACAAGACGGAGCAGAACCTCATAGACGGTTGCCAGAGCCGTGTATGGCTGCAGGCCGACATGGAGGGTGGCAACGTGGTGTTCCGCGCCGAGAGCGACGCCCTCATAGTCAAAGGCATCGTGGCGCTGCTCATACGCGTGCTCAGCGGTCACACGCCGCAGGAGATACTCGGCGCAGACCTTTACTTCATAGAGCGCATAGGGCTCAGGGAGCACCTCTCCCCCACGCGGAGCAACGGTCTTCTGGCCATGCTCAAGCAGATGAAGCTCTACGCTCTGGCGTTCAAGGCAAAGCAAGGATAGTGTTGTAGGACCAGTAATCCGCATTAGTTTGAAGATAGGAAACGTAGACCTGGGCGACAAGCCTGTGCTGTTGGCACCCATGGAGGATGTCACGGACATCGGCTTCCGTCTGCTCTGCCGGCAGATGGGATGCGCCATGGTGTATTCCGAATTCGTCTCCAGCGACGCCCTCGTGCGTAAGGTGAACAAGAGTCTGGAGAAGCTGGAGGTCTGCCCCGACGAGCGCCCCGTGGCGATACAGATATACGGCAAGGACGCCGACACGGTGAGCGAGGCGGCTCGCATAGTGGTGGATCAGGCTCATCCCGACGTTCTTGACCTCAACTTCGGTTGTCCCGTGAAGAAAGTGGCAGGCAAGGGAGCCGGGAGTGGCATGTTGCAGGACGTGCCGCGTCTGCTTTCCATAGTGCAGGCTGTGGTGAAGGCTGTTCCCGAGGTGCCCGTCACGGTGAAGACGCGTCTGGCGTGGGACTCTTCGTCCCTGTATCTGCCGGACGGACGGCCCTTCATAGTAGACCTGGCGGAGCGGCTGCAGGACTGCGGCATAAAGGCTCTCACCATACACGGACGCACCAGGGCGCAGATGTACACTGGCGAGGCGGACTGGAATCTGATAGGCGAGGTGAAGGCCTGCCCCGCGATAGAGATTCCGATTATAGGCAACGGCGACGTGGACTCCGCTGAGAAGGCCGGGGAGTGTTTCCGCCTCTACGGGGTGGATGCGGTGATGATAGGCAGGGCCACGTTCGGGCGGCCTTGGATATTCCGGGAAATCACTTGTCCGGACGTGTCGCTCACTCTGGACGACAAGATAGACATCCTCAAGCGTCAGGTTCTCGTGTCCGTGGAGAGGGTGGGTGAGTACCGTGGCATCCTGCATGTGCGGCGCCATCTGGCCGCCACTCCCGTTTTCAAGGGCATACCCGACTTCCGCCCCACACGCATCAAGATGCTGAGGGCGGAGACCGTGGACGAACTGTTCTCCATCCTGGAGGACATACGCGCTACGCTGAAGCGCTGGCTTGCCACACAGGGTGGCGACAACTCACTACATCAAGAAGAAGAATGAATACAGACACAGACATCAGACCCGAGATAATGGCACCGGTGGGTTCTCCCGAGTGCCTCGCCGCCGCGCTGCGCGCCGGAGCGGACAGCGTGTATTTCGGCATAGAGAACCTCAACATGCGTTCCCACTCGGCGTGTACGTTCAGCATAGACGACCTCAAGCGCATAGCGGAGGAGTGCCGCAGGTGCGGAGTGAAGAGCTACCTCACCGTCAACACCATCATCTACGGCGAGGACCTTCCGCTCATGCGCACCATACTCGATGCCGCCAAGGCTGCCGGCATCAGCGCCGTCATAGCCAGCGACATCGCCGTGATGAGCTATTGCAACAGGATAGGGCAGGAGGTGCACCTTTCCACGCAGCTCAACATCAGCAACGTCGAGGCCCTGCGCTTCTACGCGCGGTTCGCCGACGTGGTGGTGCTGGCGCGCGAGCTGAACATGGACCAGGTGGCGGACATATACCGGCAGATACGCGAGGACAACATCTGCGGCCCCAGTGGACGGCAGGTGCGCATAGAGATGTTCTGCCACGGTGCCTTGTGCATGGCGGTCAGCGGCAAGTGCTACCTCAGCCAGAGCAACTGGGGACGCAGCGCCAACCGCGGCGAGTGCATGCAGCTCTGCCGCCGCAGGTACACCGTGCGCGACGTGGAGACGGGCACTGAGCTCGACATAGAGAACAAGTATATAATGTCGCCGCGCGACCTCAAGACCATCCGCTTCATAGACCGCATGCTGGAGTGCGGTGTGCGTGTCTTCAAGATAGAGGGACGTGCGCGCGGCCCCGAGTACGTGGACACTGTGGTCAGGTGCTACCGCGAGGCCATCACCGCCGTGATGGACGGCACTTTCACGGAGGAGAAGAAGGACGCGTGGGACGAGCGGCTCTCCAGGGTCTTCAACCGCGGCTTCTGGGACGGCTATTACCAGGGGCAGACCATCATGGAGTACACCACGCAGCCCGGGTCGGCGGCCACGGAGCGCAAGGTGTACTGCGGCAAGGTGACGCGCTATTTCGGCAAGCTCGGAGTAGCCGAGTTCAAGATAGAGGCCTGCCCCCTCAAGGTGGGCGCGCACATCCTCGTCACCGGTCCCACCACAGGCGCGCTCCATCTCACTGCGGCGGAGATACACGACGACAACGGCTCCGTGCAGGAGGGACTGCAAGGCACCAGGGTAAGCGTCTCCACTGGCGGAGTGAAGGTGCGCCGCAACGACAAGTTGTTCGTCGTGGAGGAGAATGCGGCTCCGTCCGTACGCTGACGGTGTCTGGCCTCCCTGCAATGGCGTCAGATCCCGCAAAGGCGTATGCCCCGCAAAGGCGTACGCCCCCACTAAAAAAACAGAGTATAACGTCACATACACACAGCGCAAATGAGTAACGAACAGAAAAAGACCGCGAAAAAGGAGGAAGTCGCCAAGAAGGTGATTACGGAGGTCTCACCTCTTTCAGAGAAGGATTGTTTCTACATGATGGACAGGGACAAGGAAGCGTTCACGTACCCCCTGCACAAGCACGAGGAGATGGAACTCAACTTCGTGGAGAACTGCGACGGCGCGCGCCGTATAGTGGGAGACTCCATGGAGGTGCTCGGCAAGTACGACTTGGTGCTTGTGGGAAGCGGATTGGAGCACACCTGGGACCAGTACGACTGCCAGAGCAACTCCATACACGAGATAACGATACAGTTTCCGCAGGACCTCCTCGGCGAGCAGTTCCTGGCCAAGAACCAGTTGAGCAGCCTCCGCGCCTTGTTTGAGAACGCCAAGCGCGGCATAGCCTTCGAGCTACCAGCCATCATGGAGCTCTACGGCAAGCTCACGCACATCACCAGCTCGCAGCCCGGCTTCTACCGTGTCCTCAGCCTCCTGGAGATTCTCTACGAACTGTCTCTCCAGGACAACTATCATCTGCTGGCCAGCAAGTCGTTCGCCAATGTCAAGAACGCCCCAGAGAGCAAGCGCGTGCGCAATGTGGAGGAGTACATCGACAAAAATTACAAGAAGGAGATACGCCTCAAGAGCCTTTCCGACATCGCGGGCATGACGCCGGCGGCGTTCAGCCGATTCTTCCGTATGCGCACCGGCAAGACGGTGTCGGACTACATCATAGACATCCGTCTGGGCCACGCCGCGCGCCTGCTCGTGGACACCACCACCAACGTGGCCGAGATCTGCTACGAGTGCGGCTTCAACAACATCAGCAACTTCAACCGTATTTTCAAGAAGAAGAAGGGCTGCTCGCCCACGGCCTTCAGGGACAACTACCACAAGAGCAAGATTGTCATCTGAGCCGCACCCTCGCAGAACGTGGGAGGTGCATTCGCACCCGTTCGGCGACGAAGGAGACGCTTGCCAAAGCAAGAAATGCGCCCAATAGGAGGCGCG